>CAXMTO010000441.1:0-7884 GCA_964196355.1 uncultured Myxococcota bacterium
TCCTGAAGTGGAATGTGATGTTTGGCGGCAACTTTTTTACATTCTTCATATTCAGGGTATATTACAGGGCCGGAGGGGGTTTGAACTTTTTTTGCTTTGAGTTCACCCCAGGATGTCAGAAGAATGACCTCTTCACGGGCAAGGGTCTGGCGGGCTTCTTTACGAAAACGTAATCCAATGCCACTCGTTTCTGTCAGGATAATGTCTTTCATATCAAGTGCATGGACAGGGGAACAGATAACCTGAAGGGTGAATCCGGGGCGCCCTTTCTTCATCTGAATAGGGGTTAAACTGACATCGAGCGCCCCTTTTGCAAATAAACGATCACAGAGATAGGGAAAGATTTCGGGACTCCAGTCATCCAGGTTGGTTTCAATCACCTCGACGGTCTGATTCTCATCTACCTGCTGGGCATAACCGGCGATCAGCCGCAGCAAATTGGGTTGATCGTTAGGCAGAGAATGTGTCCCAGCCCCATAGCCGACAGCGCTTATTGTCATAGGGACCATAGGGCCGAATTCATCAGCGAGAGTACGGATTAGAGCGGCTCCAGTGGGCGTGACTAATTCCTGTTTTATTTCAACTCCATAGATGGGGATCCCCCGGAGAAGCTCACAGACAGCAGGAGCTGGCAGTGGCAAGCTGCCATGGGCACAGTTGACAAACCCTCTTCCAAGCGGCAGAGGTGACGAGATCAGCCTCTGTACTCCCATCTGGTGCAGTGCTATTACAGTGCCGACCACATCGACTATGGTGTCAAGGGCACCGACCTCGTGGAAATGTACCTTTTCAACAGCAATTCCATGTACTTTTGCTTCAGCTTCAGCAAGAGTCCTGAAAACTGCTGCAGACCTGGCGGTTACGGCGTCATCCAGGCCGCTGCTGTCAAGGATTTCCATGATGGCAGGCAGAGTACGCAGTTCCTGCCTGCGCTTGCTGCAGATCGTAACTTTGCAGCCGGAAATAGATTGATCAGTTTTCTGTTCAACCAGGAATTCAAAGTCGCCAAGGGACAATTTGTCAAGTTCAGAGTGCAGCACCTGCTGGTCCATCCCACAATTGATAAGGGCACCCAGCAGCATGTCACCGCTGATACCGGAGAAGCAGTCGGCGTAAATAATTTTCATTGTATATTGATATTGCAAATTTTTAAGATAAATTCGCTCTTTATGATGGAATTTAAGCTGCTAAGGGGTGTAAAAAAGAGTTCCCGGCTCAAGAGAGCAGCCGCAAAGGAAAGCCTCAACCGTCATGCGTTTTTTACCTTCCGGCTGGATCTCTTTAATAAGAAGAGTATCTTTGCCGCAGGCAATAAGAAGACCACGTTTATCAGCCCGGAGCAGGCTTCCCGGTTGAGCGTCGTTGTCCTTATAGACAACCTCAGGCCTGAAGAGCCGCAGACGTTTACTGTCTAGAAAGCAAAAAGCCGAAGGCCAGGGGTCAAGACCTCGTATAAGTGATTCGAGTTCTCCTGCATTTTTTGACCACTCGATCAAGCCGTCAGTTTTTTTCAACATCGGAGCTTCTGTCGCTATACTGTGATCCTGTGGCGTCGGTGCTATTGTACCACCTTTTAATCCCTGTATGGCTTTGAGCAGAGTCTCGTTGCCAAGTTGCGCCAGTTTATCAAAAAGAGTACCGGCTGTTTCATCAGGTGCGCTCGAGATACTCGCTTTCAGCAGTATATCTCCGGTATCCATGCCTTCATCCATCCGGATAATGGTAACGCCAACTTCTTTATCGCCTTTGATCACAGACCACTGAATCGGGGCGGCACCCCTGTGCAGAGGAAGGAGTGAGCCATGGACGTTAATACATCCCATTGGCGCCAGTTCAAGCAGAGAGGGCGGTAGAATTCTTCCGTAAGCGGTAACCACAATAAGATCCGGCTGATAGCTGAGCAAACCGTTTGAAAATTCTTCTGTCCTGATTTTGGCCGGTTGCAGAACAGGGATGTCAACAGATTCAGCAAGCAACTTTACGGGCGGTGGTGTCAGATGTTTTCCCCTGCCTTTTGGACGATCCGGCTGGGTGACAATAGCTACAACATCGTCAGGACCATTGATCAGGGCCTGAAGATTTGATGTTGCAAAATCTGGAGTACCCATGAAAATAATTCGCAACGGTTGCTTAGACATACTGTCTCCTCTTTATTGATGGCATCGCAGATAAAGGCTTTTGCCTGACCATCTAACACCCCACAAGGGGGTATAAGTAAAATCTCAGATCATGATGAGATTGTCATTTGTCTGCCAACCATTTCTTCACTTTTTTCTTATATAACCCCCTCTTGAGTGAACTGAGGTGGTCCAAAAATAGAATGCCGTTCAAGTGGTCAATTTCATGCTGCAGTACGACACTAAAGCGTCCCTCGGTAGAGAATTCCTGAGTGTGGCCTTCAAGGTTTTGATAAGAGACAGTTATCCTTTTGTATCGTTTGACATTGGCAGTCAGCTCAGGAACTGATAGACAACCCTCTTCATCAAGCTGGATGCCTTCGTGTGCAATGATCTCTGGGTTTACCATTGACATATACTCTTTTTCACCATCAATCTGCACTGTTGTATCAACCACAATTAGCTTAACGGATCTTCCTATCTGAGGGGCGGCTAGCCCAATTCCCGGCGCGTCATACATCGTATCCGCCATATCCTCAACGAGTTTTGTGAGTTCTTCGTCAACAGCTGTAACTTTTACAGTTTTTTTACGTAAGACAGGATCAGGGTATTCATATATTTTTAAAATGCTCATTTTTGTAATACGTTTAAATCATTAAAATATTAGAGTAAGTTGAGTATGAGGGCGCAGATACCTTCACAAAATTCTTTCCAAAAAAAAGGAAAGAGATTGCTTTGGTACAACATCCTCTATTCAAGCTGAAACGAGGCCAATTTACCATAGCGGTTTTTTTTCCGCCACGACTGAAACAGTAAACATTATTACCGCGAGTTCTATCTGTCGTCAGGCAGCTTTTTTTTGTTTTAAGGAAAATATAAAACAGGTCGAAGAGGTTAATAGAAAACTGGAAAATTTATTGGACGGAAAATCCCGAATATCCTGTAGAACTTGACAATTAAACCTTTATATGAAATCATTTCAGCAATCATCTTTTATTTAAACTTTTGGGGTACCTATCTGAATGAAGAGTAAAGAGCAATTATTTTCAAATATACAGAGATCATTACCACTGCCATCTCTTCCACATATACTTGTTAAACTCATTGATGTCTGTGATGATGAAGATATCCCTATCAGCATGGTTGCGCCGCTTGTTGCCCAGGACACTTCTCTCAGTGTCAAGGTTTTGCGACTGGTGAATTCCACCTACTTCGGCCTGAACAGGACTTTTTCAAATCTTGGTCAGGCTGTCGTTTACCTCGGGGCTTCTACAATTAAAAACCTGGCGGTAACCGCCTCCGTCGAGCAGGTTTTTAAAGGACTGGGAAATGGTAAATCCTTTAGAATAGGCGAATTCTGGTATCATTCTCTGCTCTGCGCCACTCTGGGCAAAAGGATTGCCAAGGCAGCAAATTATACGAACGTTGAGGAGGCTTACTTATCAGGGCTTCTGCATAATATCGGGCACCTTCTCCTGTTCGCGAATTTTCCAGAAGAATCCGCTCTTATCCGGGAGGAACAGGCTAAAGGTGCAGAATGTTGTGCCGAAGAAGAATTGCAGATTGGTATTACCCACTGTGAAGCTGGCTTCAGGTTACTTAAAGAGTGGAAGATAGGTCCATTTATTGCCGATACAGCTCTATATCATCACGGATCCATGGAACAGATCCAAGAGGGTTTTCCTCTTGTTAAGATAATCTATCTCGCCAATCAAATTTCAGAACTGGAAGAAACAAAACTCTATCTTGCCTATCGCCAGGGCAGGGATCTTCTGGGGCTTGACAGGGCACAAATGCTTGAGATTGTGGAAGGTGCGAAAGAAGAGGTCATAGAAATAGCTCAGGAGCTGGACGTTAACATAAAAATTCCAAAAGCTGCAGTTCCTGTTGTACCTAAAAATGGTAAGCAGCATCGGTTTTTGCATAAGGAAGGCAGCAAGGATGAGTCGAGTGCTTTTCTTGGGAAGAACCAGGAGCTTGCCCGGCAGATAAAAAAAGATTCCCTTCTAACGGGTTTTCTTAAAAAACTCATACAGACAGAGGGAGAAAATTCCACCCTGGCAGCCACCGAGGAAATAATCCGCATACTTTTTGCCTGTAAGACCGTTTTCTTTTTACTCTACGATTCTGATACCAAAAGACTTATGGGACATACTTCTACAGAAAATAGCTGCAGGGAGTTAGTTCAAGACCTTATTCTTCCAGTTGAAAACAGTACCAGTATGGTTCTCAGAGCATTGACAGAAAACAGGATTCAGACCTTTTTTCAAGGTGAAGAACAGTTGACAAACCTTGCAGACGTACAACTCTTCAATGTTATAAACGGTAAAGGGATAATGTACTTGCCCATGCTTGTGAAACAGGAACAGGTTGGAGTCATTGTGCTCAATGTACCAGAGGAAAACAAAGAGGATGTGTCTCGCCATCACAAACAGTTGCAGTTAATCGCAGACCAAACAGCCATATCACTGCATCTGGACAATATGAAGCAAAAAGAGGCACATAAGCTCCAGGTTGAGCGTATGGCCACGGCAACCCTGGCTGCAAGAAAAATTGTACATGAAGTGAATAATCCTCTTGGAATAATGAGTAATTATCTGAAGCTGCTGGAAATTAAGTTGCCGGATAACACTGAGGTACAGCAGGAGCTGCAAATACTTGGGGAGGAGATAACCCGGGTATCCACAATAATAGGGCAGTTGAGCGACTTGACCACAAGTGCCGTCCAGCAAGTAGAAAAGGTCAATGTCAATGAACTGATCAACAGTTTGATCGGGATTCTGGACGTGTCCCTGCTCGCATCTGCAGATATTAAGGTTCTTTTTTCCCCCGACCCTCTGCTCGTTGAATTTGTAACTGAAAAAGATACGCTCAAACAGATTATCATCAACCTCGTGAAAAATTCCGCTGAGGCTATAGAGAGCGGTGGTTCAATAACCATTACGACCAAAAGTAAAGTCGGAAAAAATGGGTCAGGGAGAGCAATAATTACCTTGAGCGATGATGGTCCCGGGATTCCAGAAGAAATCCAGGAAAAACTCTTTGCACCTTTTATGACAACAAAGGAACAGGGGCATTCTGGCCTCGGGCTTTCCATCGTTCACAGGGCTGTTCATGATCTTGGCGGAACAATAGAGTGTGAGAGCAGCAGGGAAAAGGGGACACATTTCACCATCTCTCTGCCGTTTAATCGTCCAGAAATCGATAATCAAGAATGAGGCTGAGTATGAGCACTTCTCCCCATATCCTTCTGGTTGATGACGAGCGTCGATTTGCTGAGAGCCTTCAGCAAATCCTTCTGGCAGACGATTATCCGTGCACTATCGCCTTGAGTGGGGAAGAGGCGCTGGAGTTGCTCCGCGAAAAGCTGTTTGACCTCGTTCTTCTTGATGTTGATCTTCCTAATATGGATGGTGTTGAAACGCTTGACGGCATAAAAGAATTGTTCGTCACGATGCCTGTCATCATGATGACAGGCAACACCGCAGTCGAAACTGCTGTGGCCGCCATGAAAAATGGAGCCTACGACTACCTGAGGAAACCGATAGTCCATGATCTGCTCAAGGCAACTATCGAAAAGGCACTCAGGCACGCCAAGCTGGAAAGAGAGCTGCATGAGAGCGAGAGGAGATTTAAGACACTTTCTGAGGCTTCCTGGGAAGGGGTTATTGTTCACGATAATGGACTTATCGTTGAAGCCAACAAACAATTTTTTGACATGTTTGGCTATGAAAAACATGACCTCAAAGGAGAACACATATTAGGGAAAATATTTTCTGAGGAGTCGTTAATAGAGATTCAGAGGAGGATTGAGGAAGGGATCATTGGTTCTCATGAAGTTGTCGGGGTGAGAAAGGATGGTTCGGACTTTTCCCTTGAAACTCGAACCAATTACATAGAATTTCAGGGACAAAAATTACGCGTTTGCGCAATACGGGATATAACCGAGAGAAAAAAAGCGGAACAGGAAAAACTTGATCTCCAGTTACAGCTTGCCAAAGCAAGTAAAATGGAGGCTCTTGGGTTGATGGCAGGTTCTGTTGCCCATGATCTCAACAATATTCTCGCAGGCATAGTCAGTTTTCCCGAGATTATGCTTATGGAGATGGACGAGTCCAATAAACACCGGAAATCCGTCAAAATCATTCAGGAAGCAGGAAGGCGTGCAGCTTCTGTAGTTTCGGACCTTGTGACTATAGCACGCGGCGGGATGAAGGATTACAGGACAGTAAAAAACCTTAACGCCATTATTTACAGTCATTTAGCCTCCATAGAACATAAGAATTACCTCAAAAAGTTTCCAAAGATAACAATTGCATCACGTCTGGGGAGCAATTTGCCTAACGTCTATTGCTCAGAGATGCACATAATCAAGGTTTTGATGAATTTATTTGGGAATGCTATGGAGGCTTTGGAGAAGGATGGTTCTATTGTCATCACAACTGAAAATGTGCACCTCGCTGAGCCGGTTATGGCATATGAAGAAATAACTGCTGGTGATTATGTAAAGGTCACTGTCTCAGATAATGGCCCCGGCATTCAGGTTGAAGATTTTGATCATATTTTCGAACCATTTTATACCAAAAAAATAATGGGCAGAAGCGGCACGGGGCTTGGTCTGGCTATTGTCTGGTCTATAGTCCATGAGCATGATGGGTTTATTGATATCAAGAGTGGGACGGAAGGGACTTCATTTGAGATATTCATACCCTCAACATCTGACGTGGAGCTCTGCAGCAATCCAGCGATATCTCTCAAGGCATTGCAGGGTAATGGAGAAGTTATTCTGGTGGTCGATGATCAGGAAACCCAGTGCCTGACAACGCGAAATCTGCTCACCGGTATAGGGTATAGTATTCTCACGGTAACCACTGGCAAAGCAGCTCTTGAACTCTACAGAAAGACTCCGGTGGATCTGGTTATTTTGGATATGATTTTGGAGAACGGGATGAATGGGAGAGAGATATACGAGGAAATACTGAAAATTAATCCCCGGCAGAAAGCGATTGTTGTCAGTGGTTTTTCAGAAAATGAAGAATTAGCACAAATTCGAGAACTTGGTATCTCCCACTTCGTCACAAAACCGTACACCCTTGATCAACTTGGCATAGCTGTGAAACAATCCCTTCACAATATCCGCAACACATTTTAATAGCTCAGACCCTATTTGCCTGCTTTTTACACCCTTCACGGGGGCTATAAGCCATTAACTTTCCCTTCGTTTTTGTACGCTGGCATCCAGCAGCTGTTTTGTATAGGGATGTTTGGCTTTCAAGGCCCGCAATTCAGCTACATCAAGCATTTCGACAATTTCACCCTGATTCATTACACCAATCTCGCTGCACATATGACTTACCACGGATAGATCGTGGGAAACCATAAGATAGGTTAAATCCCGTTCACTGCGCAACCTTGACAGCAGATTGAGAATTTCCGCCTGAACGGAAACATCCAATGCCGAAGTCGGCTCATCCAGCAGGAGGATGGACGGCTCAATAATCAGTGCCCGGGCAATGGCAACCCGCTGGCGCTGACCGCCGGAAAGCTGATGAGGCCAGCGAAAACGGAAAGACTGCTCCAGGCCGACATCATTAAGTATCTGAACAATGCGCCTGTCCGGCTCATCAAAACCGTGTAGAGACAGCGCTTCGGATAACACATGGTCAACAGTTTGACGTGGATGGAGTGAGGCATAGGGGTCCTGAAATACCATTTGGACGGCGTGATAAAATTCCTTGTCCCGCTTCCTTCCAAGCCCATTTCCCAG
>CAXMTO010000442.1:0-5640 GCA_964196355.1 uncultured Myxococcota bacterium
CTGGGGCGATTTTCGGATCGAATGGGGTTGAGGCTGGTGATATGAAATTGCGCTCCTCCATATTCAGAAGCAATTTCAGATAATTGACGGGTCATATATGCTGGGTTAATCTTGGTGAGCCGTATTCCATTCGTTGTTTCCAGATCCCGGTTTACGTCATCCAGAAATGGATTAGGCCGATCCTTATCGGTTACAGGCACATAGACACCACCATGCCGCGCGTTCCATGCCCTTGTATAGCGAATATTGGCCATTAAACTCCGGGCGGACTGCAATGCCAGTTGTTGCCGTTCGTCGAGGTCATCGTACAGGTTCCAGACCAGAGTAACCGTGCCGACGACAAGCCAGGCAATCATAATTACAACGGTATATTTTCTGGTATCATCCATTATAACTTACATTCCGCACGAGCAACCAAGAGTTTTCTCAATTAATTTCAGATCATTTTTTCACCTGGAATTATTGAAATTCAAAAAGCCACCAATTATCTCGTAATTTATAGTACACATTGCTGGGTACTTTGAGTAATCTGAGTACCTGTTCGTGCAATTCTGTTACCCCTTTCACTGTGGATTGTATTATCTTGCCACTTTTGGTGATCAAAGCCAAATGTACTGCTCTAAAAAAATAGCATATATTATTCCAGGTTGGCGTTTTGGTGTTCATGCCCTCCGGCAATATCGGCAAGTTGCGTATCTCTGCCTTCAGCATCTGGCTGCGAACATTTCTTTCAAGCAAACTGACTATCATCAATCCAAGAAAGTACAAAAACATCATAGCCTCAATACGTTCATTGTTTTTCAAAAACACAGGGGCAACTTCAAGCACTGACTTTTTTGTGTAAAAACGTTTCTCTAAAAAAGGTTGTTTCTTGTACGTCCGCAAAACTTCTGCCGCAGATAATGATGCGTCATTGGTTACAAGTGGAAAAATTCCATCACTTTTGGATGCCTGCTCTATGGCTTCGTCATTGCGAGACCATTGCAGATCGTAGGTGATAGTTTTTTTGTTCTTGTATTTACTCTTGGGACCTCGTCGGCCTGGCCCGATTTTTACCTTTTCTATGCTCTGCTTTTCCACAATCTCTACCGTCACAAACTTTTTGGCATCCTTGCAGGCAGTGCTTACAGCCCTCTCGATTTGCTCCCTGGTTTTGAGAGTGTATTTATTGAGCTTTGATGATATTGCTTTCAGTTCCTTCTCTGCTTTAGTGATACGTCTTGTGCGAGTATTACGGTCTCGTCTTTCTTTGTTGCTGGAGTGAACCCAGATAATAATATATCCTTCCTTCGTCTCTTCCTGATCATACGTTTTGTAAATTATAGTCTCGTTCTTGTTGCGACTATTTTTTTGAGTATAAGCTATTTCCCAGATGATTTCTTCGCTTTGACGGAGACGTTCAAGAAATGCTTTAGCTTCTTTACGATTTTTGGGCATCGGCGTAATAAACCGTCCGCCATTTTCGTCGATGTGACTTGTATTGTCAAATGAAAAGAGTTTTGTGTCTGCAACATACAGAAAATCTTCTGTTTCCAGGAAATTACGCAATCCATCCCAGTTCGGAATATGGGTGGTGATATCAGCCTGATTACCGTCAAATAAATTGTAACTAATGGGAACATGGCCATCTTCAGTAATGTTCAAGCCAAAGACGAGTTGTTTATAGTCCGGTCGGTGGTCTTTGCTGAAACCATATTTAATCAGAGCGGCTTTCAAACTTTGCTTGTTATATGCGCCCGCAAAGCTGACTGATGTGGAGTCATTATGGATAGCCTCTATTATAAGCTGATGAACTTTAATGGCTGCTATGGACACAAGTGCCATGAGCGTGTTACGATCTGCGCGAAATAATGAATCCAAGGTGCGTCCGAGCCGGTCATCATTGTATTTGGCTGAATCTTCATCAGATTCTGATATCCCGTCCATGTATTCCTGTAACCATTCATCAATTTTATACAGCGGCCTTGCAGACACGACAATATTTACTACCATCGTGCAAAGAACTTGGGCTGGAGGTATTTCACAATTGTTGTCGTTGGGTACAAACTCGTCAAATAATTCATATAATCCCAATTCCGAAATATAGTGTTTGACTAAAGGGAAAACATCTAACCTTTTAAGTATGGTATCCATTCTTGGCATAATCTGATCCTTGAAAGAAATTATCTTTGTTGATCAGAATAGTATTGACTATTTCATCAAAAAAAGCTAGTATTATTTTTTATTCGTAATATCAAGTAGTTAGAGTCATTATTGTGGTAATTATTATCACTTAATACTTGTTATTATCTGGAGATTGTTAATTGTTAAAACTGTATTATGAACGTGCGGAATGTCCGTTGTTTACGTTCTAATGCGAGCTTTATACATGTTTCGGCTAATATAAAACCGTAGATTTCACACCCAAACAAGGTAACACTTTCTCCTGCAATTATGAAGGAGAAATAACATGGATAAGAAGAGGCATTTCAGTCAGGAAGAAAAATACGCAATTTTGATGAGTGCCAAGGATATTGGCGTAGACAAAGCAGCGGAAATTGCCGGACTCCACTACACGACAGTTTATACCTGGCGTAGTAAACTGTCAGCATTAGGTAAGCAGGCATATCTGGCCTATAAGCCTGCTCGCCCAGGACGTGGTGTAAAAGAAATCACCAATGAGCAAGAGAAGGCAACCATTGATGTTTGGGATAAAAATCCAGGCTACGGCCCGGGTCAAGTTCGCAATCAACTCAGACGACAGGGCATAACTATTTCAATAGGTACGGTCAGAAAAATACTTAAAGGAAACGGATATAAGTCACCAAAGGGAAAGAACACAAAACCGCGCAAATGGAACCGTTACGAGGCAACCCGCCCGCTTGAGCTTGCCCAAATGGATATCCTTGAACGCTATATCAATAAGCTTAAGGTTTATGTCATTCTGCTTATCGACGATTATTCAAGATTTATCCTTGGCTTCCGTGTTCTTGAAGCAACTTCAGTTGACTGTATTATTGATTTGGTCGATGAAGCCATTCAGAGATATGGTAAAATGGGGGAATTGCTTACTGATCGTGGATTTGTTTTTTATTCCTGGCGTGGAATCAATCGTTTTGAACAATGGCTTGAGGTATCAAGGATAGATCATATCCACGCCAGCCCTCATCACCCTCAGACCTTGGGAAAGGTAGAAGCGCTTAATCGTCGTATTCAAAGCGAACTCTTTAAACAGAAGCAGTTTTCTACGTTGGGTCATGCAGTTGCAGGTGTGGAAGAATGGGTGGATCATTATAATTATCATCGTTCGCACCAGGGAATAGGTGGAGCGCTGACACCTGGCGAGCGTTTTCACGGCCAAAGCAGAAAGGTGCTTGACAAGATCAGCAAAGGCGTGAACCTTGAGCAGGAGAACTGTACTCTTGCTCGTAGTCTGCTTAACATAAGCAGAACTGACAATGGTCAAATAATCTTGAATGTTTTAGGTCAGTCTCTTGTCTTTCAAGGAGGTCACAATGGAACAGAATCTAAGCCCTGATGATGTCGCAATTCTGATTCGTGCCAAACGGATACAGAAAGAAAAAGGAATTAAAGCTGCAAGTATAAGTGATATTTGCTCAACTGCCGGTATTTCCCGCAAGACCGGCTACAAGTGGGCAGCTCAACATGAAACGGAACAGCAGGATAAGCAAAAGGCATTAAGTGAGGAACTATCAACCCTTCGGAGTAGCCATGCAGAGCTTTTGCACAATCATGACGAACTGAACTTTCAACATGAAGGGCTTAAACTGGCATGGCAAATTCACCGTGTGGATGAAATCCTTTTTAAAAAAAACACACTCCACAAAAAGAACAAGAAATAGCAGTGTGTTTCCTGCGTAACCAATCCCGGTCGGCATATTTGGTTGCTTGGTCTTTGCGAATGAATCCTACGACTCTTATGGATTGGGACAGGAACTTTGACGTTAACCTGATACCTTACGAAAAAGAAGAAAGACGTGGAAAGAGTGTTAAGATTACGGCAAAAATGGTTCGCCTGATAGTAGATCTGGCTCAGGAAAAACTCGAGAAAGAGGAGCGAATACTCATTGAGTCCTTTAGCCAAGAGGTCAATATGGCCTGTGATGTCGCTCTTGGAACAGAAACTATTCGAGAAATCCTGATAGCCAATGACTTATGGGCAACAAATACCCGTATAAAAAGACCAGCTTTTTATAGAAATCTCTGCAAACGGATTCCAAACAGTCTTCTGAGTATTGATGGAAGTGAGATAAAACTGAATATTGATGGAGAGTTATACAAATTCAACCTTGAACTTGGCGTGGATGTTGGCAGCTTTAATCATACAGGATTTGATATCAGTGAAAGCGAAACCTCGCAAGCTGTTCTTGCTGTTCTCAAGCAACATGTAAGGGATTATGGCTTTCCGCTTGGCGTTGTGTTTGATCATGGTAGTGCAAACTTAAGTGAGGAGGTCAGAACATGGCTTAGCGATCATGATATTGAAATTGTACCGGTTGGCCCGGCTAATCCCAAAGGGAACGGTATAGCAGAAGGTGCTTTCAGCCAGCTTAAAGAGGTGCTTGAGACTATAAAAATAGACTCTTCCACCCTGGAGAATTTAGGTAAAACTGTGCTCAGTGCCTTGGTTTCTCTTTATATGAAGATGCGCAACAAATTGCCCCTGCGTAAAAACGGTATACTTCCTCAATCTGCAATGGAGGTGGAATCAAGTGAAAAAGTACGACAACAGGAGCGGGCAAGGCTTATACAGCACAATCAGAATCGGCAGGATTCTGGGGAAGAGCAAAGCAAGCTTGAAACATTACACTGGGTCATTGAAAAGCATGCTCTTGATATTGATACTCCATCATTTCGTCGAGCCGAATACAGCATCAAGTCGTATAGCATAGAGGCAATACATAAAACTGAAAAAGCCTTTATGACAGCAGTTGACCGTAACAGAGACAGAAAGAATCTGTCGTATTTCTTTGGCATTCTCAAGAACATCCAGCAAGAGCTGGATGATGCTCAATACCACGAGTACTGTCGTGATAAATATTTATACAAATCTTTACTGGAGTCTGAAAGACGACAACTTGAAGATAAACAAAAGCAATCGCAGCCATCTTTTGCAGTAATCGTTGACTTGGCATCTGCCGCTATAAACGTATCTGAAAGTATCCAGGAAAATGTTCGTCGTCGTTGCAGAGCATGGCTTGATATTCACCTGAAATCTTCAAAGTATCTTGAGCCGGTAAAGAAAAAAATCCAAGATGCCATCGGAGAATTAACTGAATTTGATATAAGAACAAAAAAAGAAATTTGGGAATGGATTGAACCACTCCTGAGCAAACAAACCCAAGGGGAAAGTGTTACCTCTATTTCGTGATTTTTAACGGATTCTTATTGCACACATACAAATAATGTGTATCTGGATCCTGTTCAATACTGTTCTGGAGTTAATCGATAAAACTTATCAAAGATTTTTGAATGTTCTTCTTCTGGAATTCCAGCCCCAGTATCAGAGACTTGGATAACCACATTGTCACCAACTTTTTTAGCGGTCACATCAATTTTTCCATTTTCAGGCGTATACTTAATCGCGTTTCCAATCAAGTTATCCATCATTTGTCTTAATTGGATCGGGTTACCCAATAA
>CAXMTO010000443.1:0-10171 GCA_964196355.1 uncultured Myxococcota bacterium
AAAACCTTTTTCGCTTCTTCCCTGGCTGTTTGAATTAAAGGAGATGGGGGTTGATTATGGTGTGGTTGATATTTCTTCAGGACCGACGGGGAAAAGAGAACTTCTGGAACTCAAAGAGCGTCTTGTTAACAGCGGCAAATATGGTAAACTCTCAACCTTCAACTATTTTGGTAAACTTGACTAGCATCTTACTCCTGAACTTCTGTCATAAAAAACAAGAAAACAGAGATTTTTTTAAATTAACTAAATAGTTACACCACCAAGGTACTCATCCCGCTCGTCGGGGTTAGAAGAAATCAATTTACCTGTTTGTGTTTCCCTTCGTCCAGCCTTCGCATGCCTTCCATTAAAAGTTTCATGAAAAACCCTATTTCCGGAGTATTGAAATCCTCAGGAGAAATGCCTGGAGTGAACCTGAAGCGCCCTGAGCCTTCTTTGAGTATCTGGTAGAAAGCAAGGTCGCCTGCGTATTCGTCATATTTAGCTTTGATGAGTGAACCCTGCCTGAACGAGAACCTGGCTGTTCCTGTGTCACCGGAAAGTTCAGTGATAGTCAGGATTCCCGTTTTGCTGTTCATGTTCAACGTCTGGAAAAGTGCTTCAGGAGGAATTTCAGAAAGATTTCCTATCATTCCTGAGGCGAGGTCCTCAGCCCGTATTTTATTGGATTCATTTAGTCTTCCGGCTATCAGCCTGGAAAAATAGAGCTGGATGGCCGGATAATAATCGAGGATTTTATTGAAATTTGATCGGTCAATATAAAGGATTTGAGCTGGGTTTTTGACCTGTATTGTTGCGTTGACGTTTTCATTGCAGATGAGACTCATTTCGCCGAAGACATTTCCCGTATCGAGCGTGGCAATGATTAACCCTCCATCATTCAGCACATCGACGGTTCCCGAGACAATAATATAAAACCTGCCACCCTGGTCTCCTTTTTTTATCACAATATCGCCGGTTTCATATGTGTTGAGTTTAAAGAAGTTAATAACAGTATCTAAGTGTTCGCTGTCTATATTTTTAAAGAAAGCAAAATCACTTAAAAGATGAATCATTGATCCAAGTTCATTGGAATATGCATCAGAATGGTTTAAGAGTTCCTCATCCTTAGTGTGTTCAATTCTAATAGAACCGGTACAGGAACTGCAGCTTATCATGCAAACCGGGATTTTATCGCCACGCTCATACTGTATAAGTATCTTGCCAAGATCGCCTGTAAGGATCTTGCATGCTTTTTTTTCAGAAGGATATTTGACAATTGAAGTTGTGATAAAACTGTTTTCGGACTCCTTGGTCAGGGGAATGGCAATTCCGGTAAGTTCGAAGGAATCGCCATATGCATAAAGAGGACATTGCTGATTTTCTACTATTTTGAATACAACCTTTGGAAAACCCATTACTCTGTCCTTTTGCAGTGCGTTCTGCTTTAAAAAAATGACTGTCAATTGTACTATGAGCTTGTCCGAGAATAAACATTTTTCTCAAATCGAGGCATTTAGGAAAAACAAGCGCAGCCATATAGTTGATATTGCGAGCATTGTTTTTCATAAATAACGAAGAGTTGAGGAAAAGGGTATTCTCGGACAGGCTCATATGCCATCGTGATTGTTCTTTCAACTTGTCGAGCAGTCACGAAGGCGAATGGCGTGAGAATTCTACAACATAACAGTATCTCATCTTCATGTATCGTGTCAAATAGATCGTTTTTTTTGAGATTTACCACTTAGAGGAGTATTTGATGATATATGTTGACTTTATAACCTTCTTGCTTTATAAACTGCTCACTTGTGGAAAGAATTATCGATACCGGCTGTTCCAGTTTCCAATAGCAGGTTGAATTGATTATAATCGGCGCGCCGATTGGAATATATGAGAATAATAAAGAAGGAGTATATCTGTGGCCAATCATAAATCAGCTGAAAAAAGAAACCGTCAATCCCAGGTTCGTCGTTTGCGCAATAAAAGCAACAGAACTAGAATGAAAACAGCAATTCGCAAAGTAGACGAGGCTGTTGTCGCCGGTTCAGCAGATGAAGCTCAAGAGGCTCTCAAGCAGGCTATTCCGGTCATTGCCAGAATTGCTTCAAAGGGAACCCTTCACAAGAAGAAAGCCTCGAGAAAGATTTCACGCTTGACCAAGCGTGTGAATGGTATGACGGCAGTCTAGAAAAGAGATTCCACCCGTTAAAGGGTGCGAGCACGAGAGTTGAAAAAAGCCATGGGATCTTATGATCTCATGGCTTTTTTTTGTCTGTTATCACAGCAATACTGGACAAATCCAGCCGCCAGCTGGTATGTTGACTTCCTTGAGGTTTTATCCCGGAAGAGTGACTTTTTGTTGCCAGAATAATATCACAATCTGAAAACGCGCTATGTCTCAACAAACTTATTTCCCGGACATCCGGAGGTTCAAGGATGAAATGGAAACATCAAAACTCATACCAGTATGTACTGAGATAGTTGCTGACCTCGATACCCCTTTGACCCTTTTCGCAAAAGTAGTTCAAGAGCATAAACATATTTTTCTATTTGAGAGTATGGAAGGAGGGGAGAAGTGGGGGCGATATTCGTTTATTGGTTACAACCCTCTTGTAACCTTTAAGTCTAAAGATGATAAAATTACAATTACGGAAGTAAAAAACGGTGTCTCAAACAAGAGGGCTCTTCAAAAAAATCCTATGCAGGCGCTGAAGGATTTAATCGAAGATCTGGCAGCACCGGAGTTTGAGATGCTGCCTAAGTTTTGCGGCGGTGCGGTTGGCTTCCTCGGCTATGATATGGTTCGCTTTATGGAAGATCTGCCGGATGATCGCATGGCTCTTGATCTTCCCGATTCTTCGTTTATGATCCCTGAAACTGTACTGGTCTTCGACAATCTGAGACAGACAGTTACTGTTGTTTGCTGGGTTTGGTCTGAGGAGGGTGAAAGTGAGGTTCTTTACGATGACGCCATTAAACGGATTGATGATGTTATAAACACGGTCAAACGTCCCGTCCCGGGCATGTTTTATGAGGAGAGTGTTAAGGGGTGTCCCGACGCCCATGTGTTTACTTCCAATATGGAAGAAAAACAATACCGTGATATGGTCGAGAAGGCCAAGGAGTTCATCAGAGCTGGTGATATCATTCAGGTAGTGCTTTCCCAGCGTTTTCATACAATTACTGACCTGTCTCCGCTGGTTTTGTATCGGGCCTTACGGCATATTAACCCCAGTCCGTATCTTTTCTTCCTGCAGCTTGATGATGTCATTCAGATTGGCTCTTCACCTGAAATACTGGTAAGAAAAGAGGGGCAGAGTATTGAGTTACGACCCATTGCCGGTACCAGGAGAAGGGGAAAAACGACCGATGAGGATCTGGCCCTTGAGAAAGAACTGCTTGCCGACCCTAAGGAAGTCGCAGAACATCTGATGCTCGTCGACCTGGGCAGAAATGATGTCGGCAGGGTGGCCAAGGGCGGCCGAGTCGAAGTTGATGATTTATTGGTTATTGAGCGATACAGCCATGTTATGCATATTGTCTCGGGTATCCATGGTGAGATTGCTGACGACAAGGATCAGTTCGATGTAATGGCTGCCTGTTTTCCTGCAGGCACGGTGAGTGGAGCTCCAAAAATACGAGCCATGCAGATCATCGATGAACTGGAATCAGAAAAACGCGGTGCTTATGCCGGATCTGTTGGTTATTTTGGATTTTCCGGCAACATGGATTTCTGCATCACCATTAGAACATTTGTCATGCAGGGTAAAAATCTATGGATCCAGGCTGGCGCGGGGATAGTTGCCGATTCTGACCCTGAAAAAGAATTTGAAGAAACGGTCAATAAGTCTCTGGGGCTGCGCCGTGCAGTAGAACTTGCTGAGAAGGGTTTTTAAAATGCTTGTTATTATAGACAATTACGATTCTTTTACGTATAACATTGTGCAAACTGTTGCGGCAAACAGCCTGAAGGAAGGGCGGGTAGAGGATATCAGGGTGTTTCGCAATGATAAGATTACCATCAGGGATATTGAAGATCTTAAACCGGATCGATTACTTGTCTCTCCAGGGCCGTGCACGCCAAAGGAGGCCGGTGTCTCAATTGAGGTGATCAGGGTTTTCAGCGGAAAAATACCGATTCTCGGGGTATGCCTTGGACATCAATCCATAGGAGAGGCATTTGACGGCACAGTTGTCCGGGCCAAAAGAATTATGCACGGAAAAACGAGTCCAATGCACCATGACGGTAAAGGTGTCTTTACTGATCTGCCCAATCCTTTTGAGGGAATGAGATATCATTCTCTTATTGTAGAGGATAATGATTTACCGGATTGTTTTGAGGTGAGCTGCCGGACAGATGAGGGGGAGCTGATGGGTATTCGACATAAAGAACTGGTTCTGGAAGGGGTTCAGTTCCACCCTGAATCGATTATGACGCCGGATGGTATTACCCTGCTTAAGAATTTTATGGATGTTCGTTACCCGGATATGTTCGATCGGTGATGAAAATATCCGTTACATTTGAAAGTATTATTCCAAGGTTATGTGGAGATAAATAGCAGGCATTATATCAGGATGTAAAGGGTTCAAAAAACAAGAAAATTAATAGTAAGGTACTGAGAACTGAACTCATGGACATTAAAATAGCAATCGGCAAAATAGTTACCGGACTGAATCTGACTGAAGATGAGATGGTCGATGTAATGACTCAGGTAATGGAGGGCGCGGCCACTGAGGCACAGATTGGTTCTTTTATTACCGGCTTGAGAATGAAGGGTGAGACGGTTGATGAAATAGTCGGTGCAGTGAAAGTCATGCGTGATAAGGCGACTTTTGTCGACTCTGGAGTAGATACAGCCGGTGGCCAGGTCCTTATGGATATCGTCGGTACGGGGGGGGACGGCTCCGGGAGTTTTAATGTCTCCACAACGACCTCTTTTGTTGTTGCAGCGGCCGGTATTCCTGTCGCCAAACATGGTAACAGGGCGGTGTCCTCAAACTGTGGCAGTGCTGATGTTCTGGAAGCCCTCGGCGTTGACCTCGCCCTTACAGCCGATCAGGTTGCAAGCTGCGTCAAGTCTGTGGGCATTGGCTTTCTTTTCGCACCTATGCTCCATGGTGCCATGAAGCATGCTATAGTACCTCGAAGAGAGATCGGTATTCGTTCAATCTTTAATATTCTCGGGCCGATGACAAACCCGGCGAGAGCAAATGTTCAGCTGACAGGTGTTTTTGCAAAGGAGCTGACTGCAACTCTTGCAGAAGTGCTTGTTCGTTTAGGTATGTTGCGGACCCTGGTGGTATGGGGTGAGGGAAACCTTGATGAATTGACAATTACAGGGCGATCCTATATTGCAGATGGGCACAACGGAGAGGTCAGCACATACACCGTTGAACCTGAAGATGTCGGCTTGAAAAGAGCAACCATTGATGATATACGCGGCGGTGCTACACCGGGCGACGCAGCGGACCAGGTTCGTGCTGTTCTCCGCGGAGAAAAGGGTGCAAAGCTAGATATGGTTTTACTGAACGCAGGTGCGGCCCTGCTCGCTGCCGGAAAAGTTGATCAGCTGAAAGAAGGCGTGAATATGGCACGGGAGATTGTCGAGTCCGGTGCGGCTCTCAAAAAACTTGAACGACTTATAGATTTTTCTCAAACATTCGGCACAACGGAGTAACGGTTTTGCAGTAGACACCCGGACAGATTAAAATGATTTTAGTACCTTACTCCAGAAACACTGCAATAAAATACAAGAAACTGAGGAATACAATTTAAAATTATATGGTTACATATACCACCAAGGTACTTATACCTCCTTGTGGGGTGTTAGATACAATTGTTGAAAAGAAAAAAGAAGAGGTCCTGAAACTAAAAAAACATGGGATAATGGTTCCTGAACAGTTCAGAGGGAAGGCAGTACCATCTCCCAGGGGGTTCATTGATTCTCTCCTCAGTTACTCAGGCGTTTCTGTGATCGCAGAGGTTAAAAAGGCCTCGCCTTCTAAAGGTGTGATTTGTGAAAATTTTCAGCCGGTTGAAATTGCAAGAAGCTATCAACAGAATGGAGCTCAGGCTATATCTGTACTTACGGATGAACATTTTTTTCAGGGAACCCTCCTTTATATGATGCAGGTACGGGAGGCTGTAGACCTGCCTGTGTTAAGGAAAGATTTTATCATTGAGGAGCTGCAGATAAAAGAAGCGAGTTCTCATGGGGCTGATGCTATCCTGCTCATTGCTGCAATCCTTGACCCCTCACAACTTAAAGAGTATCAACTCTGTGCAAAAGAACTCGGAATGGATATTCTGGTCGAAGTCCACGACGAATATGAAACAGAGCAGGCTGTTGAGTCAGGAGCGCAGCTTATAGGAATAAACAACAGAAACCTGAAAGATTTTTCTATGAATCTGGAGACTACTTTCAGGCTGAAAAAGCTTATTCCCGGAAATATACCTGTTGTCAGCGAGTCCGGATTGAAGAGTGCAGAGGATATAGATCGACTTCGGGATGCGGGGATAGTTGCAGCCCTCATTGGGGAGAGCCTTATGAGGGCGGGAACAGATTCCAGTTTATTACAGAGTCTGCGCAATAGCCGGGAAGTGAAGGATTGTCGATGAGAACGCGGATCAAGATGTGTGGTACTACCCGATTGGAAGATGGACTTGCCGCTGTTCGATACGGCGTTGACGCTCTTGGGTTTATTCTCTATCCGGAAAGTCCAAGATATATATCCCCGGAAGATGTTGCTTTAATTTGCGGGCAGCTGCCTCCATTTGTGGACAGGGTGGGCGTGCTGGTGGATGAAGATGTAGAAACAGCTGTATGGCTGGTAAATAGAGCAGGATTTTCCTACCTTCAGCTCCACGGCAGCGAATCGAGTCATTATTGCAGAGAATTAAAAAACGTAATCCCTCATATCAAACTTATTAAAGCGTTTCGCGTAGGGGAACAGACCCAAAAGGAAGAATTTACACCGTATGCAGAGCATGCAGACGCGTTTCTTCTTGATACTTATGTGAGGGGCGACAGAGGTGGGACGGGCCAGGTATTCGACTGGTCTCTTGTTGCAGGTTTGAATCTGAATCGTCCTGTAATTCTTGCTGGAGGGCTCAGTCCTGAAAATATAACCAGTGCAATTTCAGCACTACGTCCTTATGGAGTCGACATAAATTCCGGTGTAGAAGATGGACCTGGAAAAAAAAATCATGCCAGATTGAAAGACATGATAGAGCGGATAATACGCTGTCATGAAAATTCAGCTGAGGAAGTTACCTTGCGATAATAAAAGAACCTGCATAGCCGTACCCCTGAAGTGCCTTTTCAGCCCTTTCCGCATTACCCAGTGTTTTTCCTACATACACCTGAACCCTGTAAAGAATAGACTGCGGTCCAAAATATTTTTGGATTACTGTGGTGTGGCCTGCATCGGTAAATCGTTTTTGGAGCTTTATCGCATTTATTTTCCTGGCAAAAGAACCAATCTGAACGTAAAATTCACCCGAAGTGAGATCTGGATAAGAGAGATTCCCTTGAGACAGGGCAACTATTTTAACCTCGCCAACGCCTGAGCCGGTGAGATCCAGTTTCTTTGCAGCAGTATAGCTTAAATCAATTATACGCCCTTTTACAAAAGGGCCACGGTCATTTATTCTGACGACTGTTGATTTCCCGTTATGTGTATTTTCTACCAGCAGCATGGTATTCATCGGCAGGGTTTTGTGGGCTGCCGTCATCGAATACATATCGTACACTTCACCGTTTGAGGTTCGACGACCGTGGAAATCTTTTCCATACCAGGATGCGAGTCCCCCTTGACTGAAGCCAGACGCCGTTGGAATGGGGTAGTATCGTTTGTTGTCGATCACATATGGAGATTGGGTTCTGGGCAGCTGAGTCGCCGCGCCTGCAACTCCGTCGAAAAGAATAAGGGTGCTGAGAAGAAGAGTGAAACTCCACCACAGGGTGAGTTGGAAACCAGGCGATAAATATTCACCGAATCTATCAAAGATCATAGAAAGTGGCTGAATTCCGTTCATTTGGGGTCTTGGAGGTCCTGTGACGATAGTTGGGCGTTCAGCTGTTTGTTTTCGTTCTCAATAAAGACTCGAATACGCTCGTTGTAGAACATTCCAGCTGGTCCTGTAGTGTGAGGAGTATAGGGGAGTGCCCCGCTATGGCCGGTTGCAGAAGAAACAGAGTCGAAACGAATCTCTTCATTTTCGTCGACCCAGGATAGTTTGAAATCGAGCATTGGCCTCAGTGTGGTTATTGTGTTATTTGTATCTCGGCCGAGGAGAATAGTCTCCCAGCGGCGCTTGGTAAATCCTTTGTACCAGAGACCGAGTTTCACAGCACCAGTTATTTTATCCGACATCGTGGGAGGAAGCTCGTCTTTTTCAAAATCGAGATTATTTATAAGTATTTTCTCCAGCTCTGAATTGGCCTGGGTCGCCAGCAGGTACCCGGGGTCAAAGTCATCAAGATCTGATCTCAGAAAATGCTTGCCCGAATCGCCATATGTCCATTGTGCATGGCACACCTGGCAGGAGACATCGTTGGTCTGGTTAAAATGAGCGGCATGGTTCATGACCGGAACTGGATGTTTGTTCCCTGTTTTTGATTGTAGAATATAGCTGTTATCAGTTTTAACTATCCCGGCAGGTAGTGATTGATTCAGGTTTTCTTTGAGATGGCAACTCCTGCATGATATATTTTGCAGGGGCTCGTTTTTGTTCATCAGGGATTTCCCTGTGTGGCAATCGATACATATCATACCCCGTATCTGGTGAATATCTGGTTTGAGTTGATGGTATTCTACGCCAAAAGGTCTGAGATGTCCTTTCCTGGTGGTATATGGTGTGCGATATTCATCGTTGAAATCCTGCTCAAATCGGCCATAGTAATCAGAGCCGACATAATTTCCATAGTGACATGACAGACATTGATTGTCCCGCGGACTTTGAAAGCTGTGAGACATGAGTTTGCCATCGGAAAATACAAGATGGCAGGATGCACATCCAGTCCCCCGGATGACGGCAGGGTAGTCATCTCCTTTAACGTATGGGTGACATCTGAAACAACGTCTCCTGAGGAGGTCATCTGCCAGATCCAGGAGTGAAACTGGGTCAGGTGTTTCCGGGGTATCCAGAAAGGTTTCAATATCTTTTTCTGCCCCCAAGGCCCTTCTAAAAAGATTGGTACTGTTACTGAGTGTAAAGTGGAGCGAATGGAGGGCACTGTCGACTAAATCTGCGTGACATGAACCACAGGCTTTGGCCATATTATCCGGGTGTGACGGCAGGAGGATCAGTTCGGAGTGAGCAATGTCTTTTTCGCGGCTCTTACTGTTGCCCCGATGACATGAAGTGCAGGAAAGACGGTGTGCTTCATCAAGTTCAAATTGGTGGCATTCGATACAGCTGTTGGCGGGTAAATTCACAGAGCTGTTTTCGCTGCAGGAAGAAAGAGTTGCGACGAGAAAAACACACGCGAGTATTAAGGTGATATGATTCAAAAACAATGAAGGTGCCTCGGATTTCATCGAGATAAGATAACGTGTTTTTCCCAGAATTCGGCATAAATCGTGTGTATTAAAATCACTGCCGAAAGCTCCTTCCAATGAAAAAGATAAATTTCATGGTTCAAAATTGCTTATATTGCATAATAGTTGAATTTTCAATAATTACCTGATATATAGCCGTACAGTTGAACGTGGTTTGTGCATCTTTTCAATAATGCCAGCATAGCTCAGTTGGTAGAGCGGCGCTCTCGTAAAGCGCAGGCCAGCGGTTCGATTCCGCTTGCTGGCTCCAGTAACATCAGGGACTTACAGCTTTTTCTGTAAGTCCTCTTTTGTTTCTAGGACAGTTATAGGACAGTAAACGAAAGCACCTCAATCTTATTCTCATATTTATGCAGGTCTCCAGTAAGTAAAAAAAATATTATCTCGTTTCATAATTAAAGAGACATCAATTTCATAATTGGATTGATTGTTACCCTAAGATGATTGAGTGGGGGAAAACTTTCGAATAGTTACATTAACAGCAGACGGACTGGTTAGCTCCTTTTTTGCTTCCAAATTGACCATAATTGACTGTTTCTTTTTGTCTTTGATTCTGCCGGGATTGAATGAACAACCCCGGATTGAATTATTATTCTATCGTTCCTTGACAAACAATACAGACATTTCC
>CAXMTO010000444.1:0-5834 GCA_964196355.1 uncultured Myxococcota bacterium
GACCATGGAAAGACCAACAGCCAGTGTCAGTTCTTCTTTTTTAGCTCGACAGGCTGACGCAGCAGCAATAGCTGCCGAAACTCCACAGACCGACATGTCGGAGCAGATGGTCGCATTCAGGCGTTTGGATGGCATTTTGACGATTTTCTGGCCAAACCAGTAGGTTACCAACCAGACTGTCGGCGTAACAACCCAGGCTACAAATATACCTGCCGTCCCAATAGTGATGATTTTTGCAAACAGGATCTTTGCACCCAGCAGTACCAAACCGGTTTTGATGAAATACTCCGTTTGTACTGCCGGCATGGCCCACTTAGGAGTCCCTACTGTATTGCTGATCACCATACCTATAAAAATTGCCCAGATGGCATAGTTAATCCCGATACCCTTTAAAGTAGATTGATAGGAAAGCACCCAGACAATCACAGTTATGACATAAACAAAGCTAAAACCCTTGAGAAACTCGCCAAAGGATCTGCCCATAAAGAAAACCCCGATGCCGAAAAAGACCCCAAAAACAATTCCCAGGAGAATCAACCAGCCGATTTGGTTATAGCCTTTTGCTGAAGCCTTTTTTTTGGCTTTCCCGGATTTCAGTTTTGCATTTCTCCAGTCGTTAATCGCATCTTTTGTTTTCTCATTCAATTCTGTGTCGTTAAATCCTGCTGCTTCCGCTTCCACCTCGGCTGCTTTGGCAGCTTCCAGTGCGGATTGTTCAGCGACTTTGGCTTGCTCGTATTTTGGCTTGGCTTTCGCAGCCATGGCTGCTGCTCTTTCATTACTCATATAAAACGAATCCAGTGGATTTGTTTTCCAACCATGCGGCTTTTTCGAAAATTTCGACATAAACTTTCCAATCGCCGAATTCTTAGCTTTAACCTTCTTTTTGGCGTCGGATAGCTGGTAATACGAAACAGTCTTGAATTTATCAGTCTTCAACGCCTCCTGGCCGTATTTTGCATTTGCTGCATCAATCTTCATCTTCATATCCCCGGAAGAGGGAAAATAAAAGATGATTCCCAGTAGTAGGATGCTAAAACCTAACCAAACCGCCCACCAATCCTCTTTAGTCCACATTTCGGACCATTCCCATTTTCCAACATCACGAACGATATCAGTGCTTGATTTTTCAATCATAATAGCCTCCCATCTGTTAAATTATCTGGAAACACCTGCATTGTATCAAACAACATGTTTTAGCACGGGTCCTCTAAACCTAAATGAAACAGCTTGGATTCCTCGATTTTGATATTTGCCTTGATCGCATCAAGAAAGCCGGTGACTCTTTGATTAAATTGAAGGATGCTGTTGACTGAGAGATATTTCGTATCATTCTTGAGAAAGCGAGGGAAAAACCAAAATAACTTAAAACAGCTGCACCATAGATCCGGATCAAATATCGGTTTGCGGAAACTGGCGTACAACCTCGATCGATACGGAACTCTCTATACGGTTCATAGGTGAAGCGCGTTTAAACAGCAAATACTTGCCCCATATGAGATAAATTCACGTACAGAGCGAAAAATAACGAATAGTGAAAATTTATTCACTGGTTATTGATGAAAACGAACCCTGTTTAAAATCTTGAAAATTCGAAAACTTCGTTTTTCAAGGTTTCTATAAGAAAATACCAGTCCAATGTTATATCTTTTTTAAAGTTACCTCAGGAAACGTACCACAAAGTAGCAACCTTGTGAAATATAATATGTGCAATGATAAAGAGACGGGAAGCGAGCCACCCTAAAGATACCCACTTGGAACTGAACCGCAACGCGGAAAACACCATAAATATCGCAAAAATACAGGTTGAAGAAGATCATGTTAAAGTCTTTATTCAGTACTTCTTTTTTTTTTAGCAGAACTTCTTCCAGACGATTTTTTTCCTGATCCTATACCAGACAGGCTCGAACTTGAGAAACTGGTCAAGGTATTTGTAGTTCAAACATTTCAAATCTCAGTGATAGTGGGAAATAACTGCCGGCCAAGCTTAAATTAGGACAGTTGTGCATAATAAAGATAATTGAGAAGTTATCCTATAAACCTAACAACACATAGCGGTTTTTTGAACTCTAGAAAGTCAGGAATTACCTGACAAAAAAAGGCATTTCGAAATCCAAAATGTTTCCAGAATCTCTTTAAATCAAGGGTTTCAGGGATGTAAAAATGCTGTCGTAGATGTAGCGAAAAATAATAACAGGCGATATCAGGCTTGCTCTTGTATCACCTCCAAAAAGCAGAAAATCTAAGCAAAGACATACACTATGACGCTTCATACTGGTGTCCATGTGAGCCAACAATAGAAAAGGATCTACTCCAGGGTATGATTCTGGAGTAGATCCTTTTTTGTTTAAGTATTCTAAATTTTTCTATGATAAAGGCTAGTTGGAAACTACAGAATGGATAAACAACTCCTGTTGAGGAAGGGACATTGAGATTCTCTCATCGGTATTGAAAGTGTGTACCAATTTCAACCATACATCAGTTCTCGTTGCCAGCCAGTCCTCATTCTTTACCCAACAATAAGCCATCATGTCAACTCCTGATGCTGTTGTGTTTACTACATGGGTAAATGGCGGGCTAGGTTCTTCTAATACTCGCTCATCCTCACTCATCACCTTAATGAATACTTGCCTAGTCTGCTCAAGGTCGCTGTCATTGTTAACACTCAACATTATTTCAATTCGCCTGTGCGGTATTTGACTGAAGTTTTTAATCACTGACGCCATAACTGCTGGTGTTGGGAGAGTAACGATTGTGCCATCAAATTGCTTAATGGTTACTCGAAAAGCCGAAATTGCCGAGACAACTCCCAAAACACCACTGATTTCAACCATATGGCCGATGAAAAATGGCAGCTTAGGCAGAAAAGGTACCAGGAAAAATACGACAACAGACCCGATCAATACGCCAGTAAGTGCCAGGGAGGCAACTCCCTGGACCGGAACCCCAATTCTTTCAAGGATCAACAGTGCCATCACGACAAGAACGAATATATAGAGGGTGCCGAAAAATACTCTGATAAATCTCTTATTCTTGATGTGAGGATAGATGAACTTACCAGCAAGTCGATGGACAACGTAGATTACAAGCATTGCACCAACAACCAGATATAAACTACCAGCAATCAGTGACCCATAGTCGCCCAATTTGTCAAAAACAAGAACTGTCGTTTCAGCAATTTCGTCGATTTTTTCTTCAACCTGTAACTCTTCTGCCATTATGAACCTCCGCTATCTCCAAGTGTTATTGATTCACGAAAACCACGCTGTTTTGAACAAGACGATATACCCAGTATGTCAGAACCAGTACTTCTTAGTCCCTTACTCCTGAAAACCAGTCACTCAGTTCAGTACCCCCTTGAGGGGTGTAAAAAACAAAAAAGTCCATTGGGGTTCAGTTAACAAGGTAAACCGGATTAATTCATATTCAATACCTTATCATACTGATTGATCTCCTGACCTTCTTCAACTTTTCCCTCTTTACATAGTTTCAGAGCCTCTTCCAGTAATGGAAGAATATTTTCTCTATCAGCATCATTTATGTACTCCGAAGATTCTTTTAATTTAGAAATCATCTCCGAATGTTTAATGTCACAATCGCCTGTAAAAGCAGTATTTATAGCCAGAAATGATGTCGCTGTTAAAATAACTGCAATTGCTCTTAGCTTCATTTTATCCTCCTTGGTTAGGGTAGGAAACACACATGTCACAGTTTTCAGCAAGCCGTGATAAAATTTACAGAAAGAATGTTACACTAACGTTTGGTTGCTCTTTTTTATGATAGAAGTTCAGGAGTAAGGTACTAAAAATAGAGACGCACACCGGAAATAAAACTCCAGCCATCAACCGTTTTGTTTGTCACAATTGAATTGCTGTCATCATCTGCAACACCCGCCATGTCAAAGTATTCCACCCCTGCCATAAGTTTAAGCTTCTGCTGATAGATATAATAATTTAATCCGAGATAGTAGGAGTTGTAGGCATCGCCTTTGCCGGAAGCTACTTCCTGTTCATAGCGTTTATTGAATTTCAGCCCATGCTCATCGCTGCTCGATGCATAATGGTAGCGCAGAGCCAGTTGTAGTTTGTCCTCACTTAAGAGCACGCTGTGGGCAAGATCATAGGTGGGTAGTAGAGTCAGGCCCAAAACGTCACTGGTGTCATCGATACCGGTTGCCATCGTGAAATCGACATCAATTCCCAGTGGCCCTTTCTGTCCTTGGTGCCAGAGCGAAACGATGTTTTCGTAGGGTTTGAAGGCGTTGTTGTCTTCATTGCCATTGTTATAGAGGTAGTCCAGATGAAGTGTGCCCGTCTCGTAAAAGAGGGGGACTGCGTAGCCAACTCCGAGCAGGGCGGCAAAACCGCCTTTGAAACTGGTGAACTCATCTTCGATGCTACCGCTGAAAAGTCCAGTTTGATAGGACAGGGAATTGCTCTTTCCCTTGACATAGGTCCCGATAACCTCACCCGGCATGACCTGGTTAACCAGTAACGCCCGCTCCATAGTCTTGATTTTTTTTGATGAGGTAGTACGTTCCATGCCGGTATAAACATAATCCAGCCGACCGATGCTTATTTCAAAGTTGTCGGCAGAGTTTTCCCATTTGATAAAGGCATCGTAGAGGCTCTCGTAGAGAGGGGAAAAGTCATCATTGATAGTTATCTGTGCCTCCAGGGTAAACTGTCGAAAGAATTTTGTATTAAAACCCAGAAAGATGCGGCGGTTCTCCCAGCCGTTATCCCTCTTTCCTTCTGACTCAACTGACCAGTATTGGCCATGGTAGCGCCCCACAAGAGAAAAGGACTGGACATGGGGGTTGTCATTGTCACTGTAGAGTTTCGGCACTTTCCAGATGGAGGAGAAGAGTGCAGGTGACTGCTCTTCTGAGCTATTTTGGTCAGCCCAGAGGCATACAGGGAAAAAAAATCCGGTAAGACAGAAGAGAGATAGGAACAGTTTCATTGTGAGAGGGTGGGATTTCAGGGTTAGGGCACCATAGCCCCCTTACCTATCATATTTATGACAGTATCCTTGATGTTCGGATAATAGAGTCTCTTTGCAGCAGCTTCATTTACAGATTTTTCCCAATTACTAAATGAGTCAATTTTTCTAAGAGTGTGTTCTGCATTTTTCGGGCCGCCCTTTTCTGCAATTTCTTTGATGCCCTCCATGGTTTCCTGATCAACGGGGGTGTAAAGTGGAATAACACCCCTGTCAACAGGTGCATTTGAAAATAATTTGAGGCTTTTTCGCTCACGTTCACAATCTTCTTCAAACTTCTCAAGGCTGAAGAAATTCAGGCTGCCCATTGCGCCCATTGCGTGACGTACGATATGAGCACCATACTTCCTGAGAGTATTCCTGCTGAGCTCAGATTCCAAAACTGCTTCGTTCGTTAGTTCAACAATGCTTGTACTCCCACCTGATTGAGCTGAAGGAAGCCGGGTTATCCAGCTGTTTAGCCTCGCCATTGCTGCATTAATTAATGTCTGATGGGGAGAGCTGTAGGACAGATCACCACCAGCCTCAGTTACACTGGGTATCCCCCCGTGCAGGCAAAGTACTCCTGGGTTAACCGTCTGAGCAACGACCATCATAAAGAGAACTTGTGCATGAATTTGGGTGAGCAGGGCTTCGGGGCTGCCCGGCCCGGAGGAACCTGCTATGGTCAAGTCTAAAAGCAGTAGATTGGCTCCGCTTCGGGCACTTCGTAAAAACGGTGAGACCATTGTGCTCATAAAAGAGAGAGAGGTGATAAGGGAGGTACCGTCCACCCAGTGATCCTTACCAGCCAGGAATTTCATTTCATCATCAGAAAACCCTTTAGTTGA
>CAXMTO010000445.1:0-3600 GCA_964196355.1 uncultured Myxococcota bacterium
GAGAGCTTTCTCCATACGTCAACCGAATGCGAATGAGCTGGATAAGTATGCGTGATATTGTATTGGAGATTTTCCCACACCCTCCCACATCACGAAATGATGTAGATGAATATCTTAAACACGTTGATGATATATATCTGACAGATGCTTATCATTCACTCTCTATTGAAGGGTATCATGTGAGTGAAGAGCTCATCGAACGTGTTCGTTCAGGAGGTTGGAATCCAGAAGATAACCGTAAAGATAAAGAATATGCAGATGCCTTGGCAGCTCGTGGTTATTGGCAAGCTTTTCAAGCAGTAAAAGAAAGTTTAGCAAAGGTTCTAAATGAAAATTCTGCTGGCCAAGTGGTCAATGATGATCATGCTCTATGGTATAGAGAGCTATTTGCCCCAAGTGTGAGCGCAGGCCTTACTGCAGCATCTGGTCTTGCTGGTTATCGTAACCAACCTGTATATATTCGAAAATCAATGCACGCCCCTCCTCGCTATGAAGCTGTACGTGACCTTATGCCTGCCTTTTTTTCTCTTTTACAAGAGGAGGAAGAGCCTGCCGTAAGGGCAGTCTTAGGTCATTTTTTCTTTGTATATATCCATCCTTATATTGATGGAAATGGCCGCACTGGAAGATTTCTAATGAATGTTATGCTCGCCAGCGGTGGATATCCATGGACGGTTATTCCACTTGATACTCGTGCTGAGTACATGGCTGCTTTAGAAGAAGCAAGTGTACAAATGAATATCGAACCTTTTACTAGATTTCTAGCAGGCCTTGTTCAAAAGGGAGCGCTTGGCTCCGTTGGCTGACGCAAACTTGCCAAACTCCAGGAGACGGGTTTTCTCATTGTGCATTTCCAAACCAAATTTTGCCAGACCACGTGGTCGGCATCCTGATTGAGGTGATTTCGGAGCTCAATGGCTGGCCTACGCTTCCCCTGACAACGCTTCACCACATCCTCACAGCGCCCGGAAACAATTCGTCTATCACCTGCATATGACATCGTCTCAACATTGCCATATCTTAGTAACGACACTCCAGCATTAAAGATGAATGGACACAAAACATGAAAAGGAGTCAAACCTTTGCTTGACTCTTGTTGAGTTTTTGACGTATTCCTTCAATGCGATTTCGCAGCTGTTTGTTTCTCAAAAGCTGCTTCTCTGTCCTCGTAACAATACTACTCACTGAACTGTATTTGAAAAGCTCAAATTCGCGGCCAATCTTTTCCAGCCCAATACCGCACCGTTTCCTTGCCAAAAATATTGCCACGTTACGAGGCTCGTTCACCCGCCCACGTTTTGTTTGCTCGAGTTGCCGCTGTTCAAACCCATAATATTGACGAACGGTTTTTTTAATTTCAGCAATTGTTTGGGCCAAACATTTTGATTGTGGTATTTCACCATGGTTTTGCAAAAACCCTGGGAACCAAAAAATGAAGAGAGGGTTTTCTTGCTGAAAAAACCGGATACACCATTCTTTTCGCAAAATATCAACTGCGTCCCGCTCTCCTGCAGTTGCCCTTTGTTCCTGTCGTGTGTATAATAGGAACAAAAAGGAGGTTTCATCATGCATAAAGCTCGTTTAAATGTAAGTCTTGATCAGGATATTGTCGATTTCGCTAAAGTATTTGCAGCAGAAAATCGGACTTCTGTGGCGGAAATAATCACTCAATACTTGTTGTTATTGAAACGACGGGTAGAGGGGGAAAATACTGAAAGAATACTTACACACCCAGCCTTTGAAAAATCCATGCAGGAAGCCCAGCGCAAGCTGCATAGTGGTACAGCAGAATGGTACTCGTATAAAGAGGTTTTTGGAGAATGATAGAGGCTAAATTCGAAGCTGCTTTCCTGAAGGCTTTAAAAAAACATGCCTCAATCAAAAAGCTGGTTCAGAAAAAGGTAGATATGATTATTGACAATCCCGTGGCCATCGGTGAGCCACTGAAAGGAAACTGGCAAGGTTTCTATTCCTGCCCAGTTAAACGAAATTTCTTAATAATTTATTTGTTCTGCGATGTATGTCGTAAAAAAGGTGATGATTCTGTTGTTGCTTGCTCCGACTGCACAGAGAATCCGGATCTGACTATTAAATTCGTCCTTCTTGGGCCTCACGATGACGCTTACAAGAAATAACTTATTGTAAGAAGAAAGGGGTAGAGTAAGGGGCAGGTACTCCATCAACAGCGAACGCGGTCCCACCAGACTCATCTCTCAAGTGTGACGAACAGATCAAAGATCTGTTTCAACATCATGTGTCACCGTCAATGATATAGTAGCCACCCGTTTTGGCAGATCCTTTAAAAATTACTTTTTTCTCATCACGCAGCTGCTTGATCCAGCGCAAGAGTCTTTATAGGAACATGTAACTATGCCTATCCGGTTGACACAGGTTGGAGATTTGAGGTAGAATCCGGCGTATGTCAGATTACCCTCGAACACTGTTGGAGTTTCAACATCTCTTCCCTGATGAAGCTGCCTGCGCTCGGCACTTGGAGCGTATCCGATGGCCAGAAGGTTTTGAATGCCCATCCTGTAGTCAGGTTTGTGATCCGTGGCGTCTTCAAGTCAGACCACGCGTACTGGAATGTCGCCAATGCGGGTACCAAGTTAGTCTTACTGCTGGCACTGTCATGCACCGAACCCGGCAGCCCTTACCGATCTGGTTTTGGGCTGCGTATTTGGTGACGACGCAGACGCCAGGTATGAGCGCCCTACAGTTCCAACGGCAACTCGGTATAAAACGCTACGAGACTGCGTTTCTGATGCTACACAAGTTGCGTACTGCTATGGTTCGGCCAGAGCGAGATCGAATCGGTGCTAAGTGGCCAGTCGAGGTTGACGAGACATTCGTTGGTGGAGCAACACAGGGGGAAGGACGAGGCCGGCATCATAAAACGCTTGTTGTCGGTATGGTAGAAGTGCTCCCTCGGAAGAAAGCTTTAGGCCCTGATCCAAATCTGTCATCTGGACAGCGTCCGCAGCACCGAGGAGGACATGGCCGCAGTTTTGTCGCTGGCAGGTTGCGTCTCCAGGTGATTCCGAACCGCAAGCAGGAAACACTGGAGCCGATGGTTCTTGCCAATGTCCAGAAGAAAGCCGAAGTACGAACCGATGGGTGGACAGGCTATGATAACTTGCACAAGCTGGGCTACAACCACACAGCCGTGCCAGTTCGAGGTGACCAAGCAAAGACAGCTCAACATCTCCCTATGATCCACATAGTATTCGGAAATCTTGATGCTTGGCTATTGGGAACGCATCACGGCGTCAGCTCGGCGCATTTGCAGGGCTATCTAAACGAGTTCGTTTTCAGATTTAACCGGCGATTCTGGCCAATGGTAGGTTTCGACAGTGTGCTAAAAATAGCCGCTCGAGTGAAATCGCTGACCGACAGGGACTTTTACGAAAGCGCACAGACATCGTCGAATCCAGTGGAACCAGACGAGCCTGTGCTAACCGGATAGGCATACATTATTCATATTAAACTCCTAAATATTCAGATGCGCATTATCCGGGGCAGTTCCCCGGCGATAAAACTCAAAGAGGCAATAACCATTGCCGTTTGCTATCGTGCTGAATCTTCGGAAATCACAATCCA
>CAXMTO010000446.1:0-11027 GCA_964196355.1 uncultured Myxococcota bacterium
ACATCATCATGGCGTTTCATCGGTTCTGTCAGTGAGCTGCTCAGTGGGGGGGGCGACTGAGAAGATGTATTAAACATGTTTACTCCTTTTGGCCTGCTGTAGTATCTTCGGTGTTATTGATCGCTGAATATGATAATCCGGAAAAAACTAACAATTTCAGATGGAGAGTTATTATGACGAAGTAAAATATAACCGGTAATCATTACACTACCCTTTCGTAAACATTACAATGTTGTAATGTTGGTGGTATTGCCAGTAATTTTGAGATACTGGGGGCTAGAATTGAAACTAATGCAAAAGAGGAGTATATGAACGGACAAACTCGTGCTTCGATAAAACCAGGCAGTGAAGTAATGATAGTGCTTAAAAAAGATCAGAGAACAGGAGTGCTGACACAGGGTATTGTCAAGGATATATTGACAAAATCACCAACGCATCCACATGGTATCAAGGTGAGATTGACCAGTGGTCAGGTGGGCCGGGTAAAACAGCAAATTCTTCAAGACGTGAAGGAAGCGGGGTGATGGCTGTATGACGAGAAATACAATCACATTTGTTCTGCTTGTGGCTTTAAGCCTGCTAACGCTCTATGAGCGGAGAGACTGGTTTTTTCAGCAGTCAGGTCAGGACCAGACAGTGTCCGTCGATCAGCTCAAACACGCCTTTGAAAATGAGATCAGCAATCTCCAGGTAGAGGGAAGAGGTGTGGTCAAAGCCATTTTAAGAGATGACACAAAAGGCAGTAAACATCAGCGCATCATCGTTGCCCTGCCTACTGGTCAGAGCGTTTTAGTGGCCCATAATATAGATCTGGCGCCCCGTGTGGAAAATTTGAACAAAGGTGATGCTATAGCTTTTTTCGGAGAATATGAGTGGAACCCCAGGGGCGGGGTTATCCACTGGACACACCATGACCCGCGGAATAAACATGTTGCGGGCTGGTTAAAACATAATGGCAGACTATACAGATAGCGCCTTTGCTGTTTCCGTTATTTTGTCAGATATGGAGCAAGCCAGCCAAGGCCTTCAGTTGTAGTCGTCGCAGGCTTATATTCACACCCTATCCATCCCTGATAGCCTATTTTGTCCAGGAATGAGAAGAGAAAGGGATAGTTGATTTCGCCGGTTCCAGGTTCATTTCTGCCGGGGTTATCTGCCAGTTGGATATGTTCAATGCTGGAGAGGTTCTTCTGAAGTGCACGGGCGAGATCACCTTCCATGATCTGCATATGGTAGATATCATACTGTATTGCAAGATTATCTGATCTCACCGCCTTCAATATATCCAGCGCCTGAGCTGTGGTAGACAGATAGAAGCCTGGCATATCCACCCTGGTGTTGATCGGTTCAATCAACAGGCGTATGCCGTTTTCACCCAGACGTGCGGCGGCATAAGAGAGGTTACTGACGAAGGTGTCATAAAGAACTTCCATGTCAGCCCCCTCTGGGACGAGACCTGCAAGGCAGTTAACCTGTTTACATCCCAGCGCTGTTGCGTACTCAATGGCCTGGTTCACGCCTTCACGAAACTCATCCACCCTGTCGGCCATAGTGGCAATGCCGCGTTCACCCGCAGCCCAGTCTCCAGGGGGTAAATTATGCAGTACCTGGGTAAGGTTATTACTCTGCAGTGCATCCACCAGATCCTGTTTGTCAAAATCATAGGGGAACAGAAATTCAACACCCTTAAAGCCGGCTTCTCTTGCGGCTGTGAAGCGATCGAAAAAATCAACCTCGTTGAACATCATTGACAGGTTTGCAGCAAACTGAACCATTTTTTTCTCCACTTATTTTGTGTTTTATTCCCCCCAAAAGGGACCGGACAGAGTAACAGGGATTCAGGAGTAAGGCACTAATTTCGACTGCCCCCAAAAAAACGAAGGAGCATCAAAAAGAGATTGATAAAATCAAGATACAGAGTCAGAGCGCCCATTATGGAACCTTTTTTCACCATCTCTTCACCCTGTTCCATTATGCCTTCTTCCCCTATTCTCTTGATCTTCTGTACGTCATAGGCAGTGAGTCCTACAAAGATAAAGACTCCAAGAAGGGAGATGACCCAGTAAAGAGACGAGCTCTTGAGAAAAATATTGACGATAGAGGCAATAATGATTCCTACCAAGCCCATAAAGAGGAAAGAGCCCAGGCCAGATAGATCACGCTTGGTCACCAGACCGTAGACGGCCATGGCGCCAAACATTCCGGCTGTGATAAAGAAGGTGGAGGCGATCGAAGATGAGGTATAAGCGAGAAAAATCATGGACAAGGTCAGCCCGTTGAGCAGTGCATAGCCAAGGAAGAGTCCAGTGGCTGTAGTCGCCTGAATCTTACTGATACGCGCAGAAAGGAAAAAAACCATGCCGAGTTCGGCAATAATAAGAATCATGAATAGTGGGCTGGCCACCAGCTGCATAGCCAGACCAGAAGAAGCGGTGAACCAGGCTACAATGCCTGTTAGACCGAGTCCGATGGCCATCCAGTTGAAGACTTTCGCCAGGAAAATGGTCGAAGCAGCCTGCCTGGCCTGAGTGATGGTTATCTGATTATTCGCCTGATACATGTCAAAACTCCTGTTAAGTATTCTTTTTAAAGACCATCAATTACGCAGAGGTACTTATATCCCTTGTGGGGTGTGAGCGTTTGTCGCGGTAAAACTAACCATTCTATCGCAGCTTGCAAGAAAAAGAGGCTGGCACCACACAGGCCCGCGTTGCCGCATTGAGATCCTGCGTAAGGTATTGTTTTCAAGAAATTATGAAAACCCTGTTCAGGCGTTAGAGTGCCTGCAGCACTTCGATGACTATCTCATCGGGTCCTTTACAGAAGGCAATTCTGTTCTCTCCCGCATCTACCGGAGGGGCAAGAAACTCAACATCCTTATCTGAAAGTTCTTTGTAGGCGGCGTCAATGTCTTCCACCTGGACACAGATGTGATGGTACCCATAATTCGCACGCGAGGTGTCCGTATTGACGGGCTCATCTTCTCTTGCCACCCTGAGATTGACCATCGTGCCTTCTAAATCCATGACAGCACCATCTGCGACGCCGAATTTTTTCAGGGTGACCAGGGTTGCACCAAGAACTCCAGTGAAAAAATCAATCGAATTTTGGAGATCACTACAGAGCAGGTGGATATGATGAAATCGGTAGATCATGGGAAAACTCCTTTAATTTAAATGGTATTATGAGTTAACCTGGCCACATTTTACAGGCATTTGTCAAGAGGAATGTCGCTTTTTTATGTCACAACTCGAGTATGAGCCAGTGGTTTAAGCCATTTGTCTCTTGATGAAAGAAGCAGAGATTTCCAGGTTGTACAAAAAAGCGATTTTCTATCTTCTCTTCATGTGGTAGAACTTAACGGCTCGATGTTGACTTGGAAAAGGCCGTCTTTCCCATTTAATCTGCAGTATTAACAATCAATAAAGGAGATTTCATGAATAAGAAGATCATACTTCGAGATGATGAGATGCCCAGGCAGTGGTATAACGTTGCAGTTGATATTCCAAACGGAATACATCCGCCCCTTGATCCGGGAACCAAAGAACCGATGGGTCCGGAAAAACTTGCACCTGTTTTTCCCATGGGTCTCCTGGAGCAGGAAATGTCTGCTGAGCGATTCATCGATATACCTGAGGAGGTGTTGGAAATATACAGTATCTGGCGCCCCTCTCCACTTGTGCGGGCAACAAGCCTTGAAAAGGCCCTCGGTACCAAGGCGAAGATTTTTTTCAAAAATGAAGGTGTGTCTCCGGTTGGCTCGCATAAGGCGAACAGTGCCGTGCCACAGGCATATTACAATATGAAAGAGGGCGTGAAACGTCTTGCAACTGAGACTGGAGCCGGGCAATGGGGAAGTGCCCTGGCGTTTGCTGCCAGCAAATTCGGACTCGAATGTAAGGTGTATATGGTGCGGGTCTCCTTTGATCAGAAACCGTATCGAAAATCGATGATGCAGGCCTATGGTGCGTCAATTACTGCTAGCCCGAGTGACGAGACTAACAGCGGCAGGAAGATTAGGGAAGAGTATCCCGATACTCCGGGTTCTCTTGGAATTGCCATTTCAGAGGCATTAGAAGACGCTGCCGGCAGGGATGATACCAAGTATGCCCTCGGATCAGTCCTCAATCACGTCTGTATGCACCAGTCAATAATTGGACTGGAAACGAAAAAGCAGATGGAGATCGCCGGAGAATATCCTGATGTCCTCATCGGTTGTTGTGGTGGCGGATCGAATTTTGCCGGAATAGCTGCGCCCTATGTACCCGATTATCTTGAGGGCAGGAAAATTAAGTTTATCGGAGTGGAACCTGCTTCCTGTCCGACTCTCACGATGGGAAAGCTTGCCTATGACTTTGGTGATGTAGCTCAAACTACCCCACTCCTCTACATGTATACTTTAGGGCACGACTTTATTCCTCCGGGTATTCACGCAGGGGGACTGCGATATCATGGTATGTCGCCGATGGTTTCCGCCCTGGTGCGGGAAAATATAATCAGCCCGATGAAGCTGCACCAGTTGGAATGTTTTGAGGCCGGAGCCCTTTTTGCCAAAACAGAAGGTATTATTGCGGCTCCTGAGACCTGTCACGCGATTCGTGCTGCAATCATTGAAGCGACCCGGGACTTAAATGATCCTCAAACTATCCTCTTTAATTTCTCCGGCCATGGACTCATTGATATGGCTTCCTATGACAAATTTTATTCTGGGGAATTAAGTAATTACGATTACCCTGAAGAACAGATTGCCAAGTCATTGGCTAATCTTCCCAAGGTGTAGAGGGTAAAATCTGGAGCGTTGTGATGACTGGTAAAGATGAATTTAAAAAATGGATTTCAGCTCTCAGGAATGATTTTCATAAACATCCTGAACTGTCTACTCTTGAGAAGAGAACCACCGAAAAAATCTGTGAGGTGCTCAAAACATTGAATGTCCCAACCAGGACATTTGATGACCTGACCGGAGCGGTGGGCCTTCTCCAGGGTGACAAAAAAGGATCTGGAGAAACCAGGACCATTGCCTTGAGAGCTGATATTGATGCCTTACCAGTACAGGAACCTGGTAATAAAAGCAATAAATCAGTAAACGATGGTGTTATGCACGCCTGTGGCCATGATGCCAACACGGCCATTGTTCTGGGGGTAGCAAAAAGAATCCAGGATTCCGGGCTGCTGAAGAAAACAGATGGTGCGGTTAAATTCATTTTCCAGCCTGCAGAGGAAAAATTGGGCGGCGCCAAGTCGATGATTAAAAGGGGCGTTCTGAAAAATCCCGCTGTGGATCAAATCATCGCAGGCCATATGGACACTAATTTACCAGTGGGCACGGTTGGACTGTTTGATCACATTGGTCATGCATCTTCCGATCCTTTTGAACTCACTATAACCGGCAAGGGCACCCATGGCGCCCGTCCCCATCTGGGGGTTAATCCCATTACAGCGGGTGGTTCTTTTGCCGCGGGTCTGGATTCGATTATTCCAAGGCTGATCAATCCGGCCCGCTCAGCTGTAATCAGCGTTGGTGCCTTCCATGCCGGTGTGGCAGGCAATGTTATTCCTGAACAGGCTGTTATAAATGGCTCCGTCCGCACCCATGATGAGGCTGTGAGAAAGGAAATTTTAAAGGGGATGGAAAATCTGGCTCGCGGGATTGACAGCATGTTTGGTACACGATGTGAGCTGGTCTTTGAGTCGGGTGCTCCCGTGGGAATCAACGACAAGGCTGTCTGCAAGTCCCTTCACAGGGTCTGCGTAGAAGTGGTGGGAGAAGAAAAGGTAAAGATCCTGCCATTTATCATGGGCAGTGAAGATTTTTACTTTTTCACCCAGCAATGTCCCGGAGCCATGATGCGATTGGGATGTGCAAGTTTAAAAGACGGCATTTCGCATCCCTTGCATTCTCCCCATTTTGACATTCATGAGGACGTGCTGGAAATTGGGGTGGACGTGATGTACCGGGCTGTTGAAAATTTTTTTGAGAGAAAAGAGTAACAAAAACAAATTGAGTTGAATACGGTGAACAGAAACAGTGCAATAGACAGGGCAAAGCGTTTTTTCGATGATGATTCATTTTTTAACCTCCTGGCAGACTGGGTGGCGCTGGATACCGGCAGCCGGGAAGATGATAGAAAACCGGAGATGCTGGCTTATCTTGAAAAAAAGATAGTCCCCTATCTTGAAACCATGGGTTTTGACTGCCGTATCGTAGAAAACCCCATGGAACCCTGTGCACCTTTTACAATTGCCAGAAGAATTGAAGATAAAACTCTCCCCTCTATCTTGATATACGGCCATGGAGACACAGTTCCCTTGATGGAAAGTGAGTGGGAGCATGGGCTTGATCCGTTGAAACTGACGAAAAGAGGAGAGAGATGGTATGGCAGGGGGGGGGCGGATAATAAAGGACAGCATGCACTTAATCTTGCTGCACTTGATTGTGTGATCAAAGAAAAGGGAGCATTAGGATTCAACGTAATCGTACTGATTGAAATGGGTGAAGAAGCAGGTTCTCCCGGGTTGCACAGGATCTGTGAACTGGAGAAGGAATCTTTAAAAGCTGATGTGCTGATAGCCTCGGACGGACCGAGAATAGATCCTGAAGTAGTGACGGTTTTTGGAGGGAGCAGAGCGGTATTTAATTTTGATCTTACTGTCAATCTACGAGAAGGTGGACACCACTCTGGAAATTGGGGTGGTCTTCTTGCAAACCCCGGCATTATTTTGTCCCACGCAATTGCTTCCATGGTAGATGGTAAAGGGAAAATTTTAATTGAATCACTCCGGCCTGAAATCATTCCACTTTCAGTTAAAAAAGCAATTGATAAACTCACCATAAAGGGAGAAGGGGGGCCGGAGATAGACCCTGACTGGGGAGAACCGGGACTGAGTGCAGCCGAAAAGGTATATGGCTGGAACACGCTCGACGTGCTTGCCTTTAAATGCGGTGATCCTACTCAGCCTGCCCATGCCATTCCGCCTAAGGCGTGGGCCAGATGCCACATCCGGTTTATTGCCGACTCAGACCCTGAGACCTTTCTTCCTGCAGTAAGAGAACACCTCGATGGTCATGGTTTTTCCATGGTGGAAATTGAGCCCGTTAAGAATAATTACGGGCGTGCCACCCGCATGGAGCCAGATAACCCCTGGGTGGAATTTACTACATCTTCCTTTGAGGCAACTCTTGGGAAAGAAGTTGCCTTTCTACCAAATCTAGGCGGGACGCTGCCCAATGATGCTTTTAGTCACATTATTGGATTACCTACGATCTGGGTGCCGCATTCATACGGCGGCTGCAGTCAGCATGCACCCAACGAACATTTTCTTGGAGCAATTGCGAGGGAAGGTCTGCAGTTGATGACCGGACTTTTTTGGGATATTGGCGAAAATAAAGTGAATTTTGTTAAGGGAGAATAGAAAAAATGCTATCCATGGCTGCGTACTTCAAAGACAGTTTTGAAAAATATAACTCAAAAACAGCCATTTCGTTTTTAAGAGGAGATACATTAGAGACTCGAATGTCTTTTCTTGATCTGGATAAAAATTCAGATAAAATGGCCAATCTGTTTCTGAAACAAGGGGTTAAAAAATCCGAGAATGTTGTTCTGCTCCTTGAAAAATCCCTGGTTTCTATTGTCGCTTACATTGCCCTGCAAAAAATGGGCGCAGTTTCTGTGCCTCTCAACCCAGGGTTTAAAAAGTCTGAACTCACCTATCTGTTAAATGATGCTGCTCCCTCACTTGTTCTGATTGATCCGGATAAGGCCAGAATGATAAAAGAGATTGATCCGGAACTGCATTGCCTGGTAATCGATACCACAGTCCCTTTTCAGGAAATGACTTTATTACAATCCTGTGATGAACCACTTGAAAAAACAGATCTGGATCCCGATGATCCAGCACTTATCATCTATACCTCAGGGACAACAGGTGACCCAAAAGGAGCTGTTTTAACTCAAAAAAACCTGACTCATGATGCAGGAAACATTATGAAAATATGGGAGATTTCCGATTCTGATACCCTCTGCCATATTTTACCGCTTTTTCATGTGCATGGACTCTGTTTTGCCTTTCACACGGCACTCATGGCGGGAGCGCATGTGGTGCTGCAGGACAAATTTGCGCCTGGAATCGTAATTGATATTTTAAAACAAGATAAGGGTGATTTGGCCTGCTCCGTATTTATGGGTGTTCCGGCCATGTATTCAAAACTTATTGAAACCATAGGAGACCAATTTCTTCGGTTTGATCATATGAGATTGTGGACTTCGGGATCAGCGCCATTACCGGTCAAGAATTTTCAACAGATCAAGCACACCTTTGGCAAAGAGGTTGTGGAGCGGGAGGGGATGTCGGAGACCGGCATGAACTTTTCCAATCCCCTGCATGGAGACAAAAAGCCGGGATCCATTGGATTACCTCTACCAGGGCTTGAGGCAAGAATTGTAGATCCTGAAAGTTTTTTGGATGCAGAACCGGGGCAAGTTGGCGAGTTCTGGCTTAAATCTGACTCCATTTCACCCGGTTACTGGAAAAAACCGGAAGAAACAGATCAAACATTTGAACAGGGTTGGTTCAAGACAGGTGACCTGGGGAAAAAAGATGGAGAAGGATACTATTATCTTACCGACCGCTTAAAAAACATTATTATTACAGGGGGTGAAAATGTTTCCCCTAATGAGGTTGAAGCGGTAATTGGTAAGCTTGATGAAGTCGTCGAGTCGTCCGTTGTTGGTATTTTCGATGAAAAATGGGGCGAAAAAATTGTAGCTGCGGTGGTTAAAAAGCCAGGTTCAGGTGATATATCCGGCGCAGTAAGGGCGATATGCAAAGAGCACCTTCACGACTGGAAATGCCCGAAGCAATTGATTTTTCTTGAAAAATTGCCAAAAAATACCATGGGAAAAATCTTAAAAGAAGATCTCAAAATATTGTTTTAACTGAAAAATGAATGACTTTTGGACACTCGATAAACTAATGGAAGAAAAATAATGGAAAGTGGCATTGTCAAGGTATTGGTTACAGAAGAGGAAGTCAAAAAGACGGTGAAACGGCTTGGCGCGGAAGTCACCGCGTATTATGGACAGAAGGAGCCCGATTTACTGGTCATTGGATTACTGCGTGGCTCCTTTGTCTTCCTGGCAGACCTTGTACGTGAAATAAAATTGCCGTTAATGGTAGATTTTATGTCACTGTCGAGTTATGGCGATGGCACCACGAGCAGCGGCGATGTGAAAGTTGTTCTTGATCTTGATACGTCTATTGAAGGGAGAGACGTCCTTGTTGTGGAAGACATCGTAGATACCGGCAATACATTCAGCAAGGTTCTGCACATGCTGCACAACCGAAATCCGCGATCATTAAAAGTGTGCACTTTTCTCAATAAACCGGGCAGCAGGATTATCGATGTGAAGATTGACTTCTGCGGTGTCGATATTCCCAATGAATTTGCCGTGGGGTACGGTCTTGATTATGCTCAGAGATACAGGAACCTGGCCTATGTGGGCGTGCTGGATGACTCTTTGCTTTAGTACCTTACTCCTGAACTTCTGTAAGAAAAAACAAGAAACCGAGGAATGTCTTTTGAAATTATGTTGTTAGATATATCACCATGGTACTTATACCCCCTTGTTGGGTGTTAGGACTGCATTCGTGTATTGACACTTACTATGTATGGCTCCTGTAAGCGATCTGTTTTTAAAAACCAAGCGGGCGATAGTCAAGATATCTTCTGTCAATAGGTAAAGACTGAGTGGAAATATGTCGACCTTTGTCTGCGGGAAATTTGCTACGTATGTTATTTTACCTTCCCCCTTTTCTAAAGCCTTATCATTTCTAGGTATTTCGGCACTGGACCTTTTTTTTTCTTGTTAAGGAAGCTGGATATGTCTTGTTGGTGGCGTGTAATCCCCCGAAACCTGACGGCTGTATCGTGTGGATACCCAAAATCCGATAGATCAAAATTCTTGCGGCTGGCCTTTGGGTAGCAGTTTACGACACAAAATTTCAACTTCACTGTAGTTACGGGTGCTTGATGCATCTAGGTATTCTCTGTGGGAAATCGGTAATGAGGCCTGCTACGCCAATTTCGATGAGGTTGGCAATAAGCTCATTATCATTGATGGTAAAAGGGTTTAGTTTGAGCCCTCGCCCGGCCTGCTGTTTGAGCTGGTCAATCGAAAGACGGGTATGGCGTGGATTAAAGGCATCAAAGGAAACGTCGCTGAAGTCCATTGGATCTTCAGGGAAAAGTCCCAGGATCGCCTGGACTTCAAACTCCGGCCGACGCTGTTTCAGGGTTTTCAGCCACGCAAGCTGCGCGGAGGAAAACAGCAGGTGATCCGACCCAATACCAACCTCGTCAGCCAGTTCGAGAACAGCGTTGACCACATCGAAATCATCTTTGGGTGCGGGTTGAACCTTTAACTCAAGGTTGAGGAACCAGTCCAGTTCAAGCGTAAGCTTAAAGGCCTCCTGCAAAGTAGGCACTTTTTCACCGGCATATTGCGCCAGTTCCATATGGCTAATCGCACCGGCGGCAATTTGACCAAACGGGTCGTCGCGCTCGAACCACGAGCCCGCGTCGAGCGTTCGAATTTCAGCCAGGCTGTAAGTAGAAAAAGCGGCGGGGACGCGATCTGGAAAACGCTCTTTTACGTTGGTCGTTCGCGTCATGGCATCGTCATGCATCAACACCAGTTGATCATCGGCGGTAACGGCCACATCGGTCTCCCACACGTCCGCACCAAGCGCATAGGCTTTTCGGGCGGCAGCGAGGGTATTTTCAGGCGCCAGGCTTCTGGCGCCTCGATGTGCAACAACAGTTACCATGTCGCAAAAACGATAAGCGGTTGTATCCTATAGTGGCGCCAGGCGTAGGTCTTTTTCCTCATTAAACCGCTCCTGCTAGTCTTCCATTGAAGCTTTAATAACCTTGTGTGCATGCTCTTTGCCATATGCGTCACCAATTTCTACTGACAATGTTTTTCCCGGCTGAATTTTATAGGTTGCAAAATAATGATGTAATCGCT
>CAXMTO010000447.1:0-13004 GCA_964196355.1 uncultured Myxococcota bacterium
TGGAGGTCATTTGAGACATACCTGGAACCGGAGTGGAGGAGGCCGTGGTTTCCGCCTGAGGCGCCTGCACAGAGGTCTTTTCTGTCGATCAACAGGGCCTGTAATCCTCGAAGCGCCAGATCGCGCATTATGCCAGTACCCGTAACACCACCCCCGATGACTAAAACATCGGTTTCGATTGTCTCTTCTTTAGCTTTGTGTGTCGTTGTCCTGGATGATGTGACCATGCCATGCTTCCTTAGTGCCTTACTCCTGAAAAGAGTGCTGGCTTTTTTACCGTTTACCGGTGTTAGTAATGAGTGATAATGAAGGTGCAAACGTTAAAAAACATGTGCCTGATTATCAGGAATTGAATAATATTTCTGCAGCACTGTGTAATCCGGTTTGCCGAATAGTTCAAGTGAAAACGGTAAAAACTTCACATGAAAATAATGTCGACTCTATTTGAAACATTGTTATTTCATTAAAGGAGACGGAAAAAATTTTTAGCTCTAAAACACCTTTACCTTAACAGAATAATGATCATTTTATACTCTTGTGTTGAGCTTTGTCTGTTTATCCTGGTAAAGTGCAAACCTAATCCCGCTAAAATAATCAAACGAGAGCAGCTGCAATGGTTGAACAATCCACTTACGGAAAAAAGAAATCTGTTATCTGGCCATCTTTGGCTGGTCTCTTTCTGGTCATACTTTTAGGGCTGTTTTTTCTTCCAAATCTGTTGTCAACAGACTGGGCTAACAACAAGCTTATGCAGGTTGTCAACGACCGGATACCTGGACAGATCGATTTTGATGCCTTGTCGCTGAGCTGGTTCGATGGAATTCAAAGCAGGGATCTCACCTATGTCGACCGTAAGGAAGGTATCACGGTGAACGTAGAGGAAATAACAACTTCCAAAGGGTTGCTTGCCCTTGCTGCCAATTACAAAGAGTTTGGCACGATTACTGTTAAAACTCCGGTCATCCAGCTCTATCTGGATGAAAAACCAACGACTACTGATACCGGGACAACTTCAGAGGCAACCGCTGAAGTTCCAGTAAAAAAATCTCAAGATTCCACTATTGCTCAACCAGAAAAACCAAAAGAGACCGGCAGCCCGATAATCATGCCGCCACTGGACGGAAATCTGATTGTAATTGGTGGTGCCGTAAAAGCAATTTTTCCAGATACGAAAGAAAAACTCCTGTTAAAAGACCTTGAACTAAAAGCGCATCTTGCCGGACATGAAAATCTGCTCGATTATCAGACCGCTTTTCTGTCGGGAGATAGCAGTGGTAAGGTAAAAGGGACTGGAACTTTCACCTTGCCGTCAACAGACAGCGGTCAGCTCAATGACATCCAGTCCGAGGCGGAGCTTGACATTGAAAAATGGGAGATAGCTGATCTGTTGTCGATTCTGGCATATATTGCTGATACGCCATCCGGCAGCGGACAAATTAATGGCCGCATGAACATTTCGGGGAGTACATCAACTGCATTGAAATTAAAGGGGAATTTGACCGGCCAGCAGATAATGCTGCAGGGAGGACCACTTAAATCAGATGCCCCGTCATTCGACAAGGTGGTTGTTGAAGTAGATGCAGAAAAAACAGCAGCTATTATAACACTCAATCAGTTGACATTAACGTCTGCTCTGGCCACAGCAGCAGTCTCGGGTACGTTTGATTTTCCGGACAAAAAAGAAATTACCGGCAAGGCGAATATTGATCTGGCACAGCTCTTCGCTCAATTTCCGAGCAGTTTGAATCTTAAAGAGGATACCAGGGTATCAAGCGGCAGGGTTGATCTGGAGGTAAAAGTGAACACTTCAGGTAAGGACACATATTTTGACGGCAGTGCCCGTCTGGATGAATTACAGGGTTCTGCCGGTGGAAAAAAACTTGTCTGGGATGAGTCCGTCATACTTGAGGCTAAAGGAGGGCAAAGTACAGCGGGGCTTCAACTGGATAAATTATCAGTACAGTCGGCATTTTTAAATGGAACAGGTCAGGGTGATTTCAATCACATGACGATTCAAATGGCGGCAGATCTCGGGGCAGTATCAAGAGAAGTCGAAAAATTTATCGAACTGGATGGGATGAAGTTCGATGGCAAAATGGATCTGAATCTTCAGGTAGAAACCAAAGCTGAAGAATTGCGGGTGGCGACGGCTGATGTCAGCATCAAGGATTTTTTGTTTCAGCAGGGAAAACGTGCCATAGCCCCGCGGAGTTCGTTCAAAGCAAAATTAGTTACCGATCTGCGAGTGGATAAGAATATGCAGCCGAAGGAAATGCTGGATGCATCCCTTGATTTTCATTCATGGATTGGTGGTGGGGTCATGAGCTTGGAAAAAATGGCAGTGCCATCTGAAAATGGCAGCTATAAGATACAAGGCATGGATCTTAAGGGTGTTTTTGATCTGCAGCATCTGACTGTCCTCCTGCAGACCATAGAAGCTCTGCCTCAGGATACCCGGTTAGCGGGTATGGCTACGATACACGCCAGGGGGGCACTTGATGGGAACCGACTGCAAATTGAAGACGCGGTAGTGAATACAGATCAGTTCCTGTTTACTCAGAAAAAAAAATCAATAAAAGATCGGCAATTGAACCTGGCTGCAAAAGGGACGATCCTGTTGGATGAACGGAAAATCAGCCTTAAACCTTTAACCCTGCAGAGCAGTTCAGGTAAAATCAACATTAAGGAACTGGCAGTGGCCGATTGGAGTGATATGACAAAACCCGTCCAGGCTGCCATTTCTGCAAATCTGGATCTAAAGCGCACCACAGGTATGCTGGCTGACTATCTGCCGGAAAAATGGGAAAGCGATGGAAAACTCGCATTGAATTTAGATGTTGCTCCTCAGGGCAAGCAGACATTCTCTGCTTCAGGGAAACTGCTGATCAATGATTTTGTACTTAAGGATGGTAAGCAGACCCTTGCGCCAAAAGGTGATGTAACAGCCAAATTGAGTGCATTGCTGGATATGGATAAAGGGGGAGCGGTCTCTACAGTGAGTAATTCCAAGCTGAATTACCAGAGCTGGATGAGTGAAGGGGAGGTGAGCATTGAGCGTATAAGGGTTTCAAATCCTCAAAAAGAGCCGGAGGTAGAGGGGCTGAGATATGTCGGAACCATTGATATTTCTGCGCTCTCTGGGCTCTTAAGGAGCACAGATATGCTCCCTGCCGACATCAGCCTGGCTGGTAAAGCAGATATTGATACTCGACTATCTTTTAAAGGTAATCGGCTGGATTTGGAGAAAACCACTGTCGACGCGGTAGATTTCATGTTCCAAAAAGATAAACTCAAGTTTAACGAAAAAAAGATACAGCTGACGACCAGTGGTGTTATAAATCTGGATGAAAGATCTGCCACTTTGAAACCGCTGGATCTGAAGGCTGGTGGCGATAATATCACCCTTCCTCAGCTGGTAGTCAAAGATTGGAACAATCTTTCAGACGGGGTTAAAACCAGTGGCAGCATTGATCTGGACCTCGGTTTGCTGACGGCACGTTTGGGTGATTTACTCAAGAAGTACCCTGGGATAACCGTGACCGGTCGGTCTGCTCTCAAGATAGATGCTGATATTACCGGTGGGAACCAACAGTTTGTACGAATGGACGGTAAAATCGGGCCACTCAAAATCGATGTCAAAGATAAGCAGTCTGTTGCTGAGGATTCTATACGAGTGAAGGCGGATCTCAAGGGTGATATCCTCGGACAAAACTTTAAGCTGCATGAGTTTGAATTGTCCTCCGCCCCGATTTCTCTGAATGCTGCCGGCGGGATAACACAGGATAAACTGGAGAGAGTGCTGAACGCCGAAGGATCCGTTAATCTGGACCTGAAGGCTGTAAGCAGCTATCTAAGGTCTCTTGCCGACCTTGAGGTGGAAATGATCGGAGATACTGAGAGTCCGTTCGCAATTAAAGTGAGGTCTGTGGACGGCAGATGGATTGATCTCCCTAAACACTCTGAGTTCACCACCTCTTTTCATGCAGATACCATCCGAGGCTTTGGCCTTATCATAGAATCGCTGGAAATTCCTGTCAAGCTGACGAACGGTTTAGCTGAGATTGATGTCCAGGGAACCGTGAACAGAGGCAAGATGGCTCTGAAATCTTCAATCGATTTTACTGTCGATACCCCGGCGGTCTCTGTACCGGAAAACAGTGATGTGCTGGCCGGGGTAGGCTTTAGTGAAGCCATGTCCAACGATCTGCTGGCACACGTCCACCCTCTTTTCAAGGGTGCTGCTATTTCTGAGGGAACTATGGACCTCAGCCTGCAGCATTTCAATTGGCCTCTGGACGCCGCTAAAAGAAAGGATGCTGCGTTTGCTGCCAGTATCACCTTCAATGAAGTTGTACTCCGGTCAGGTGGATTGCTCACCCCTCTGCTGGAAGTGATGAAAGCGAATGAGCGCGAAGTTACCCTCGGTGATAAGCCCATCGAATGTATAGGTGAAAATGACCGCATTCGATGTTCGCCTCTTGAGATAAAAACGAGAGACCACACCCTCATGCTCTCCGGATCTGTTGGTTTTGACAAGACCCTGGATTACAAAGCCCAGATTCCGGTTACTCGAAAAATGGTAAGCAGCGATATGTATAAGTATCTGGAAGGGACTTTCATCTCTGTACCGATCGGCGGGACAGTGTCCAGCCCATCCTTGAGAAAAGATATTCTTCAAACTGCGCTCAAGGATCTCGCGATACAGGCTGGAAAAAAGCAGATAACCGATCAGGCTGGAAAATTTCTGCAAAAACTCTTTAAATGAGGGGCAGAAAATATGCGGCTGTTTTATCAATATAAAACGTGTAGTTGTCTGCTCATGGCTCGTGAGACACCATCCTTTTGGCGTAATATTTTTCAAAATTTCTGTTTGCAAGGAACTTCTGGAAAAAACGGAAAAAAGATGATAGACTGCTCGGGAATACTGGAAACGGGAGGAATTTCTTCAAAAGTTAGAGAGGTCGTATAAGTGATTACTTGTTCATTTTCGAACATTTCGAACATTTTTTCGAAGAATACGAAAACAAACTGTTGACATTTCGAACATGCGGGGTAACGTGAGGATATAGTATCGTCACAACCAATTAACCAAAACTCAAGGAGGTCTTCTTTATGCTGAAAAAGATTGCGTTATTAACTGCAGTAGCAGCGTTTAGTGTTCAAAACGTTTATGCTGGTATGGATGAGGCGAACAAATGGATTGATGAAGAGTTCCAGCCCTCGGCACTGTCGAAAAGTGATCAGCAAAAGGAAATGGAATGGTTCATCAATGCAGCCAAGCCTTTCAAAGGAATGGAGATCAACGTACTGTCGGAAACTATTCCGACCCATGAGTATGAATCGAAAACCCTGACCAAAGCATTTGAGGAAATTACCGGTATCAAGGTTAATCACCAGTTACTCGGCGAAGGTGAAGTGGTACAGGCAGTACAGACCCAGATGCAGACCAAGCGTAACCTCTATGATGCCTATATCAACGATTCAGACCTGATCGGTACCCACTCGCGTCTTCAACTTGCAGTGAACCTGTCGGACTGGATGGCGGGCGAGGGCCAGGATGTCACCAACCCGGGTCTGGATGTTGACGATTTTGTAGGCAAAACCTTCACCACAGGACCTGATGGCAAGCTGTATCAGCTTCCTGATCAGCAGTTCGCCAACCTATACTGGTTCCGCAAGGACTGGTTTGATCGTCCTGATCTGCAGGAAAAATTCAAAGCAAAATACGGGTATGAACTGGGTGTACCGGTGAACTGGTCAGCTTATGAAGATATCGCTGAATTTTTCACAGATGATGTCAAGGAAATTGATGGCGTCAAAGTCTATGGCCATATGGATTACGGTAAACGAGCTCCTGACCTTGGCTGGCGTATGACTGATGCATGGCTGTCCATGGCGGGTGCCGGCAGTAAAGGTCTGCCTAACGGAGTTCCTGTTGATGAATGGGGAATTCGAATGGAAGAGGGCAGCTGTAATCCTGTAGGTGCGTCTGTATCACGCGGTGGCGCAGCCAATGGCCCCGCAGCAGTATATGCGATCCGCAAATGGGATGAATGGCTTCGTAAATATGCTCCTGAAGGAGCGGCCAGCTATGACTTCTACCAGTCCCTTCCCGCCCTGTCTCAGGGAAATGTCGCCCAGCAGATTTTCTGGTACACCGCATTCACAGCATCCATGGTGGCACCTAAATCTGAAGGAAACAACACGGTTGATGACAGTGGCAAACCATTGTGGCGCATGGCTCCATCGCCTCATGGTCCCTACTGGGAGAAAGGTCAGAAGCTGGGTTATCAGGACGCTGGTTCCTGGACACTGTTCAAGTCAACCCCGGTTGACCGCCGCAAGGCAGCATGGCTCTACTCACAGTTCGTGGTTTCCAAGACCGTGGACGTCAAGAAAAGCCATGTTGGTCTGACTTTTATCCGTGAGAGCACCATCAATCATGACTCTTTTACCGAACGAGCACCCAAACTGGGTGGTCTGGTTGAGTTTTACCGTTCTCCGGACCGTGTCATGTGGTCCCCTACCGGTGTAAATGTTCCTGACTATCCTAAGCTGGCACAAATCTGGTGGCAGCAGATCGGTGATGTAAACTCCGGTGCATTTACACCGCAGGAAGCCATGGACCGTCTTGCTGGAGAAATGGATATAACTATGGGACGTATGCAAAAAGCTGATGAAAATGCCAAAACATACGGCGGCTGCGGCCCCAGGCTGAATGAAAAATCAGATCCTTCAGTGTGGCTTAACAAACCAGGATCTCCAAAGGCCAAGCTGGCCAATGAGAAACCAAAAGGAGAAACGGTTAATTATGATGAACTTGTCAAGCGCTGGAAAAACTGATACCGGTAAACGGTAAAAAGCCAGCACCCTTTTCATTACCAGCTTGAGGGGTATAAGTGCCTTGGTGGTTATTTTAAGTTCCTAATTTCAAGTCACTCTCCGGATTTCTTGTTTTAATGACAGGTTTTCAGGAGTAAGGCACTAATCAGCAGACGAGTAACTGACCAGAAATTCCGGGGCCTGTCTAGGCACAGGCCTCGGAATTCAAAAAAATCATTTGCGATATAACTAGTTTCCATCCGAAAACCAGGTGTTTTGATCGAGATCAAAACATTTTAAGATTTTTACCACAGGCATGGTTGATATTCCGAGGATAAAAATTTTCACATAACGCTGAGATTAGGCAAAAGAGCAGTTTTCGAACGGGAACAAACTAGGTATTTAACATGCAAACGGATATAAGCGGACGACAGCGATCGATCATGGAATTTATCCGAGAATACGGTTCCGTGCAAGTGGATGACCTGTCAGCACATCTACAGGTTACCCCACAAACCATACGGCGTGACCTGAATCAGTTATACGATATGGAACTGCTTGAACGTACTCATGGCGGGGCTGTCATCAGAAATAGCGATGAAAATCTTGGGTATGGCGCAAGAAAGATTCTGATGGCTGATGAAAAAACTGCAATAGCCAAACTGACTGCCCAGATTATCTCAGATAATGATTCAATGTTTATCAACCTTGGTACCACCACAGAGCGTGTAGCTGAATTTCTGGTGGACCGCAAAGGTATTCTGGTGATCACCAACAACATAAATGTGGCGAGTACACTGTGGCCATCCCACGGCATCGAGGTCATGATTGCCGGCGGCAGGATTCGCCATGCTGATGGAGGTATTGTCGGAATCAGAACCGAAGAGTTTGTTGACAAGTTTAAACCTGATTATGCGATGATCGGTTGCTCAGCCATCGATGGCAGCGGCGAATTTTTTGATTATGACCTGCGTGAAGTACGTGTAACGCAGGCAATAATCAGGCAAGCTCGTACCGTAATCCTTGTTACTGATTCGATGAAGCTGGCGCGCCGCGCCCCGGTCAAAGTTGGAACACTTACTGATGTTGACATACTCGTTACCGATGCAGGTATCTCAAATGAGTTTGTTGAGGTCTGCGGCCAGTACAATGTTGAAGTGAAAATTGCAAAACCTTCAGATTAGAATAAACGAAGGGTACAATTAAATGACTATAGAACTAAGAGATGTCACGTTCCGGGTAGGTGCAGAAACCCATATCTATCAAACGAGTCTCATACTTGAACCAGGTGGGTTTAATATTCTGTTAGGAACCACACTCAGTGGTAAAACCACCCTGATGCGATTGATGGCAGGTTTGGAGAAGCCCACTGCTGGAGAGGTCTGGGCTAACGGCAGTAACGTGACCGGCACTGCTGTACAGAAGCGCAGCGTTGCAATGGTTTACCAGGCCTTCATTAATTATCCCAGTTTTACGGTATTCGACAATATCGCTTCGCCACTCAAAGTCGCTGGCATGAGTAAAAAGCAAATCGACGAGGAGGTCCATCGATTTGCAGAGATGTTGCAACTCACTCCAATGCTTCATCGGCTGCCAAAAGAACTCTCCGGCGGCCAGCAACAGAGAACAGCACTTGCAAGGGCGCTGGTCAAGGGCGCTGATCTGGTGTTATTGGACGAACCCCTGGCTAATCTTGATTATAAACTGCGTGAAGAACTGCGTGATGAGTTGCCAAAATTGTTTGCAGATACAGGGGCAACCGTTGTGTACGCTACCACTGAACCGCTGGAAGCCCTTATGTTAGGTGGCCATACTGCAGTACTCAAGGAAGGCCGTGTCGTTCAGTTTGACAGGACTTCGTCGAACTATCGCAACCCGGCCACATTGGAAAGTGCCGAAGAATTCTCAGATCCACCAATCAATACAGCTTCCATAGAAAAGCGGGAAGATAAGGCGTATCTGGGTGAGACTGCGTCATGGAAAGTTCCTGAAAAGTTGGCCGGTTTACCGGACGGTAACTACAAGATAGCTCTGCGACCTCACCATCTGCTGTCGGAAGGGGAGGGGATAAAAGTGGACGGTATTGTCCAGATTGCTGAGATTAGCGGCTCTGATAGCATTATACGCCTAAAAATTAATGAAAATATCTGGGTCAGTCAAACCAATGGCATCCATTCTTTCGAGTTCGGTGAAAAGGCGACTTTTGTCTTCAATGCGAAGCATTGTCTCTATTTCGGAGGCGATGACAGATTGATTGAACTCTAACTCAGACAGGTAGCATCATGGCAAGAATAAGATTCAAAAATGTACGGCATGCGTACCCACCTCCCAAGGGGCAGGAACCGGTGTATGCCTTAAAGGAAGTCAACCAGGTTTGGGAGGATGAAAGCGCCTATGCCCTGCTTGGTCCTTCGGGCTGTGGCAAAACCACCTTGTTGAACACCATTTCCGGTTTGTTAACGCCATCCGAGGGCGAGATTCATTTTGACGGCCAGGATGTGACAAACCTGCCCACCTCAGAAAGACAGATTGCCCAGGTGTTTCAGTTCCCGGTTGTCTACGATACCATGACCGTTTTCGACAACCTTGCATTTCCACTGCGCAACCGTGGTATGAATGAAACTGTGGTAAAACAACGTGTCGATCAGATAGCGGAAATGCTTGATTTGAGTGCCAGTCTCCACAAACGTGCATCCGGCCTGACCGCGGACGGCAAACAGAAAATTTCTCTTGGCCGGGGCCTGGTGCGCTCCGATGTCAATGCGATCCTCTTCGATGAACCGTTGACGGTTATCGATCCACACCTGAAATGGCAACTCCGTTCAAAACTGAAAGAACTGCATCAACAGATCGGCGTCACCATGATTTATGTCACCCACGACCAGGTGGAGGCCTTGACCTTTGCCGAGAAGGTAGTGGTTATGTATGACGGTACCGTGGTACAGGTAGGCACCCCGGTGGAATTATTCAACCAGCCCAAACATACTTTCGTCGGCTATTTCATAGGTTCCCCCGGCATGAATATCCTGCCCTGCAAAATCGACCAGGGTTTTCCTGTTTTCCATAAAAATATCCTCAATACTTCGTCTCCGGTCGTTAGCGACTTGAGCGGCAAGATCGAAGTTGGCATTCGACCGGAATATGTTGAGTTCACAGATGATGGTATTCCTGTTGTTATTGAAAAAGTTGAAGATCTTGGCCGCTACCAGGTGGTAACAGTGCTACATGAATCCGATGTGATCAAGCTGATTGTCAATGAAGACCAGACCATCCCTTCGGAAAGCCCCAGGATTCAATTTAACCCGGAGCAAACCAGGGTATACAACGATGGCTGGTTTGTGGAGGGAGCGAATCATGAATAAAACCACAAATAATAAAGCCTGGTGGCTTGTCGTTCCCGTTTTGGTACTGGTGGCGTTCAACGCCTTTATACCGCTGATGACAGTGGTCAATTATGCCTTTCAGGAAACTTTTGGCAACAATGAATTTTTCTGGGAAGGCACAACCTGGTTTGAACAGGTATTGCGCTCGAGCCGTTTTCACGATTCATTATTACGACAACTGTTCTTTACCGGAATGATCATTGCCATCGAAGTGCCCCTTGGCATCGGTGTTGCTCTTACCATGCCGCGAACAGGCCCCTGGGTGTCGGTTTGCCTGGTTTTAATGGCTCTCCCCCTTTTAATCCCCTGGAATGTTGTTGGAGCCATGTGGAATATCTTTGCTCTTCCTGACATCGGTCTGCTCGGCCATACATTGAACTCGATCGGTATTGATTACAACTTCACCAGACAGCCGGTAGCCGCATGGATGACGACGGTTGTCATGGATGTGTGGCACTGGACTTCGCTGATTGTGCTGCTGTGCTACGCCGGATTAAGTTCAATTCCTGATGACTATTACCAGGCCGCTCATATCGACGGAGCCAGCCGCTGGGCTATATTCCGCTACATCCAACTGCCGAAAATGAAACGCGTGCTGACCATCGCCATCCTGCTGCGATTCATGGATAGTTTCATGATCTATACCGAGCCGTTCGTGCTCACCGGCGGAGGACCTGGAAACACCACAACTTTCCTGTCGATCGACCTGGTCAAGATCGCACTCGGTCAGTTTGACCTGGGTCCGGCAGCGGCAATGTCTCTTATTTACTTCCTTATGGTCCTGCTGATCTGCTGGGCGTTTTATACCATTATGATGCGTAACGAGGAGCAGTAACATGACCCATCCAAGAAAATGGCTTGTACCGACTCTGTATATTTTGTTTTTAATGTTGCCGATTTACGGACTGCTCGCCATGTCATTTAAGACCACCGGTGAAATACTGGGGGGGTTTTCTTTTTTCCCGCAGAACTTCACTCTTGCCAATTACAAGGTCATATTCACTGATCCAACCTGGTATAACGGCTACATCAATTCAATAATCTACGTGGTTTTCAACACTCTACTCTCAGTGACGGTGGCATTACCGGCAGCTTATGCGTTTTCGCGATACAGGTTCCTTGGCGACAAGCACCTGTTCTTCTGGCTGCTGACCAACCGCATGGCGCCGCCCGCGGTGTTTGCTCTGCCGTTTTTCCAGCTGTATTCAGCAATTGGTCTGTTCGATACCCATATTGCCGTGGCCCTTGCACACTGTCTGTTCAACATTCCTCTGGCAGTATGGATTCTCGAGGGGTTTATGTCAGGGGTGCCGAAGGAACTGGATGAAACAGCATTCCTGGACGGTTATTCGTTCTGGCGATTTTTTATTCGCATCTTTATTCCGACTATTGCTGCCGGTATTGGCGTGACGATGTTCTTCTGCTTCATGTATTCGTGGGTGGAACTGTTACTGGCAAAAACATTGACTTCGGTTGATGCCAAACCGATTGCAGCGACGATGACCCGTACCGCAAGCAGTTCGGGGTATGAATTGGGATTGCTGGCTGCGGCCGGTTCGCTGACTATCATACCAGGCGCAATCGTTATCTACTTTGTGCGTAACTATATCGCCAAAGGCTTCGCTCTAGGGAGGGTTTAATGCCATGGGTTTATCTTGGATGGCCTGGACATGGCCAACAGCCGCTTTCTTCATAGTTTTAGTTTTATCGATTGTTACCATGGGCGTATGGGAACGTTTCAGCCCGGGTGGAAATCCAAGACGCGGTGTATTCGGCCTGGACACCACACGCGGTGACAGGCTGTTTGTTTCCTGGCTTGGCACCGGTTTTATCAACTTCGCCTGGCTGGCCTTTTACGGTGCACCATTGTGGGGGGGACTCGCGCTGGCGATTATCTGGTTTGTGTTTGTTTTTAGATATGTATAGATAAAAGGACAATATAGGTACACCCCCGCCCGGCCCCCTGGTTCCTCACTCAGAGCCTTACTGCGTCACGTTTGAAATCTGGATTGGGTTACATTTTCTGTGTTAACCCCATATAATTTTCTTCCTGCCAAGTTTTTAAACATTGAGACAACAGAGTGTCACTCTGTTGTCTCGGGATCACATTGGTTCAGCACAAATATTGCCGGATAAGATAAAGTTTCTTGCTAGTTGGCTGCCTCTCGTCGTTGAATTAAGAAAATTGTGGGAAAAATCTCCAAAACATAATACCCTTACATAATCCTGGCGATTACAAGGTGAGAATGACTTCATTTAGCCGATTTTCAACATCATCGAGGAAAGTTGTCTTTCAGGTATGCTGTAAAAGACGAATTCTTTTCACCGACCATCGCAGGAATGGACGTGCCTCGGCTTTTATTAATCAAGAATAGAAAAGGAGATTTACATGTCAGAGCTAGAAATTTTAACCAAATTGTTTAACCAGAACAAAATCAGCAGAAGACAGTTTATTGCGCAGACTTCAGCTCTTGGTCTTGCAGTGACTGTTTCTCCAACCCTGCTCGCAGGCACAGCCCGCGCTTCTGTCCCCAAAAAAGGAGGACGTTTTATTATTGGGATTACCGGCGGGTCAACCACGGTTTCCATGGACCCTGGGACACTGACTTCCAACATGAATCAGAACCTCAACTGGCAGATAAGAAACTCTCTCGTGGAAATCGATCACAATTTCAATGCCATCCCTGAACTTGCTGAGTCCTGGGGCTCAACTCCGGACGCAAAAGTGTGGACTTTTAAGCTACGCAAGGGCATAGAATTTCACAATGGCAAAACCATGACAGCAGAGGATGTGATCTT
>CAXMTO010000448.1:0-3311 GCA_964196355.1 uncultured Myxococcota bacterium
AGTGATTTGAGGTTTGAAGGGTAACGTGAGTCGGGCCAATATGGTATTATTGGTATAAGGATGATCTAGCACCCCACAAGGGGGTACTGAACTGAGTGACAGGTTTTAAGGAGTAAGGCACTAAAAGACCGGTTTATAGTCAAAGAAATGATGGGTTACCAGTTTTCTGTAAGTACGGGTTTCACCTCGAGCAATAAAAGAGGTGGTGATTGCTCCATTCGCAGTAAAACGAACGCCTTCGAGGAATTCACCGTCTGTAATGCCGGTCGCAGCGATAGCGACTTCTTTGCCCTTCACAAGATCCTGGAGTCGATAGATCATGTCAAAATCAGTAATGCCATGTTTTGTCGCTTCCATTTTATCTCTATCATTTTCATAGAAAATTTTTCCTTCAAGGTATCCACCAAGACAGCTTATCGCAGCAGCAACAAGGACACCTTCCGGAGCGTAACCATAGCCAATGTATATATCGGCTTTTTCGCCGGTAATTGCGGCCAGACAGCCAGATATCTCGCCTTCGTCAATAAGTTTGATCCTGGCGCCACATTGACGGATCTCATTGATCAGGTTCTGATGACGCGTCTGGTTGAGAATACAGACAGTAACATTTTCGGTATATTTTTTAAGTGCCCTGGCAACCCGTTTGACGTTAACGGTGGGTGGTTGGTTAATGTCGATGACCTGGCCCACCTCGGGGCCGACAACGATTTTGTACATACTGAGATTGGGTAATGACTGAATGGAACCTTCTTTCGCGATTACGGCGTAGGAGGTAGCGTTGTTTTTACCGTCGGCAGCGCAGTGGTGTGCCTCCAGAGCAACCGCCATGAGATCTGTTCTCTCTCCTCCTTTGCCGATTGTTGCTGGTAGCTGAAAGGTATCTGGCCGATTAGTGAAACGGTCGTTTACAACTATGCCTTCGACGCGCAATCGATTCAAGGTTTTGGCAATCGCCTTTCTTGTCTGGTTGAGTATATCATTGTGATCACCAAGTCCCTGCAGGCGAGCAGCCGTAAGAGCGGCTATTTCAGTCGCACGAACTATTTCCATACCATAATTTGTATCCATGAAAACTCTTTAGTACACAGTTAGATTTGATAGGAGTGAAACCCGTTTTTTTCTCCATACCCATGTAAAAGCTGCATGATTTTATCTCGTTCTTGCTGGAGTTTTTTACCAGCAATTGTATCCTTAATTTTCATGGGTTGACGGAATTCATCAATAAGTTCAATATCAAGAGGTGCAGATTCAAGTTTTCTTTCTGCTTCCCTTATTTCACTTGGTGTTGGCAGTATAATACCATAGAGTTGATGGGGGGTATGTACCAGAGAGTGTCCTCGATTATAATAGGCCGCGGCGAATCCACCATCAACGTTGATAGCAACACCGTCTTCACTGGACATGGGAATGCCCTTCTTGTAATTTACCGGAGTGTGTCCGAAAATTACTCTTTGTACACCGAATTCGCGTTGCATCAGTTTTTTAAATTCGGTTGTCTGCATATTGTCTTTCCAGTGGAGACTTCTTTCCGTGTGACTGTTTTTGTCAATAAGGAAGTATCTCTCAAAGGTCTTCATTGCATGCTTTCCGAAAAATGGAGATTTAGCACCACACCAGAGGTAGAAAAAGAGAGCCTGATCTTCTTGAGCCTGTTTTTTTGTTTCAAGATAGTTTTTACCGACCCTCTCAATTGTTTCCTGAATAAAGGTAAGGAGGATTTTCCCTCTGCGACCAAGGAACTCTTCGAATTGTCCATCTTCTGTTGATGGTACAAGTGCATGAATATTTAGAAAATTATTCTGGATATGAAAAGTTTTTCCAACAGTGAAGAAGAAATGGAGTAGTCTCTTCAGTCGTCGGTTAGTAGTGAATTGTTTAACAAGATCATCAATAATCAGTTGCTCTTCTTCGCTAAGTTTTCCTGGATTCTTGAAATCAATAGTCGGGAAATGAGTGTCGTTTAATTCTTTAGTATCGTCGCTTTCAAGCATTTTAGCCAGTTTGTCCAGCCAAAGCCTTGCCTTCATCTCGTACTGAGGAAAGTCGTGAATGGTCTGCTCTTCGAGTTTAAACTGGATGATTGCAAGGGCTTTTTCCATTGCACGACCCTTGTCGGTTTTAGCCTTGAAGTTCCCGGTTACAAGATCGACAGGGTAGGTGCGTACAGCAAAATCCTCGAGGAGCGAAGTATCAATACCTAGTCGCTGCAGAAAGGGAAAGTGATCGTACCGACAGGTAATTCTAAGAGCCTCTGCTATAAGTGAGCCGTTCCCCGATGCTGCCCCCATCCAGAGTATATCGTGATTGCCGAAAACATAGTCGACCATGTTTTTATAGGCATTCGATGAGAGAATACGAATAATTTTGTCAGGTTGAGGACCCCGGTCAAAAACGTCACCCAAAACCTGGATACGATCAAGCAGTACCTGGCGAATTGTATGAGAAATATGTGAGATTAAACGGTTGGAAATGATTGGTTCCTCAAAAATGGGGTTTGGTACAGGGTGCCCTGACAGTAAACGGGTTATAGTGTTTCTAAACTCTGGCCGAAAGATTTCATTAGGACGGGACCCGACATTTGTAAGTTTATATTTGAGTATCTGCACAAGACAAAGAATAACGTCCTGCATATCCATGCGCACCAAGTCGTCGTAAAAATATTGTTTTTTTCTAATGACTTTGGTTAGATATTGTATTTTTTCTGAACTAAAGGTTGCGGGTAAAGCCTCACGACAAGTCTGGTAGAGCATTCCGAACCGCCCCCTCAGGATGGAAATAAATCTGTCTCCCTCACCATGGAGATCACTGATCCAGAGAGTTGTCGGGATATTTGAATTGAGTTCGTGTTCTAATTCCAGAAGTTTGTGTGAAAGGGTGTCAATTTCACTGCTTCCAATTCTGGGGTTGGATAGTTTCTCAGTCATTGTCTAGGAGCCCTTATCAGGTTGGTTTGGGCGTGGATCTAAAATGTATTTAATTTCTAACACCCCACAAGGGGGTATAAGTACCATGGTGATATATCTAACAACATAATTTCAAAAAACATTCCTTGGCTTCTTGTTTTTTATTCGGAAGTTCAGGAGTAAGGTACTAAGCATCAGAATAGCCGCCTTTACCAGCAATGCTACACTTTGTTAAAAAAAATATCAATATTTCAGTAAAGAGCCTTAAAAAGCAAAAACCCCTTTGAGCATAAGCCCAAAGGGGTTTTCTATAAAGAACGGCGACGACCTACTCTCCCACACAGTCTCCCATGCAGTACCATCGGCGCTGAAGAGCTTAACTTCCGTGTTCGGAATGGGAACGGGTGG
>CAXMTO010000449.1:0-4562 GCA_964196355.1 uncultured Myxococcota bacterium
GTCTTGAATGTCAATTTATTAACTACATTATAATTTCTGACAATCCAAGGATTATTGTCTCACAATAAATAGGTCTTGAGTTCTATCTTTATTCAAAAAGTTAGACTTTGCAATTATGCTTATCAAGTAAACATTCCTGCTGATATGTCTGACACTGTCAAGTAGAAAAGACCTATCCATTGTCCCTGTTTTATCGGGGGTTTTCATTTCATATTCAGGGCATTACCGACTTACGATGTCTGCTATACATGTTGAGTTGTGAATGGTTCTTAAAAGTGCAAGATGTACAGTGGATATGTTGAATCCTTGCAAACCATGGAAATTGGTTGCGTATAGGTTGCAGAATGAGGCAAAAAACACGCAACCAATGGCACTCTGACTCTAATGATTTCAAGTAGTTAGCACTCACTTTTTGAGTCCGGCCAACGTCACTAGATGCAAAAAGGGCTGCAACCCGTTAGGATTACAGCCCTTTTTTTTATGCGGTTGCGGATGAGGTGCTTTTTAATGCGGAGCAAAGTTAAGTTGTCCATTGCACACCGTGACACTTCAGGAATCATTCACTCGAGTAATTCTTTCGGGGCATCTTTCCAGAGAATTAACCCCGGGACTTGGTGATGCCCTGGTCTCGGCTGAAAGCGCAAAACTTTCGGGTGGCAAACATGATAATTTCACGAATAATCATGTTAAGGCAGCCTATGACAATAAAATTCACGGTATAATTCTCGATATTCTCAGTTTTTAAAATAACTATTTTTCGTTTTTTATCAGAGCACTATTAATATGACGCAAATTGTCATTTGGCGTAAATTGTCATTTTACAGACAACATATACAAATTGAAGTGCTGTCCGCTCTTGATAATATTTTTGTGCCAAAGAGCTTGAAACTGTCTAACTGTAAGACTTGTAACCTTTCTCACCACATCCCCTTTTATTCAGAGCAAATTATTAATACTGGTATGTTTTTTGCTTATAAGGACTATGGCGACTATTCCATTTTGTTTTACAGATGTTCATATAACTGGAGAAAATGACATGATGTATACTGCAGATAGGGAAAAAGTGTTATCAGCCTCCTCTTTGTTAAAACGTGCCGGTTTAGGTTTATTGATAATCTTTGCCTTGGCATTGCTTTCTGCCTGCGGGGGCGGTGGCGGCGGCGGTGGCGCTTCTGTTAATACAGGAAAGTTCATTGATGCCCCTACCCAGGGTTTGGGTTATTCAACTGCCACCCAAAAAGACACCACAGACAATCAAGGTAGTTTTAGGTGCGAAGCAGGAGAACAAATTACTTTTTCTATAGGAGATGTTGTTTTAGGGACAACGCTCTGCAAAAGCATTATTACTCCTCTGGACCTGGTGCCTGGCGCTGCAGATGAAACAAATCCAACCGTTACTAATATCTTACGTTTACTGCAATCACTAGATGATGATTGTGACCTTGACAACATCATATATATTACTCCACAGATAGCCTCTGAAGTAAGTGGCCGCCCTATAAATTTTAATACCAGTGTTGAAAATTTTAATAACGGTGAAGTAGCGGACCTCTTTGATTATCTGAACGGACTGGGCGCTTTTACATGTGACACCCCGAGAGACCTGAGATCTGCAGAAGAATCACAAGAACACTTCAGGCAGGTAATGGACGAGCCGGCAGATCCAACAATACTGGCTGCATTGTTCAATATTACACCTGAAACTATTTTTGTTCTTGAACCTGCCACTTTTGATGCGGCCGAATCCACCGGCAACATTAACGAATTCACCTGGGATTTTGGTGATGGTGAAGAAGCAACCGGGGTAGAAACGAATCATACGTATGCAGCAACTGGGACCTACCTGGTGACTCTCACTGTTATTGACAAGAGCGGCAAAGAAGCAATCTCATCCCAGGAGATTGAGGTTAATGAACCTCCCAATAAGCCACCAGAAGTTTCCTTACTGGCAACGCCAATGACCGGCCCGGCACCATTGTATGTCAGGTTTAACGCATCTGCTTCTTCTGATCCTGATGGCTCAACAACCAATTTTAAATGGGAATTCGGTGACGGAAAATCTTTTACATCCATGAATGCCAAACCTACTCATACATTTTCTGTACCTGGAAAATATATAACAAAAGTAACTGTTACTGATGATGATGGAGAAAAGGCAGTGAAAACAGTTGAAATTGAAGCATCAGGTCCGCCACCAAACCAGGCACCGGTTGCTTCATTTATCGCCACTCCGGAAACGGGCGAGGCAATCCTCCAGGTATCTTTCAATGCCACGGGTTCCTCTGACTCTGACGGAACCATCTTTTCCTACACTTGGGATTTCGGCGACGGAGAGACTGGTTTCGGTGCGATAAGAAATCATTCATACTCAGAACGGGGCAATTACCTGGCCAAGCTTACCGTCACTGACAATGATGGAGCAACTGATGAAGCGACTAAGGAAATCACTGTATTAGAAACCGTCGGCGACGCAGACTGCAGCTCCAATCCGTGCGATGTTAACGCTACGTGCGACGACAGTGGTGCGGAAATCACCTGTACCTGCAAAAGCGGGTGGACGGGGAATGGTTTTTCGTGCGGCCGTGCAGCTGAGTGCGAAAACAACGACACCTTTCCCAGTGGCGGCGGTGCCTGCGGACTGAACAATCGCGGCGAATTAGGACTAATATGCGTAAATGGCGACTGGCAGGACAATCCAGGCACATGCACCGACCCCGATGTCTGCACCGATGACAGTGTTACCGATGGCAGCACAGTATGCGGCTTAAATGACAATGGAACGTTGATGCAAGAATGCGTAACGAGGCAATGGACCGATTCAGATGATTGCGATGATCTGGACATTTGTGCCAACGGCACCACCCAAAAAGGGCCAACCCCCTGTAGCGGCGGCTATTACATGCAGCTCTGTGAAAATGGTCAGTGGGGTGATACAACGGATTGCGTTTTAGATGAAGATGATGAAGATGGCGATCTGGTAGATGCCGGTGATGATCCAAACGATGCAGACAACACCGTCTGCGGTGACAGTGACAGCGACGGTTGCGACGATTGCTCGGTTGCCGGAATTTTTGACCCAGCCAATGACGGCTGGGATGAAGACGGCGATGGAACCTGTGAACTGTCCCTTGATTACGATTGCATGAATGGCGCCAATGCTGCCTCCGATCCCTATCGGCTGCAGGCATGTGTCATGTTCTCTTACGTCAATCATGATAGAGCCCTTTTTGCCGCCGAATCAGGTAACGCCGCTCCAGCGGTCTGGAATGAGGACATCTGGGAGGTTGCTGTTGCTCACTCGATCGACATGTGTGAGAATAGTTTTTGGGGCCACCAAAACTCCTCCGGCCAGTACGCGAGCGACCGGGCCGCAGCAGCCGGGCTTCCTTACTTGTTAAACGAAAATATCGCCGCTAATTTTGACTCGCGTGCTGCACTGAACAATTTTATGCTGGCGGGTAAAGGACAATACAATTTTATGCTGGAAGGAACCTGCTCAGGGCACCGCAGAAACATTTTAAATCCGCAGGCCATTGAAGTTGGCATCGGCTACTATATCTGTGATAACTCGAGTAGCATGAATGATGGGTATCATTTAATGACGCAGAACTTTAGACCGGATTTTAGCATCGCCGCAAGTGCTTACTGCCAGGTCAGCTCAAATGTCTGCCAGGTGCCGCCTAATCCACCCACCACAGCCACCTGCCCGGACTATGCTCTTGACGATTGTCCCACTCCAACAGCAGGTAATACCGACTTCAGATATTGCAATTAACTTTCTATAATGAACAAATAGACTTAATTATACTCTTGAACATTTAAGGCAGGATCAGAAATGGCGAGCCGATCGCTTAACGTGTTGCAGTAATTATCTTAGCATTTTCTGGAGGCAAAATTTCGTTCTAGGCCACTTTTAACGAAAGGCTTGAAAACCTGGTCAGATTACCGGTTTTAGAATTTTCATCAATTTTATAAGGAGGTATTGAGTCATGAAGGGAAAAATGATCGTTTTAGTAGGAATGTCAGTATTATTCGCAGTTTTGTTTTTTCAGTCAAGTGCGTTTGCATCTGGCGCAGGATTTTATGTTTGTAATGTGGTAAGTGTGGGTGTTGTAAGAACTACAGAAGTTCTAATTGATTTAACCCACAATGAAGATGGAAAGACCCCAGAGTTTTATAATCGGCGCTTTACAGCAAAAGCAGGCAGAGAGAAGGAGATGCTTGCCACATCTCTAACGGCACTAAGTATAGGGACCAGAGTCAAAGTATATACTAATCCGGACCTTGGTACTACAGCCGACCGGATTCTCGCTTCGATGTTTACCACAACTCAGGCAGAATAATATGTATTTTCAAATATGTTAGCAGCTAACGCCATAAACCTTAAAAGAAGGCAGGGATCCCAAAGTCCCTGCCTTTTGAATTAGGGATTCATAATAACTGCTGATATGTCAAACAGTGTCAAGTAGAAAAGACCTATCCGTTACCCCCTGTTTTATCAGGGGTTTTTCATTTCATATGCAGGGTATTAGCGACTTGTGATGTCTGCTATACATGTTGAG
>CAXMTO010000450.1:0-4032 GCA_964196355.1 uncultured Myxococcota bacterium
TTGGCCATAAGTACCGCGATGAACCAGAAGGAGAGATACGGATTCTCCTTTATGGTCATTACCTTTACTTCAAGGGGTGCAAAGCGGGCAAGGATAGTACCATCAACAACAGGATAAGCCCCACCTGTATAAAATAAGTCCTGCCAGTCAGTTGGGCCTCCTGACGGAACCTCTATGTGCGCTTCTGTATAGGTCCTGATTGTATTGACACAGATCAGCATCCCTGTATTGTACTGCTCTTTGCGAGCACAATGCACTGCCTTATTTCCACGAGGATCAAAGCGGTTCTTTGACGTCATCCAAACAGAGACATCCTGCTCTGCATCACCCACCTGCAGCCAAGACCGCATGCCATTCAATCGGCGCAGCAACCGCGCAAAATCTTCCTTCCCCTGAGGAGTCGAGGTGATAGCCGGATAGGTATAAAAGTAGATGCCCCTGCTCCCATGGATAACCGATAAATATGCGAGACAGTTCATCTCCTCAAAGGTCGGTAATCTCGGCCAGCCACTCCCACCAAATTTCTCTCCACCAAATGCCTGGATAACCGATTGCAACCGCCCCCTGCCAACATGCAAAGCAGCCTCATCCATCGAATCCGACAACCAGCTCATAGGCATGTTAGGGACCGGATACTGATCCAGCATAAAATAATCAGCACTCTTTTCATAAAAGGGTATTACCTGTGGACGGACAATCGCCATGTTTGTGACAGCGTTCGGAAAACGTTTTTTTATAATCCTCTGAATGTCTTCAGCCTGCCCCTCAGAAAATGACAACTTGGAAGCCTGACCCCATTACGGCCCTGACCCCATTACGGCCAGAGGCTTTCAATGCACACGCTGATCAAATGTGTATCAGTTCCATTACATTGGCTGAATTGTTACATGGTGTTGAAAAAAGCTCAATGATCACAAAAAAACATGCGAAAGGTTGAGGATTTTGTTTCGCGTCTCGAAGTGTTGCCATATGACAATTCCTCTGCGTCACATTATGGTGATATTCGGGCAAATTTGGAGAAAAAGGCACTCCTATTGGAGTTAATGATCTACATATCGCTGGACACGCACGGAGCAAAGCTCTCATTCTTGTTTCTAACAATGTCCGGGAATTTGAAAGAGTTGAAGGTTTGCGATTAGAAAACTGGATTGAATGAGAAATATAACTCTTCCTCAGTGGGTCATATGGCCACAAGCGGACCATCATGCTCTATTATCAATATTCAACCTTGACATTTGTCTCCCATAAGATACATTGCAAATATGCAATATGAAATTAGAGAAACCCAGCAGTACAGGAAATGGTTTAAGAAAATAGACAATAGTATTCGTATTAAGATACTCGCACGAATAACCAGCGTGGAGAATGGAAATTTAGGTGACACCAAAAGTATTAATAAAGATATCTCCGAATTGAGATTCCGCTCCGGGGGCGGTACAAGGATTTACTACACAAACCGCGGAGACACTATAATGCTACTTTTGATTGGCGGTAACAAGTACATCAAGATAAAGACATAAAGCAAGCAAAGAAAATATTAGCAAAACTGTAGGTGACAATATGAAAACATATAAATTTGATATAGCAGAACACTTAAAAACACCTGAAGATATCCATGCGTATCTTCAAGAAGTGGTGGCAACAGGTTCAGACTCAGATTACATTCATGCTCTTAATACTGCTGCAAGAGCAATGGGTATGACAGAGGTGGCAAAGAAAGCAGGAGTTACCAGAGCAAGCCTTTATAAATCTCTTTCTGGAGAAGGGAATCCTTGCTACACCACAATAAGCAAGGTAACCAGAGCACTTGGTTGCAAATTATCTATAACATAAGCAACTTCTCCAGAACATACACAGCAGGGCTTTAGTCAATCACCAAGCAACGATTAGTCTCTGTCCCTGCTTCTTCTCTGACATTTTACACTGCGCTCCATCTATCCACCTACTGACCTTCCTCACGAAAAACAGTTACCCTTCAATGGGACTCAATCAACACCCTAACCTCAAGCGGAGCAAAACGAACACGCATATTACCATCAACAACAGGGTAAGACTCACCGGTAAAGTATTCCTGCCAGGTATCCTTACTACCTGCGGCTATATCTAATTCTGCCTCTGTGTGGGTACGTATCGTATTCGTACAAATGAGCATCTTCGTATTGTACTGCTCTTTGGTCGCGCAATGCACCGCCGGATTTCCTCGCGGATCAAACCTGTTTTTAGAAATCATACGTACTGCAATATCCTGCTCTGCATTACCCACCTGCAGCCACGATCGCATACCATTCAAGCGGCGCAACAGCCGTGCAAAATCTACCTTCCCCTGAGGAGTCGAGGTGATAGACGGATAGGTAAAAAAGTAGATGCCCCTGCTCCCATGGATAACCGATTGCAGCCGCCCCCTGCCAACATGCAAAGCAGCCTCATCCATCGAATCCGACAACCAACTCATAGGCATGTTGGGGACCGGGTACTGATCCAGCATAAAATAATCAGCACCCTTTTCATAAAAGGGTATTACCTGTGGATGGACAATCGCCATGTTTGTGACAGCGTTCGGAAAACGTTTTTTAATAATCCTCTGAATGTCTTCGGCCTGTCCCTCAGAAAACGAATGAATCCCCGGCTCATCGTTCACATAGTATGAAAAATTACCTTGCTGCAGTAATGACTCAAACGTATCCAGAGCGCGGATAAGCCGCTCCGGGTCGCGTGGCACCGAGAGAGTACACCGCATATTGAGCGACAAACACTTCTCAATATTCACCCTGTTCAACCCAACAACAGCACTATTTAAACCGAGATTTTTTATCTCTTCCAGGTTTGTAGAATTTGCGCCATATGTCCCAATCGGAAAGAAGTTTGATCCTGGCAAAAGATGTCACCTGTTCTTTTTTCCACTCCATCCACTTATGGGGAGCATGACTCTTTATCCAGCGAGCGGCTTCTGCCGTACCCACTCTCTTTTCAGCCTCAAACAGGGTAAGACATCTCTTGCAGTAAAGTCAAACCACACCCCGGAAATACCCTGCACGCCGGTATATTCATTCAACCATTGTTCAAGTAGCTGCAAGCTGAGAATTCTTTCCAGGGTCCTCTTCCGCCAAAAACATTTAAGGTAAGATATACTTTGAATTTTCGCTCAGCATATAAACTAATAATTTCTTTAGCTGGTCGGACAAAAACAGCTGACACCTGTGATTCCTGGAGTTGATGTGCTAATTTAGGAACACCATAGATCCCAGTCACCCCACCATTAGAGAGCACAGGCAACAAGCAGAACAGAAGACACAACAGATTAACTCGAATTACTCCCTTCCGTAAGAGAGAAGGTCTCATAAATTTCACCACAGGTAATATCCTTAATATATTCTTGCAGTATGGTGCCCTTGTCTATATTCCATGGCAACCGGTATAAACAAAGTGCTAGCTTAAAGCTACCCGCCTAAAAGCGGGGGTTTAAACCTTTAACAACGGGCGAATTAAGTAAGAAATTAAGGCGAGTGAACAGGTTGGGCCACCAGGCGAACACCAAGGGCGGCACACACACGGTTTATAGTGTCAAACCGTGGCTTGGCATTCGGTTTGAGTGCCTTGTACAACGCCTCTCTGGTGATACCTGAGGCTTGCGCAATTTCGCTCATTCCGCGTGCTTTGGCAGCAATGCCCAGTGCATGAGCAAGCTCGGCAGCATCTCCATCCTCAATAACCATAGTCACATAGGCGGCGATGTCTTCTTCGCTATTCAGTTGTTTGGCCATATCAAAATCAGGCAGATCAGCAATACGTGTTTTCTGGGTCATGGTTCAATCCTCCAGCATGGTTTCGCGTTTTTTGGCTTTGGCAATATCGGCTACTTGAGAGCCCTTATCTCCGCCTCCAAGCATCACGATTATAAATGTCTCTACGCTTGGCATAATACATTCTCCAGCCAGGGCCGAAGTATTCCCTCATCTCAAATATGCCATCACCAACCGGCTTAACGTCGCCAATATTACCACGCTGTACCTTGTCAAGGCGGCGGCTCAACCG
>CAXMTO010000451.1:0-8225 GCA_964196355.1 uncultured Myxococcota bacterium
TCAGTAGTTGGTATCACAGAAGTTTTTTCCCATCTCAAAGATATCTTCACTGCTCTCTCCATTCTTAAAAGGAGGATGATTTCCGATCCCCCCGATCTTCTCATAATTATTGATCTGCCGGATTTTAATCTGATACTTGCAAAAAAAGCAAAAAAACTTGGTATACCGGTATTTTACTATATTGCACCTCAAGTTTGGGCCTGGCGCTCAGGCAGGGTGCGAACAATTAAAAGAAGAGTCGATAAGCTAGGCGTAATCCTTCCTTTTGAGGAAAATTATTTCAAGCAAAAGGGCGTAGATACCGAATATGTCGGGCACCCTCTACTCGATACTGTCAAGACAACATTAACCAGAGATGATTTTTTCCAGAAATATGACATAGGTGCAGACCAGAGATGCATTGGTCTTTTACCTGGGAGCAGGAAAAAGGAGATAATCACCCTTTTACCGTATTTTCTTGGAGCAGCAGAACTTTTGCAGAAAAATGAAAAAAAACTGAATTCACTGGTATTTCTCATTCCCCAAGCCTCAACTATTACAAGAAAAGATTTGGACGATGCCGGGCTCGCCGACTGTCAGGAACAACTGAACATTAAAGTTATAACTGATGACCGTTACAATATGATGTCCGTCTGTGATGGCGCTGTTGCGGCTTCAGGTACTGTTACCCTGGAACTCGCCATACTGAAAATTCCTATGGTGGTTGTCTATAAGCTTACAAACATCACCTATTTCTTAGGAAGGCTGCTGGTCAAACTTGACCATTTCTCTCTGGTTAATCTCATTGCCGGAAAAACGGCCGTACCCGAATTGCTGCAGCATGAGGTCACTGCAGCAAATATCGCACAGAAACTGGCAACTCTTATCGGAGAGACAGAAGAGAGGGAACAAACACTCTCTGATCTGCACGAGGTCAGAATACGACTCGGAGAGAGAGGCGCCTCCGAAAAGGCGGCGACTGTGGCGCAAGAACTTTTATATAATAGAAGCTGATGACAGATGAATATTTTGACACGGAACCGGTCAATCTGGAAATTGATGGGACCCTTGATCTGCACACCTTTTCCCCAAAAGATTTAAAACACCTGATCCCGGATTATCTTACTGAATGTCACACAAGAAGGATATATCAGGTGAGAATCATTCATGGCAAAGGGAAGGGTAACCTGAGACGCTCAGTACACGCGCTTCTTGACCGTAACCCCCTGGTCGCCGGATATAGCCTTGCAGACCTCTTTAATGGGAGCTGGGGTGCAACAGTTGTTACCCTGAAAGAAACGGGCGCAGGTTAACCGGTGCTGGATGTGACTGTGGAGGTAAATGCTATTTGCCAAAATCACAGACGGGATATCTGCATGTTGGGCAATTTCTACAGAGACCGCCGTGACCGAGCTCTGCCAGTTCTGTTCTGCCGATCTTCTGCCCGGTAAGAATTCGGGGCAGGATAAGGTCAAAAACAGTTATTTTATGGTACATGCCACAGGCAGGTAATCCTAAAACCGGGACCTTGCCGATTTCACCTACGAGAAACATTGCACCGGGAAGCACTGGAGTGCCATAGACGACATTTTTTGCGCCTGCTTTAAGGATGCCTTCCCGTGTGACATCATCGGGGTCAACCGACATTCCTCCACTGGTGATTATGCATTCGGCACCATGCTCAATACATTTGATTATTTCTGCACCAATACTGTCTTTGTCGTCCGGAGCAAGGCGAACAATGGACACCTCTGATCCTAGGAGCTCCAGCTTTTCACGAAGCACCTGTTCAAACCGGTCCTCAATTCTCCCGTAAAAGACTTCGCTGCCTGTAATTACCAATCCCACTTTTTTCTGTGGTAAACCAATTACTTCAACGACAGGATTTTCAATCAAGGCAGCCGCAGCAGCTTTTTCCACGAGTTTTCTTGATGTTACCAGGGGAATAAGGCGTGTAGCTGCGACTATTTCGCCCTTTTTGACGGGGGTATTGTCATGAAGAGTTGCGCACATCACCTCTCCAAGCAGATTGAATTGAAACAGAGAGTCTTTGTTTATTCGTAATAATCCGTCTATGCCTGCGGTGATTGTAATTTTGCCTTCGACAGGGTGTTCAGTATACTCAACGCCTTTGCCAGCAAGCGCCTGAGCGAGAAGAGTTGCGGCTTCATTCTCATGAATAGTCTCATTTGTTAGTGATAAAACGTAAATATTGTCTTTACCAAGGTTTTTGAGATATGTAATGTCTTCTCGTCGAATAATGTGGCCTTTTTCAAATGCCACACCCTTTTTCTTATCTTTGATTATTTCTGTAATATCATGAGGAAGTACCATGCCGATGGCTTCTTCCACAGGGACTGTTTTGAACATAGCTGAACCTGCTTGATTGGATTTGCTTAAGCCCGATAAACCGCAAATAAATAAGGTTGTAGTTGCCTACCCATACAACCAAAGGACATCTCTAAAAAGAATACACATGGTTACACTACCAAGGTATATATACCGGTTAACGTTAAAAATCCTTGCACTCTTCTCAGTACCAGCTTGAGGGGTATAAGTACCTTGGTGGTATATGTAACTTCATAATTTTAAAACACATTACTCAGTTTCTTGTTTTTTACACCCCTCAAGGGGGTACTGAACTGAGTGACTGGGTTTCTGGAGTAAGGTACTAATCCCGTTTACCGGGATTAAAGACACCCGTCTACCTCATCATAGGAGAAGACGTTTTTAACGTCGTATATAACCGTTTTTTCGAGGCATAAATTTCTAATATCTGTGATTGACATTTTCGTATACTGCTGATGAGCTACAGCTATAATGACACCGCTGTATCTTTTTTCTTCAAGGTGAGACAGGAGATCTATGCCATATTCTTTTTTCGCTTCGTCAGGGTTGACCCAGGGATCATAGACTTCAACCGTTACACCATATTCCTCCAATTCTTCTACAATATCGATTACCCGGGTGTTCCGAATATCGGGGCAGTTTTCTTTAAAGCTCAATCCCATTATAAGTATCTTTGCATGGGCTGCATCTATCCCTTTTTTGACCATCTTTTTGATAACTGTAGAGGCGATATACTGACCCATGTTGTCGTTGAGTCGTCGCCCTGCAAGAATCATGTTCGGATTATAGCCTACCTCTTGAGCTTTATGAGTGAGATAATAGGGATCAACCCCGATGCAGTGACCGCCTACAAGGCCTGGACGAAATGGGAGGAAATTCCACTTAGTCCCGGCCGCCTCCAGGACTTCAATTGTATTGATATCGAGCTTTTCAAAAATAAGGGCCAACTCGTTTATCAACGCAATGTTCACATCCCTTTGTGTATTTTCAATTACTTTAGCCGCTTCGGCAACCTTTATTGAACTGGCGGAAAATGTTCCGGCGGTAATTATTGTTTTATAGAGATCGTCAACAAATTTTGCGATTTCCGGTGTTGATCCTGAGGTAACCTTGGTAATCGAAGGCAACCTGTGTTCCTTATCTCCCGGGTTTATACGTTCTGGACTGTACCCGCAGAAAAAGTCGCTATTATACTGCAACCCGGATGTCTCAACGAGTATCGGTATGCATACCTCTTCGGTTGCTCCTGGATAAACTGTCGACTCGAACACCACAATATCCTGAGCTTGTAACAATTTGCCAACCGTAGCCGATGCGCTTTCCAGGGGACGCAAATTGGGTCGCTTGGAATTATCAATTGGTGTAGGAACGGCAACGATATAGACATTGCAGTCTTCAAGGTCTTCTGGATGAGAGGTAAATGTGAGATGAGCGGATGCCAGCAATTCAGAATCACTTACCTCAAGGGTGGAATCAGTGCCATCCGTGAGTTCCTGAATCCGGTCTTCGTTCAGATCAAACCCAACAGTCGGAAACTTATTGCCGAATTCAACAGCCAGGGGCAGTCCGACATATCCAAGCCCAATAATACCTATGGTAACTTCGTTTAATGGTGGCATGTGTAGTCAAATAATGAAATATTGAACGAATCACTCTTTTAAAGAAGAGTATTGGCGAAGTTTATTTTCCATAATATGTCAGTCCCTGAGTATCTGTCTCTAAGACTGTGACACTGTAAATCGAATAGCTATCGCTTGATAGAAGAGCTTTCACCTTTGAAAAAATGAATTCTGCTATGTGCTCAGAAGAGGGGTTTTTCTCCCTGAAAGCGGGGAGGGTGTTGAGATCATTATGATCGAGTTGATCAATAACTTCTTTTACGGTTTTTTTAAGAATTTTAAAGTCCATACCCATGCCGCAATCGTCAAGTTCAGTAGCACGAACGGTTACCTCTACCTTCCAGTTGTGTCCATGGGGCTTCTCACAGTCACCGGGGTAATCCCGCAGATGATGAGCTCCGGCAAAATGAGTTTTGATAAAAATATCGTACATTACTGGCTCCTGTTCATTGTTGTTATAGAAAAACCAAAGCAATACAGTTAGTGCCTTACTCCTGAAAAGGGTGCTGGCTTTTTACCGTTTACCGGTGTTAGATGTTTTTGATGTAGTGTTGTATGTAATACTTTCGTATATTTTAACTATTTCCAGTGTAATGGATACTCCGCCTAACACCGGTTAACGGTAAAAACTCCTGCTCTCTTTTCAGTATCAGCTTGAGGGGTATAAGTACCTTGGTGGTATATGTAACCACATAATTTTAATTTACATTCCTCAGTTTCTTGTTTTTTTATTGCAGTGTTTCTGGAGTAAGGTACTAAACAATAGAGACCTCCCTTATTTTGATAGTCGTTCCACCCGTGTCATAACGATTGCCACGCCATCTAAGCAGACAGAAAAGCAAGAAAGGAGGTAAATATTGGAAGGACATATCTCCATTGTATGTATGACGTTGTTCACTAATAGTCAAGCGGTGATGCACAATGGCTAACCCTGTTGGCAATGTGAAATGTCTGGATTGATAAAATGGGCAGAGTAGATCTCTATTTTTCTGAGCTGCAAAAAGACATTGAAAAGCATTTTTTCTGCTTCAGAGTGATATTTTAATAAGTTTTTATGGGTAGAATTTAATAAGAAAAATAATTGTGTAGGTTTTTGTTTCTTTTACTTAGCTGAGTTTCTCTCTTTGCCAGTTTATTCCCGCCAGGAGGATATCATTATCCAATCGGAAAATCATGAAATTACAGCTGTAACCCAAGACACACTCTTTGATGGAAGACTTAAATGTCTTCAGAGCAAAGATGGGTACCGCTTTTCAATTGATTCTGTCATTCTTGCGCATTTTATTGTTCCGGCTATGGATGATGTCATCCTTGACCTGGGCACGGGATGTGGCGTTATACCCCTGATAATAGGATTTAGATGGGGGAAAATTTTAAAATCGATTACTGGCCTGGAATTACAGGACTCCCTTGTCGATTTGGCCAGAAAAAATATCGACATTAATGGCTATGATACGTTTTGCCGAATTATCGCAGGCGATGTCAAAAGTTTTTCACAACATATGGATAGAGAATCTTTTACCAAGGTTATCTGCAATCCTCCATTTTACCAGCACGGTACAGGGAGGATAAACAGAAACAAAGAGGTTTTGCTCGCTCGGCATCAAATCTCTGCGACTCTTGAAGATTTTGTTTCTGCGGCTGCCGCTGCGGTAAAGAACAGAGGTTTTACCTATTTTGTATATCCGGCGGAGAGGCTGGCTGAACTGTTTATTCTCACTAATAAATATAAGCTTGAACCAAAACAGATCATGCTGGTGTACAGTTATCCGCATCCAGGTAAGAATGCGGAACTTGTTTTACTTAAATGTTTGAAAAATGGGGGAGTCGGGGTTGAAATAATACCACCTCTTTACGTCTTTGATGAAAAAAACGGCGAGTACAGTGCCGATATGGAACGCTATTATAGATAGATTTTGATCTCATTTTCGTATCACCTTATCAACCGGTTTAACACCAAAAATGCTCTCTAAAACTCAAAGCTGTTCTGTTATAGGTATTCACGGCTGGCTAATTCAGGTTGAAGTTGATGTTGCCCCCGGGTTACCTCAGTTTTCAACAGTAGGGCTTCCTGATAATTCAGTGCGCGAAAGCAAGGACAGGGTGAAGGCGGCCATAAAAAACTGTGGGTACGATTTCCCGAATAAACGGGTGACTGTTAACCTGGCACCAGCCGATATAAAGAAGGAGGGTTCCGGCTTTGATTTGCCTATTGCCGTTGGTATTCTGGCCGCTACCGGAATTTTAAAGAAAAACATCAAGGAGGAATATTGTATTGTTGGAGAACTCTCATTGGATGGTGAAATTCATCGGGTAAACGGTATTCTTCCAATAATCCTTGCGGCGAAAGAACACGGAATTCATGGTGTGATAATCCCTGAAGAAAACATTGCGGAAGCTCGAATTGCGCCACCTGATATTGAGGTGATCTCCGTTACTTCGCTTCCTCAGGTTGTAGAGTTTCTTGCCGGGTTGCTTCAAATAGCACCAACTCTTCCGCTAACCATTGATGCTCTGTCCCACCACTCTGAGTACGATATCGATTTTTCAGACATCAAAGGCCAAAAGCATGTGAAAAGGGCTCTTGAAATAGCCGCGTCTGGTGGGCATAATGTGCTGCTTAAAGGACCGCCCGGTTCAGGGAAGACGATGCTGGCTAAAAGATTTCGGACGATTTTACCCAAAATGACGATGGATGAGATTCTGGAAACTACCAAAATCTACTCAATTTCAGGTAAGCTTAACAGCCAAAAGGTTCTTTTTTCATCCCGCCCATTCCGGGCACCACATCACACAATTTCAGATGCAGGTCTAATCGGTGGCGGGAGTTCGCCTCGTCCGGGCGAGGTGTCTCTTGCTCACAACGGGGTCCTTTTTTTGGATGAATTGCCGGAGTTTAAAAAGCATGTTCTGGAGCTGTTAAGACAACCGCTGGAAGATGGTAATGTTACTATTGTACGTGCAAAAATGGCTTTGACCTTCTCTGCTCGGTTTACACTTTTGGCGGCAATGAATCCGTGCCCCTGCGGCTTTCATGGAGACCAAAAAAATAGCTGTAATTGCACGAGCATGCAAATTCAAAAGTATAAAAACAGGATTTCAGGGCCATTACTCGATCGTATTGATCTTCATCTTGAAGTTGCCGCTTTGAACTATAACGAAATGAGCAGTTCTGTCAGAGGAGAGTCGTCAAAGAGGATAAAAAAACGTGTGGATAACACCCGAGCCGTGCAAAAAGAGAGGTTTGCAATATATCATCAAATTTACTGCAACGCGCAGATGAATTCCAAATTAGTGGAAAAATATTGTAGGTTGGATCGATTGTCTTCATCATTGCTGGAAAAGAGTGTGACCAGCCTAGGGCTATCCGCCCGGGCATATCACAGGATATTAAAAATAGCTCGAACGATAGCAGATATGGAAGAGTCCAATGCAATTGAATCAGCTCATGTCGCAGAGGCTATCCAATATCGCAGGCTGGACTTGTAGTTTGCATAAGAGAATATCTGGACCCCGATTCACATACTGGTGATTTCAAATCATATTGGAAAGATTTTATGAAAACAAATACTCTCGTCTCCTTTTTAACAATTTTACTAGTGATCGTGTATTTTCTGGTCTGGCAGATTAAACCTTTTGAATACGCAGATCCTTCTGATCTCGTTCCTGGAACGGCTCTACTCTACGTTGAACAAGGAAATGTTGAAGAATTCCTGTATGATCTTGAAAATTCTAAACTTGGGAAAGCCCTGCAATCCATTGATTTCCTGCGAATTGGTAAAGAAATAGAACTAAACAGTGAGGAATTAGCACTGCTTGGAGAAATCAATGATGTTATTAAAGACAATTGGCATAATGAAATTGTAAGAGAGCTTCTCGGAAAAAATGCGGCTCTTGCACTACTGCAACCTGTGAGAACCAGTGTTTACCCGCATTTGCTGGACTTTATTAAAGCAAACACTGTGTTAATTACCCAGCCCAGACACAAGGCGGAGTTTCTGCAAATTCTAGTGGATCGCTACGCAGCTTTCGATGAGAAGATCAGCATTTCTACTCACCAGTATGGTATGCATCATATCAAAAGAATTTCGATAGATAATGAAATACTTTCAGCCGTGGTGATAGATGGACTATATCTCGTCAGTTTCGAGGAGCAGCAACTCCGCCAATGTATCGATACTTTTGACGGTGATTTACCATCTTTGCCGAAAAATGGCGTGTATTCGAGTTTAAGAAATCTCTATGCTCATCCGGATCAATTTTTATTCCTGTCATTGA
>CAXMTO010000452.1:0-18321 GCA_964196355.1 uncultured Myxococcota bacterium
TCGACTGGAATGAAGTAGTCAAAACAGCGCAGGGCCAGACGGTTGACTGGTACATGTGGGGTGGTTCTCCCGCGGTGAATAAATACGTCAACGGTTTTCTGGCAGAAAATCTGAAAAAAAAATATGGTATTACCCTGCGACAGGTCCCTGTAAAAGATATCGCTGAAGTGGTAAGTAAACTCGTGGTGGAAAAGCAGGCGGGGAAAGAGAGCGGGGGTAATGTGGATTTGATGTGGATCAATGGTGAAAATTTTCGGACCTGTAAATCGGGCAACCTGCTCTTTGGTCCTTATGCGCTCACCCTTCCCAATATAAAATATGTAGACAGAAAAAATCCAACCGTGGCGAACGATTTCGGCACTCCGGTTGACGACATGGAATCACCCTGGGGAAGTGCCCAGATGGTGATGATTTACGATTCGGCCAATATCTCTCAACCGCCGCGAACCATCCCGGCCCTCATCGACTGGATACGTCGCAATCCAGGTCGTTTTGCATATCCAGCACCCCCAGACTTCACAGGTTCAGCCTTCATCCGTCACTTTTTTTACAACGCAGCAGGCAGTGTTGATAAGTGGCAAGGTGACTACACAGAGGAAGAGTTACAGCATGCGGCTGAAGCAACATACAGACAGCTTCTTGAATTAAAACCTTTTCTATGGCGTAAAGGTGCCACATATCCCGAATCACCTGTGCGAATGAACACGCTTTTTGCGGATGGACTCATTGACTTCTCCTTTTCCTATCATCAAGGTGAAGCTTCGCGCAACATACTCGATGGTCTCTTTCCTGATACTGTTCGAACCTATGTCTTTGAAGAGGGCACCATCAGCAATACTCATTTTGTCGCCATCCCATATAATGCCAAAGATAAAGAAGCAGCGATGGTTGTAGCAAATTACCTCCTCTCTCCCGAAGCACAACTGGAAAAAGCAAACCCCCATGTGTGGGGTGACTTTCCTGTTTTAAAACTTGACCGTCTTCCACAGGAATGGCAGGAAAGATACCGGAATTTACCAAGGGGGAAAGCTACCCTGTCCAGCAGTCAGCTGCAATCACATCAACTTCCGGAGCCTCCAAGTAAAATCCTCATCCTCCTTGAAAAAGGATGGGAAAAGCACGTTCTCAAGGGAAGATAATGCCCCAAAGGAAAACACGAACCAGGGAGCTCGTATATCTCCTTGGTCCGTCTCTTATCCTCGTTTTGCTGCTATTTGGCGGTGGCCTTACACTTGGCCTTTTTCAAGCTCTTGGCTACACCGCAGGCGAAGGATTGAAAACCATTACCTTTGATCATTTCAAGACCATCTTTTCCGATCCCGATTTTGCCGGAAGTATCACACTGACACTGTATATATCGCTTACCTCGACTCTTGTTGCCGCATCGATCAGCATTGCACTTGCACTGGCCATAATGAGCTGGGCAGCGGCAAGCCGGATGATCAATTTTATTTTAGAGATTCCCCTTACCGTGCCCCATCTGGTTATTGCTGTCTCAATCCTTCTTCTTTTGTCACCTGCTGGGATTTTCTCCCGATTTTTTTCTTTTCTCGGCTTGCTTTCCTCTTCGTCCGCTTTTCCTCTTTTGATAAATGATGACTACGGTATTGGCATTATAGTGGTCTATGTGTGGAAGGAGGTGCCGTTTATCACCTTCATGCTCCTCTCTGTTCTGACAAACCTCGGACCTGAATTAAACGAAGCCGGTGCTACGCTGAGAGCCTCCAAGCTCCAGCGGTTTCGCTATATAACCCTGCCCATAATTGGACCCAGCCTCGGTGCCGCATGCCTTATTGTTTTTGCCTTTACCTTCGGAGCGTTTGAAGTACCATACCTTCTGGGTAAAACATATCCGATCTCTCTTCCCGTCTGGGCATACAAAAACTACAGTGATATCGATCTGCTCGCAAGACCCGAAGGCATTGCCATCGGGTTAATCATTGCAGCCATAATCACCCTCTCCATCACTTTCTCCCAGCTCTTGATACACTTTGCCCGCAAGAGAGGTGTGACAGTATGAGAAGGAAAATTGTTTTCCTCTGTATCCTTGTCTCAGTCATCCTGCCATTTTTGCCACTACTTCTCTGGTCAATCGCCGAAAAGTGGTTTTACCCGGCGCTGTTACCCCAGGCCTTTGGCACAAGAGCCTGGTCATATGTTTTTACTACAGCCGGAAGCCAGATCCTGAATGGACTTTTTACCAGTTTCAACCTTGCCATGGTGACAACTGTAATATCTCTACTTCTTGGTATTCCCGCAGGAAGAGCCCTTGGTCTGTACGATTTCCCCGGAAAAAAAATGGCCATGCTCTTTCTCACTCTACCAATAATAGTGCCGCCTCTTTCCGTTTCCATGGGATTGCATCTCTGGTTCATTCAGCTGGAACTGGCTGAAACCTTCATCGGTGTTGTGCTTATCCACCTCACTTTCTGCCTGCCCTACACCATCTTTGTGATCCGTGGTGTTTTTTCAGACTACACCCCCGATTTTGAAGAACAGGCCAGATCCCTTGGAGCCTCGCCAGCCAGGGTAATCTTTCAAGTCATATTCCCCATGATTTTCCCGGGTATTATTGTCGCCGCCCTTTTTTCTTTTCTTATCTCCTGGTCACAGTACCTCAGTACTCTCATTATTGGGGGAGGGAAACTGCTCACTCTTCCCATCCTCCTCTTCTCCCTGATGGGCAGCGGTGACAGGCCAGTCGCTAGCGCTGTAAGCCTCGTCTTTATCCTGCCGGTTTTTCTTGCCCTGATGGGCAGCGCCCACTATCTTGGCAGAACAGGACTGAAAGGAATACGCTGATGGGGCATCTCAAGCTACAGAATCTGACCATCAACTATGGAGAGACTACTATTATCAGAGATCTGTCCCTCTCTATTGACAATGGTGAAATTGTATCTCTGCTGGGGCCAAGCGGAGCAGGAAAAACTACTGTTCTCAAAGCAATCGCCGGTCTGCTCAAGCCGGTGGCTGGCAAAATTTTGATCGATGATATCCCGGTTAACCATTTGCCTGCAGAAAAACGTGACGCCGTTCTTATCTTTCAAAAACCACTGCTCTTTCCTTTTCTCAATGTCTCACAAAATATTGGTTTCGGCCTGAAAATGCAGCAGGTAAACAGGAAAGACGCCAGAAAAAAAATCACCAAAATAATTGCAATCACGGAACTTACAGGTCTGCAGGATCGAAAAATCCACCAGCTCTCAGGTGGGCAGCAACAGCGGGTAGCTTTAGCCAGAGGTTTGGTCCTGGAGCCATCCATTCTCCTGCTCGATGAGCCACTCAGTAACCTGGACGCAGGACTTCGCCAGCAAATGCGTGAATTAATTCAGACAGTCCAGAAGCAGACGGGGACAACAATGCTCTTTGTCACCCATGACCAATCCGAAGCACTGGCTATAAGTGATCGCGTTTGTTTGCTGCTCGATGGTACTCTGCGACAAACCGGCAGCCCTGAAGATCTTTTTTACCTCCCCGCTGACCCTGAGGTGGCACGTTTTTTTGGCTGTGACAATATTTTCTGCACTCTAGATGACGGTAAAAAAAATATCACAGCTTTTTCCTCCACTCAGTCGAACAGATGCAACAACGGGGAAAAAATGTTTACCATCCGCCCTGAAGATATTGAGATACTCTCTGAAGCCCTGGCGAGGCCTGAGTCTGGCCGGCAGCCCTTTGAGGGGAGAGTAACCGAAGTAACCTTCGAAGGGCGTATGACGAAGCTTACAGTCAAAGTAGAAAAAAAACAGATCGCGGTTTTCTGCAGAAGGTCATCATTTCGCACCGGGCAGACTGTCGGCCTGAGGATGCCCAAAAACTGTATCCATTTCTTCCCGTGAGTTCTTATAAGCAGATGACCCAGGACTCCAGTATTTCCAGACAGGACGATCCTTTCACCTACTATCTCGTAAAGGTAGAAGAGTACCTTCATGCTCAACAGTGGCAGGATGTAGCCGAAATGTACGAAGAGTCCTTTCAGGTTGTTCCACTTGCCAAGGGTGAGTACAATCTAAACTATCTTCTCAAAGGAAAGAAAAGGACTCTGGTCTTCCGTGTCAACATGGGAACACAAATTGACAGGGATGACCAGATCCTCTATGAATTCAAAGCATTGCAGCTCTTGCAAAATTCGGGTGTCACCCCTGTACCCTATTTTGTTGACGACAGCCGCACCATCATAGACAGAGGTATCTCCATCATGGAATACCTGCCGGGCCGACATCTTGACTACAACAAGGATCTGAAACATGCGGCGAAGGTTTTCAGCACAATTCATCAGCTTCCCGTACCTGAAGCCGAGAACCATTTAATCCGGGAAACAGAACCATTGACCTTAATCTTCACAGAATGTGAAAAGTTGCTGACAACATATTTCCAGTCAGAGCTGGCGGATAGGGATATTCGTAATTTTCTCACGGAGGTTATCGAATGGGCCGATAGTTACAGAAAAAAAGAACACTATTTTCTTGCGGACCCATGGCTCTGTATTGTCAATACCGAGGTCAATTCTGGTAATTTTATTGTCAATCCTCAGAGCCAGACTACGCACCTTATAGACTGGGAAATGGCACGCTGGGGCGATCCATCAACTGATCTCTGCCACTTCTTATCGCCACTGACGACCCTCTGGAAAACAGCTTTCCAATTCTCATCGGAAACTTCAGCCAATTTTATCAGTGAGTATAAAAAAACTCTGCGTTCGCGCCATCTGCGTGAAACTCTTGAAGAACGGCTGCAGCTCAAATTTCCCTTTGTCCTCCTGAGGGGAATATCCTGGTCAGCCATGGGGTGGGTTGCTTATCAGACGGAATATGAAGGCGTCCGTGACGAACATACCTGGCAGACCCTGCAACGCTATATGAACGTAGACTTTATTCGCTCGTTATTCTCTCCGTTCATGCAATCCTGACTGGAAATATTTCTTTCATGCACTCAAACAGTCATCTTATCATCTTTGCCCGCTACCCGGAACCCGGGAAAGCCAAGACCCGGCTCATTCCTGTCCTTGGCCCACATAGCGCCTCAGAATTGCAGAAAAAAATGACAGAAAAAATTGGGGCAGCGGCGCTGAGATTAAAAAGAGACAGGGGTATTCCAGTAACATTTTTTTATACGGGCACAACCAAAGATGCGATGGCAGCGTGGCTGGGTAAATCTTTTGATTATCAACAACAATGCAGCGGAAGTATAGGTCGTCGCATGGACGATGCCTTTACCCGAACCTTTCGGCATACCTCTGACTCGGTCATTCTCGTCGGCAGTGATATCCCCGAGCTCACAACAGAAATACTGACCGAAGCATTTATATCCCTGCAAACCAGCGATTCCGTTATCGGTCCCTCCCATGACGGAGGCTATTATCTCATTGGATTCAAGGCTCAAAATGCGGAGCAAATGATTAAAACAGCATTTAACCGGATCCCTTGGTCATCAGCGGAAGTCCTGGGAACGTCCATACAGCGTATGGAGGATTCTGGATACAGCTATTCACTCCTGCAGACACTTCATGACATCGATCGACCAGAAGATATTCATGTTGCAAAAAGGATGAAACTGCTATGACACCAACGATTTCGGTTATCATCCCGACACTAAATGAAGAAAAGGAATTGCCGCAGACATTAGCCCAACTGGATCGCTACAAAAAGCTGGAAGTCATTGTGGTGGACGGGGGAAGTGAGGATAGCACCGTAGAGATTGCAAAAAATCATGGCCGACAGGTTCTGTCTTCACCAAAAGGCAGAGGCGTACAATTGAATTACGGGGCTAAAGTTTCATCTGGAGAGATTCTCCTCTTTTTGCATGGAGATACTCGGCTTCCCGACAAATTTGATTCTCTTATTCACAAGACCATAAAAAAGAAAAATTGTGCGGCGGGAGCTTTTTCCCTCAGAATAGACAGCCCACGGAAGAGCCTTGCCATGATAGCGTATTGTGCCAACCTGCGATCGAAATATCTGCAAATGCCCTATGGCGACCAGGCCATCTTTACCTCCAAAAATATTTACAGCAAAGCTTGCGGTTATGCAGAAGTCCCGATAATGGAAGATTATATCTTTATGCAGGATATCAGGAAATACGGTAAAATATGTATTCTGGATGAAGAAGCGACAACCTCTGCCCGCAGATGGCAGAATTTTGGTGTCATTCGCACAACTCTTATCAATCAGTTTATAGTTTCCGGGTACCATTGTGGTGTTCAACTGCCCACTCTTGCAAGGTGGTACCAACGACTCCGGGGGATAAGCTGAGCGTATCCCGACAGCGCCCAACCTTGATAAATCCTCCTTTTTGACAAAAGATTTTCACAACGGAACCCCATGCAGCCTTGACGAAAATCTCAAAATCGATTTTGTTCAAAACACAAGATTTCATTTTGACTCCAGCTGCGTTTCATACGTAATCAGAATATAAAATAATTGACCTGATCACTTCCCCATTAATTTTAATATGTTAAACGCTTCCAATGCCGAGCAGCATAAAAACTGAAGTTGCATCCCTCGATCTTGGGAATCAGCTCAGGAAACTTAGAAATAAGCGCAGCCTGACTCTCCAGGATCTTTCTAACTTAACAGGGTTGTCAAAGCCCAACCTCTCGCAGATAGAAAACAATATTGTCACACCACCCATATCGACCCTGCTCAAAATTTCATCCGCGCTGGGAGTTCAAATTGGCCATTTTTTCCAGCAGGCAACTCCAGATTCAAATGTCGTCGTCGTGCGTAAAGAGGACAGGTATGGTGTTGTAAAAGGACCACACATCACAGATATAGGCTATCAGTACGAGCCACTCGCATACCCCAAGGTCGAAAAAAATATGGAACCTTTTATTGTCCATATGGAGGAACGCGAAGCGGATGATATCGTTTACAATAACCACAGAGGAGAAGAATTCCTCTTCGTCCTCAAAGGCCAGCTGGAATTTATCTGCGGCGAGACCACCGTCACACTGCAGGAGGGAGACAGCATCTATTTTGAATCCAGCACACCCCATGGTTACAGAGGGCTGGGTGGAACTGCAAAAACTCTTGTTGTACTTTATAAAGCCGGTTAGCCCGCACCTGTCGCCCCGCCCCTCCATAGCAAGTTCGGCGTAACAAAACATTTTTCCTCATACCACAACGTATCCAACAGTAGCTATCTAAGGAAAATTCCCGTTTTTTCAGAGAAAACCTCTGTCCTGTCCGACAAAAACCAATCATTTTTATGCAAACAATTGTTTGGTAATATAAAACATTATTTGTTATAATAAAATACACAGAGAGACAGAAAACCACCCACCCCAAAGAACCTTATGTATCGGGTTACCATACAATGGAGGCGAAAATGGCCGGAACAAGAGGACTCATTCTCATCGCTGTAGAACGATGCAAAGGTTGCGGAATGTGCGCCGTGGCGTGCCCCTCTGACATCCTCCAGATAGACAAAACACGGATAAACGTAAAAGGATACCAGCCCGTAACCGTTACAGACATGTCCCAGTGCTTCGGTTGCGGAAATTGCGCCCAGATGTGTCCTGACAGTGCAATCACTGTAAAAAGATTCACCAGTCATCGGAGAGTGGTGAATGGCTAAGATGCTTATGAAGGGGAATGAAGCCCTTGCTCTTGCCGCCATTAAAAGCGGCTGCACGCATTATTTCGGTTACCCCATCACTCCTCAGAATGAAATCACCGAATACCTGGCACGTGAGCTGCCCAGGGCTGGCGGGATCTTCCTCCAGGCTGAAAGTGAACTTGCGGCCATTAATATGGTTTACGGAGCTTCAGCTGCTGGCGCCAGAGTGATGACGTCATCTTCTTCCCCCGGCATTGCCCTGATGCAGGAGAGTCTCTCAGGGCTTGCTGCGGCGGAGCTGCCTTGCGTAATTGTCAATGTCCAGCGCGGGGGTCCGGGCCTGGGCGGTATCCAGCCATCCCAGGCAGATTACTATCAGATGACCAGAGGCGGCGGTAATGGAGACTACAGCATCCTTGCCCTTGCGCCGGCCACCGTCCAGGAATCAGCAGAGATGATCAGGGATGCTTTTGAACTGGCCGACAAATATCGGAGTCCAGTATTTATTGTCAGTGACGGCATGCTTGGACAAATGATGGAGCCTGTCGAGCACGATAACACTGTACCACCATCCACGGTTGAAAAGCCCTGGGCTGTGGTAGGACATGGCGGGAAAAGAAAACCTAACACCATAAAAACCCTGGCTCTGGACCCTCTCGTTTTGGAGCAAATAAATATTGAGCGCCAGAAAAAATATAAAGAGATCGCCGCGGCCGAGGTTCGATCCGAAAGTTATCAGCTGGACAGCGCAGAAATAGTATTATGCGCCTATGGCTCTACCTCCCGTATTGTTAAAAATGCAATTGACCTCCTCGGGCAAGAAAATATAAGAGCCGGACTCATCCGGCCCCAGACCCTCTGGCCCTTCCCTGCCGCACCGTTTCAAAATCTTCCCCAAACATGCGAGAAGGTGCTCTGCGTGGAAATGAGCTGCGGCCAGATGGTTGATGATGTTCGATTGGCAGTAAACGGCCGATTTCCTGTGGAATTCTTTGGCCGTTCCGGCGGTATTATTCCTGCCCCAAAGGAAATTGTCACCCAGGTTAAACGTATGCTGGGGAGGAAGTGACCATGACGGTAGTATTCAGCAAAACCCCAGGCCTGACGAAGAACGAAACACATTACTGCCCCGGCTGCACCCACGGAACCATCCACCGACTTGTCGCCGAAGTACTGGTTGAACTCGACCTGCTGGATAATACTATTGGCTGTGCCTCTGTGGGCTGCTCAATTCTCTCATACAACTACCTCAATATCGACATGGTTGAATCGGCCCATGGCCGGGCTCCAGCTGTAGCCACAGGTGTCAAACGGGTACATCCTGACAAAACGGTTTTCACCTACCAGGGGGATGGGGATCTTGCCTCAATTGGAACTGCGGAGATTGTACATGCTGCTCACCGTGGCGAAAATTTTACAACAATCTTTGTCAATAACGCAATCTACGGGATGACAGGCGGACAGATGGCTCCCACCACACTGGTTGGACAAAAGGTTACAACAGCACCGGAGGGGCGTGAGATAGCGCACAGCGGAATGCCCTTGAGGATGTCCGAAATGCTCGCTCAAGTTCCGGGCAGCGCGTATATAGAACGTGTTTCTATACATACTCCAAAGGCTATCCGGTCCGCAAAAAGAGCAATAAAAAAAGCATTCTCATACCAGATGGATAACAAGGGATTCACCATGGTTGAACTCCTCTCAACCTGTCCTACTGGCTGGGGATTATCTCCTGTTGATTCTCTTAAATGGCTTGAAGAGAACATGATCCCCTACTATCCCCTCAAGGTCTTCAGGTCTCCAGGTCTCCAGAAGAAAGATAAGGAGTGAGGCTTTTCATGTTTAACGAAAAAATTCTTTGCGCCGGGTTCGGCGGCCAGGGGGTCATGTCGCTTGGGCAACTCCTGGCCTACGCCGGTATGATTGAGAACAAACATGTTACCTGGATGCCCTCCTATGGCCCCGAAATGAGAGGTGGGACTGCCTATTGCAATGTGATGGTTTCAGACACACCAGTCGGATCCCCGATCATAAATAACGATGCTACGTGCGCGATTGTCATGAACCAGCCGTCGCTGGTAAAATTTGAGAATGCTGTCGCACCGGGCGGAATTCTCCTTGTAAACAGTTCTCTGACGGACAGTACAGTTCTCAGAGAGGATGTCGCCGTCTACTACATCCCGGCCCTTGATCTTGCCACTGAATGCGGGAATGGACAAGCCTCCAATATGATAATGCTGGGCGCCTATCTTGCCATCACCCCAATAGTATCGATTGCAAGTGTCATTGAGGCTTTCAAAAAAGTTTTTGGCAAAAAGGCAGAACGACTGCTGCCGGTAAATGAAAAGGCACTCAGAAAAGGTGCGGATGTAAACCCACTCCCCCAGGGAGTACGAGAGTGAGAAATGCAGGCTAACGCTGCTTCATAATCAGGTTATTGCGCTTTTCCATGAACCGGTTGGGTACACATTATCTTCCCGGATTCATTTATCACTACGATTGCTCTTGCGAGTAACCCTTTCAGGCGTCCAGTCAATATTTCCAGTCCATAATCCCCGCCAAAGGCATGCGAACGAAAAGTAGAAAACCTTTTAGAGTCGCAGGATAAGTGCCTTGGTAGTATGTGTAACCATATACTTTCGAAATACATTCCTCAAATTCTTGTTTTTTATTGCAGTGTTTCCGGAATAAGGTACTAAGGTGGGGTTCGCTCACAATCCAAAAGACAGATTATTTCACCACAGAGGACACAGAGAGCACAGAGGAAACGGAGATAGAATTTTTATCTCTGTGCTCTCTGTGTCCTCTGTGGTTTAAGTTTCTGGAAGTCTACGCTTATCTGTTGTTTTTTTGACAGGGTTTCAGCAGTAAGGTACTAATTTTTTCAGTATAAGAGAATTTGCCTTGAAGCCACTTGCGAAAAAGGATATTGCTATGTTGATTTGAAAAATGCTGGATAGTAAATGTGTTTTCTATTTTTGTATAACTGGAGGTATCTATGTTGGACTGGCTTGTCATACTCGACCCGATCGAAGGTCTTAAATCTAAGACGGATACATCACTTGCAATTATAAATAAGGCGCGTGGCCGTGGTATCACTGTTCATACGGCAACAATCGAGCAGCTTTTTTTTGAGACACATGCTGCTGTAATTGCAACTGATAATTCAGGACAGCAGCATAGGCGAGCGCTTGCTGATTACGCTCTTATCCTGATGCGCAAAGAACCACCCTATGACCTTGCATTTCACTATGCGACCCAGCTGCTCTCTCTTTCCGGAACGCTTGTTATAAACAGCCCGTCATCGCTCCGTGACTTCAATGAAAAGCTGATTGCTCTCCCTTTCATAGACTACATGCCTCCGACCCTTGTAAGTTCAGACCCCGAACTGATTGGGAATTTCTTAGCACAACATGTGACGGGTGTAATCAAATCTCTCGACTCTTTTCAGGGTAAGTCTGTACAAAAAATTGCAGCTTCTGACCATGCAATGGTGATTGATTACACGAAAAACGGCAAGCAGCCGGTCATGGTGCAGAAATTTATGGAAAATGTAGTGGAAGGCGACAAGAGGGTGATGATGCTGGGGGACACACTTCTTGGAGCAGTCCTGCGCAAACCCAAACAGGGATATCATGCAAGCTTTGCATACAGCAACGCGCTGCAGACTGAACTCACCTCCAGGGAACAACAGATTATAGCGAATGTTGGGCCCTGGCTGCTCAAACATGGAATACATTTTGCCGGTCTTGATTTTATTGACCAGAAACTTACTGAAATTAATATCACCTGTCCCACGGGTATTGTGCAAATTTCAGAAATTGAAGGCCGAAAGTTGTCAGAAGAAATCGTAGATTATTTTTTAAAACTCATTTCATAACCGCAGGTATTTGTCTGTCATGTTTGCCTTATCTATAAACAACTTGCACAAAACGTACAAAAGTGGACTCGAAGCACTCAGCGGTGTCAATCTGAGCGTTCAGGAAGGTGAATTCTTCGGCCTGCTCGGCCCCAACGGCGCCGGAAAGACGACAATTATTGGTATTATCACCTCTCTTGTCACAAAAACTGAAGGAACCGTGACCGTTTTCGATGTTGATATCGATAAGAATTTTTCTGCAGCAAAACGACTAATTGGTGTTGTTCCCCAGGAGTACAATTTTTCGATATTCGAAAAAGTACAGGATATCGTCACTCAACAGGCAGGTTATTATGGTATTCCCCGTACGGAGGCCTTGAATAGTACGGGAAAATATCTCAAGAAGCTCGGCTTATGGGAAAAACGAAATGTAATTGCACGTGAACTTTCTGGAGGAATGAAACGAAGGCTCATGATTGCCCGTGGTCTGGTCCATGAACCGAAACTGTTGATTCTTGATGAACCCACTGCCGGAGTGGATGTCGAGTTACGCAGAGGTATGTGGGATTTCCTGGAGAAATTGAACGGGGAAGGCAGAACAATCATCCTCACCACACACTACCTTGAGGAAGCTGAGCAGCTCTGTAATCAAATCGCTATTATTAACAATGGAACGATTGTAGAAAACACGAGCAAACGAGAAATGCTTCGCAAACTTGATAAGGAAACATTCCTTTGCGATACTAAAAGTCCTATGACATCGGTCGTGCCACTCGACAATGTAGCATTTTCTCTTGTCGATGAAACAACAATAGCCGTCACAAAGAATAAATCCCAATCAATAAACGGTATCTTTGAGCATTTTAACAGTCAGGGTATTGTTGTCGACAGCATGCGCAACAAAACGAACCGGCTTGAAGAACTTTTTCTATCAATGGTGAAATGATGAAAAGAAGTCTGATCTCTCTTTCAAGTATCGCTCGAAAAGAGATGACACGGATCTTCCGAATATGGCTGCAGACCCTCGTGCCTCCGGTGATAATGATTACCCTCTACTTTGTCATTTTTGGAGGCTTTATCGGTTCTCAACTCAGGGATATCGGTGGCTATAACTATATGGCATTTATCGCTCCTGGGCTGATCATGATGTCAATTATCACAAACTCCTACTCAAACACAGTTTCCAGCTTTTTCAGTACGAAGTTCCAACGTAATATAGAAGAGCTGCTTGTCAGTCCAACTCCGAACTGGGTCATCGTTCTCGGGTATATCTCAGGAGGTATGACCCGTGGACTTTCCGTCGGAATTCTAGTATCTGCGGTCAGCCTTTTTTTTGTCAGGCTCCCCTTTTTCAATATCTTTTATATTATTCTTTTTGCGTTTCTTACGAGTTTCGTCTTCTCGCTTGCCGGGATGATAAATGGTATTTTTGCAAAAAAATTTGATGACATTTCAATCATACCTACATTTGTGATTACACCGCTCACCTATCTGGGAGGGGTTTTTTACTCGGTATCGCTGTTGCCCGAATTCTGGCAGGCTCTATCCAGAGCCAACCCCATCGTCTATATGATAGGCGGCTTTCGTTATGGTTTTCTTGGAATTTCAGACATTAACGTCTGGGTTGGTGTTGGGATGCTCATCTTGTTCTCTGTCTTACTTTTTTCGGTCACCCTCTATCTCCTTAAAAAGGGGATTGGCGTTCGAACATGACGCGTAGCTAACACCGGTAAACGATAAAATGGTGGAAAAATGATAGAACTTTACATGAGAGACGGCTGTCCTTTTTGCCAGAAAGTAGAGCGGGCTGTACTCGGTTTTGGCCTCAAAGAAGGAGAAGACTTCATTGTGATAGACGCAGCACCGGGAACACCGGGAAGAGAAGTGGTGCTGAGCAGAGGCGGCAAAGCTATGGTTCCGTTCCTGATAGACGGGGACACTTCCATGTATGAAAGTGATGATATTATCTCATATTTAAGGAAATAGCCTCAATGCTTTCGGCCTGATAATCAAGCCGCCTTCACCACCTTCTGATGGTCCTTGTCAAGATGAAAATTTATCCATGAGGAGCTGTCCTTCAGCTCCCATAACCGGGGCGGGATGAACGAACGGGTCAACTGTTCTGTTTCACCATGTTTTTTCATCCGGTTGTAAGCTCTTACCCAGACACAGTATTTGTCTTTATTCACCTCACAAAAACCGTCATTACTGCCGCCGCAGGGGCCATTGCGTGTATGTTTCGGGCAGCCGGACTCCGGACAGAGAAATCCCACATGCTGGATCCCGCAATCTCCGCAACTTTGACAGGAGAGAAGGATCTTCTTGAAGGGATCTTCGAAAAAGAGTTTCAGGACCCATTCCATTTTATTTTTCTCTAAAGAGCTGGAAATCTTTTTATATACTGGAGCCATTGAGGCATTTTTATCAAAGAAAAGGTCGTGGGCTTTTCTCAGGAACAGATAATGACAATTTTCAGTGAGTTTCACTTTGTCCCGGTTTTTAACCGGACGCTCAGCTTTTACATCCGCACGTTTTTTATAGAGATAAAAACCATTATTATTCTCGGTAAATTCAGGGACATACTCCTGCCAGTTATGCTCTATCTCACCCATACGATCAAGTATTGCCGCCACATCATCGTAGTTTTTATGAATCCCACCGATATGAATCCCATTATAGCCGATACCTTTGAGGACTACTCCCAGTCTGGCAGTCCTTTCAATCGCTTTTTTCATGCCTGCGCCTTCGACTTCCCACTCCTTCATCACTTTGTCGAAAAGATTGTCGGAAACATGGACCCCGGGAACCCTTCCGGCATGCATTGGACGGGCAGATCTTTTATCCAGCAGATAGAGCGACGCCAGTACCGGACTGGTCACGCCACTCTCCTTTTTGTATTGCAACAGCTCTTCATATTTATCAACATCGTATCCGAGCTGCGTGATAGCAAAAGATCCTCCAGCTTCAATCTTCCTGTTCAGCTTTTTATATTGGACTGCAGTCTCAGCTTCTGTGTATTTAAATGGCGAGACGGCACAACCGATTCTGAAAATCTCGGAATGACCGGTTTTGATAAGCCTTCTGTTCAGATCGTTCAGCATGGAGGTGAGTATAACGGAGTCAAAATCAAAAACCGGACTCCCGCTGCCGCCAAAGCCTTTCCCCGAATAGTCTCCTGTAAGGGCAAGGATGTTTTTCATGCCCATATGGGCCAGTTGAAGCGCCCGGCTCTCCATCCCGACCCTGTTGGTATCTCTGCAGGTGAAATGAACTATAACATCCAGACCATACTCCCTGATCTCGTTCCCCAGGACATCAGGGCTGAGAGCAGGATTTCCACCTGGATTATCAGTAATAGACACTGCCGTAATTCTGCCGTCATCATAGGCATCTTTGCAAATCCCCTGGATGGAGTCAATAGATCGACCACTGGACTCACGCCCTGGGACCAGTTCAAGGGTCACAACAAATTTTCCCGGATCTGAAATGTCATCATTGAAATTACGCATCACGAACCTTCTCTCCTTGTATGACTGCACAAAAACTGCTGCACACCTGTAATAACGAAGTTTTGCGCTAAAATATGGATTACTGCCGAATGGCTCCATGTACCACTCAGTGGTAATGAAAAGCTCCCTACTCTTAAATGAAAAACTCATTTTTGGAAACTCCTAAATTTTGATAATTACATTAAGGAATCTTGATAGGAGAGGGAAAAGGATAAAACCATAGTGTTTACAAAGTGTTACGCAGAAATACTGCAGAGAAAATGACAGGAGTGAATTTGCATTAACCTCAACGCTGGCTTCAGGGTAATGTCAAAAGTGACCCAAGGGAACGGATTGAATTATTCAAGAATGGACTGGATGAACTGATCCTTATTATGAGAATTCCTCTAACACTTCAAGGACATAATCAATGTCAAACTCAGTATGCGCAGCGTTGATCTGAAAGCGAAGAAGTTCATCGCCCTTTGGAACCACCGGGAACGTCAGACCGACCACTAAGATAGCCTTTCTAAACAGAGCAGCGACGAGTTCATGGGTTTTTACCGTATCTCTCACCAACAGCGGTACCACCGGGTGTGGTCCTGGAATTGATTCCCTCCCCAACGTATCCAACCCTTTTCTAAACTGGTCAGTTCGTTCTTTCAATCTTCCAAGCAATCCTCTTCCAGCAGCTGAGTCACAAATATCAAGAGCCTTAACTGCGGCTGCACAATCGGCAACACTCAGCGGGTTTGTGTAGATGTACGTATCTGCCTTCTGCCTTACAGCCTCAATCACCTGCTCACTCGCTGCTATGAAACCACCATTTACCCCGAATGCTTTGCCAAAGGTGCCTATTATGATATCGGGAGATGCATTACAGTGCTCAGGAGTTCCCCTGCCGGTCTGCCCATAGGCACCTATACCGTGCGAGTCATCCACCACAGTTATTACTCCATCTTTGAACTGTCCTCTGTATGGGGCAACAACCTCATTTATCTTATCTATGGGAGCATTGTCGCCACGCATCGAAAAAATACCATCATAAATTACGATGACTCGCTCAATACCTTTCTCCACCTGGCTCAGGCAGCGCTTCAGGTTTTCAAGATTGTTATGCTGATAGATACCTTTATTTTCACGCGGGACACCAGCAATACGCATTGCGCGAATGATGCTGTTGTGATTGAGTTGATCACCTATCCAGTGAGTTTTTTTATTGCCGACAGTAAGGGCCAGCCCACAGTTGGAGGTGTATGCTGAGTTAAAAATCTTGGCAGCGGGTTTGGATGTGAAATCAGCAATCCGCTTTTCAAGATCTATATGATAGGCAAAAGTACCGTCAATAAAGCGCACTGCTCCGGGACCGACCCCGAAATCACGGGTAGCCTTATCGGCAGCGGTCATGACCGCCCTGTTGTTGGAAAGTGAAAGATACGAATTGGAATTCATACGTATAAACTTCTGTTTTTCACCCTCCAGTTTATAGCGAGGCCCCCACTCCCCTTCCGGAGCAATATATTCGGTTATTATCCGTTCCGGATTTTTCGCCCTGCCTTCTTCTCTCAGTTCTCTCAATTCTTCTGCCAGCGCTTTATCCAATCGTTTCAGTGTCATGAAATTCTCCAGGGTAGCCTTTGATCAATCCCAATTCAGTATCACTTTACCTGACATCCCGGATGCCATCACTCTAAATCCCTCTTCAAATTCAGTATAGTGAAACCGATGGGTAATCAGTGGCTCAATGTTGAGACCACTTTGAATCATGGAACTCATTTTGTACCAGGTTTCAAACATCTCCCTGCCGTATATACCCTTCAGGGTCAGACCGTTAAAGATAACTTTGTTCCAGTCAAAATCGCTTGTTTTAGTGAGTATGCCGAGCAGTGCAATTTTACCGCCATGACACATGTTTTCGAGAATGGTGGTGAGCGCCGCCGGGCTGCCGGACATTTCCATGGCTACATCGAACCCCTCTTTCATACCGAGCTGTTCCTTCACTTCGCTCAAGTCGTCCTTACCGACCTCAACAGTCATCGAGGCACCCGCCGCTTCAGCCAATTTCAGACGGTACGGATTCACGTCGGTTACGACTATATGGCGCGCTCCAGCATGCCTGGCAACAGCTACCGCCATACAGCCGATAGGTCCAGCCCCGGTGACCAGAACATCTTCTCCCAGAATATCAAAAGAAAGAGCAGTGTGTACAGCATTGCCCAGAGGATCAAAACAGGCGATTACATCCAGCGGAATACTAGCATCACAGTACCAGACATTTGTCACCGGAATAACAAGATATTCAGCAAAAGCCCCGGGCCTGTTCACACCAACGCCGCTTGTACGCATGCAGAGATGCCGTCTGCCGGCCAGACAATTTCGACAATGGCCGCAGACAAGATGTCCCTCCCCCGACACCAGATCTCCATGGTTGAACCCTTTGACGGTGGAGCCGACTTCTTCAATCACTCCGACAAATTCGTGTCCAATATGCATTGGTACGGGGATAGTCGACTGAGACCAGTCATCCCAGTTATAAATATGCACATCAGTACCGCAAATTGCGGTCCGCTGGATCCTTATTAACACCTCATCATGGTCAGGAACAGGAACAGGGACTTCTTCAATCCACAATCCCGGTTCCTTTTTGGCTTTAACCAGAGCCTTCATTTTTTCCATATATAACAGCCTCCTTTTTCAATCCATCTCACTCAATTTTTCTGACCTGAACAGCTTCAAAAAGAAGAACTGATCTTGATATAGTATACCATAGATTCTCGTTCATGCTGTTTAGTACCTTACTCTTAAATTCCTTTTTTTTGCACCCCTCAAGGGGGTATTGAACAGAATGACAGAAAACACACATTCATTTTTGAAATCATAATGTTAGAAAAACCTTCAAGGTACTTATACCCCCTTGTGGGGTGTTACTGTTCGTATTGAAATGTAATTAACCCGCACCTCCACCTTCTTCTTTTTGAAAATTTGCCTGCCGGCTAAATATATGCTATTAGTATTGAGGCAATGACGTCAGCCAAGATTACAGCATTCTCTCCATCCAACACCCCACAAGGGGGTATAATATAAGTACCATGGTGATATATCCAACAACATAATTTTGAAAGACATTCCTCGGTTCCTTGTTTTTTCTTACAGAAGTTCAGGAGTAAGGTACTAATTAAATTGCCCGCGACAGCTAAAGGTAAATATTATGAAAACAGTTTCTTTCTTTTCCACTTGTCTTGCTGATACCGTTTTCCCGGATGTGGCCAGGGATTCAGTATTGCTGCTGGAAAAACTTGGCTGTCGGGTCATTTTCAATAAGAAACAGACCTGCTGCGGCCAGCCCCTGATTAACTCCGGTTTTCATCAGAAGGCCAAGAAGGCCATGGAGTTACAGATGGAAGCCCTACTTGAGGA
>CAXMTO010000453.1:0-4151 GCA_964196355.1 uncultured Myxococcota bacterium
GCTTGTCCGAGAATGCATTTCTCCCCAACTCTTCGTTATTATCTAAAAAATAATGCTCGTCATATCAACTATATGTCTGTGCTTATTTTTTATAAATGCCTCGATTTGAGAAGAACTGCTTATTCTCGGACAGGCTCCTAGCAAGGTAACCCTATCTATTTTAATTTGCAATACCGCTTTGGGGTGAATAAACCGAGAGAATTACTCCATTCTTCCAGCATCGGATGACTGATACTACTTTCGTATGAAGGGTTGATATTGGTAGTGTGAATCTCTTGAGAGTCCATTTCTACCTGATTTATACCTTCTTCCTGTACATCTCTGATGAGGGTATTCTGCCTTTATTCGTCAGTCGATAACTAAACCTCACCGAAAAATACGTGAGGCTCAGTCTCATTTTCTAAATATTAGTTTTGCAATAGTATCAAGCTACTGTCATTACCGATAATATTATCGTTTACAAAAGATCTAACCAAGGGAACAGCTTGAAAAACATTGGGTAAAGGCCCACTAATTTACTTCAATTCTGATGCAGATTGTTGCTGGAGGTGTTGCCGTTCAGCAGTATCCTGTCGATAATATGCAGACAAGACGACATAAAGATCAGGGTATTCACGTTTCATACGAAGCGGCCGATCAAAAAAAAGCTCAGTAGCTACAGCAAAAAACTCAGCTTCATGCACAGCACCATAGGAGTCAAGCAAGCTTTTACGTCCTTTTTCAGCATCCTTTTTCAGCTTAAAGAACTCTTTGCTGCACACCTCTACCCAGGCATGATAGAGTTTCCCATTCAAAAGCTCAGGGGTGCCATCAGCAGTACCATCTCGCATATCGAGAATATGGGCGAATTCATGGTACACCACATTATGCCCCCGCTCAGGATGACGGGCTCCTCGCTCCACTGCATCCCAAACCAGAATTACAGGTCCCCGTAACGACGCCATACCTAAAATGGCCTGTTGATCTGGTACAATCATCGGAGTATCAGCAAAAACACTGAGCCTTGAAGGAGGCAGCGTAACAGTTGTCCTTCAAAATTTTTCTCGGCAATAAAAATCTGAACGAGTTGTTCGAGCCGATTTTTTTCTACATGATCAAGATACGAATAATGCTTTACCATCTCTCGCATGATGTCTCGCCACGACAGCGGGAAAGGAGTTCTAAATATCTTTTGTCTGCGTCGATTTCGTAGCCAGTTAAACATTTTCCCTCTCGTTTTGCCTCGTTATCAAACCTCATTTTGATTATGTTCACAACCTTGAGTCCACGAGCCCAAAACGGTAGCCTGTCGTCTTAATTTAATCGTATAGCCATATCCCTTGTGAGAAATAGTCAGATTGCAACCATATGCGTAACAAAATTACCGCCACCTAAAGTCAACATATTTCCACTAAATGTTGACTCTGTTCGATGTCAGTATTCAATAGAGCTATATTTTTTTGAAAAGCCTGATTTTCAGTAAGATATTGATCTAGTTTTAGGCTTCAGCAACTGAACACGAAAGTCACTGGTTCACCTGATGCATTATTTCCTTTTTTTCGGTCGATTTTTTTTCCTCTGAAGCTTTAAAGAATTTTCAAAAGTTACCAAATTCTTTACATGCCAGGCCACCGAATTCAATGCACCATCCTCATCATTAAAATCTACTTTGAGTAAGGGTTTGTGAACAGACTTCCCTAAAAAATTCGTAGTCGCCACACATCTTTTTATCCGTTTGAGAGGAATGCATAGTTCAATTTTGGGAAGCAATTTTAAAAAATACAATTCATTATGTGCAAGAACAAGAACACCTTTTCCTCTGTTTTGTTTACCTTTGAACAATTCCATACCAAAATAATGTGCTGAATTATCATGGCATATAATATCTCCAGTGCTATATTTTTTTGCTAATGTTTCACGGTATTCTTTATGGATCTTATGCATTCTTACAAATATTATCACAAATCCAATGACAAGTATTACACCAATGGCAGCCCCAAAGTAAAAGGTTACTGCGCTGTTCGTCCAAACCATCCCTGTACCTAATGCTCCAGTGCTCATTTACTCTCAAATCTCCCTTAGGATATATTATTGCAATTCCAAACAGTTACAAACGAGAATACGTGCTTTAATTGTTTGATTGTACAGGCAATTTTTCTTCATTGCAATGTTACTCTACGAAAATCCCTGTGCTCTCCTAACGAACCACCTCCTCAGCTCTCCGGTTTAAATCCCCCAAGGTGAATGTTATTTTTGAAAACCTCATTAATTCAACAACATGAGGTGACAATATGTGGTATAAACCCACAAAAGAACGTCTTGCTCGTATCCCCCGCTTGTACGAAACCGAATCTGTTCCAATCAAAGATAAAATCATCCATCTGCATTTCTTCATCGGCGGTTGCGACTGGTACATCGCCGAATATGACCGCAATGATCTGTTCTTCGGCCATGCTATTTTGAACATGGACGTGGAAAACGCCGAATGGAGTTACATTTCTTTCAGTGAATTGAAGGCAATCGGTATCAACGGTATCGAGATTGACTGTGAATTACTGGAGCACTGGCAAACGAAGCCAGTATCCGAGATATCTAAGATTAAAATTTAGGGGGTGAGATATGAAACCAGAATGCAAACTGACCGGTAAAAACGGTAACGTCTTTAATCTGATTGCCATCGTCAGACGAACATTACTGGAGCACAACCTGGATGAGGAGTTGATCAGACAAGTACTATTATGTACAGCACTCCCCTCTTCAAAACCGCTTCATCGGAATTCCACCACGACACCTTAGTACTGGCCCAAAAGATCTAACTCTTATCTGATTCAACTTACTTTTCTCGGAGGTTCTACTGATACGTTGTAGATTAGTATTCCCTGGTACAGAGTAAAATGGAAAACTTTTCCATATTTAGAAAATTTACGAATATCATCGAGTGTTCGATAGCTGTGTATCTGTGGTTGACCATAAACGTAACCGATTACGAATCGTAGCTATGATCCTTTTTATAAATTGCTTTTGCAGCGTGGGGGGTGTTTATATTGGAGTAAGGTTCATTTTCCATTAACAGCCCCCATATTCTGTCAGAACATTGGATCAAAACGATATAATAAGGATCAACCATGCAACTCAAACTATCCACCTGGTGTGACGTCAAAGAGTACCTGACAAAACGAAAGGACATTATTATTCCTATTGGATCAACCGAACAACACGGCCCCATGGGGCATATCGGTACCGATTTCATCTGCCCGGAAACCATTGCCAAAGAAATCGGCGACCGTTCTGGGGCCTTGGTGGCGCCCACCTTGCCTGTTGGCATGTCCCAGCATCACCTGTCGTTCCCTGGCAGTATCACCTTGCGGCCGACCACCTTGATTGCATTGGTCAACGACGTGGCACAGTCTCTTTCCGGGCACGGGTTCACCCATATCTTTTTTTTAAACGGCCATGGCGGAAATGTAAATTCCATTAAAACGGCATTCTCGGAACTCTATGCAGGGTACAGTTTGTCAAGGCAACCGACTTCCCTTCGCCTGAAATCCTGTAACTGGTATGAAGGTAAACGCATTGAAGAGCTGTCGGACAAATATTTCAAAGGTGCAGAAGGCCACCATGCCACCCCTTCAGAAATCTCCTTGAGCTTTTATGCCCATCCTGATGCGGTTAAAACTGCAGACCTGATTCCTAAAATCGCGCCGGACAATACATTCAGGGACTGTTTTGACTATGAAAACAAATTTCCCGACGGCAGGATCGCGTCTGATTCCTCACTGGCAACCATAGAAATCGGCAAAGAAATACTGGAAGGAGCCGTACAGGATGTGCTGAAAACCTATTCTGAGTTTATTAAACATGATATGCCATAAAAAAAACACTCATAATCAGAGCCTGGAGATCGGCCTCATTTACAACATAGTTACTCCTGTAAGTTGAAACTCTTTACATTTGCTGTCTGCTGTCACCTGACCTGCATAGATGCATAGCGGTGTTATGAGGTAAGGTGAGGTGGGTGTGGCACCACTCACCTAACCCGGATTTCTCACCAGCAAAGATGATTACATATTCAAGAAGCACCCCAGTGAACTATAGTAGTCTATGTTTGCTGGGGTAGCGACGCTGCAGGTAAGCGAACGCAGTGAGACTCCGGATGTGATCATATCTGCTGG
>CAXMTO010000454.1:0-3840 GCA_964196355.1 uncultured Myxococcota bacterium
GGAAATATTGTTGAAGAGAAAAAAAACACCTCAGCTTTAGAAAATTTTCTCGACTCTTCAATGGGCACAGAAAACAGACCAGAGACCCTGCTTCAAGACATTATTGATACTATTAATACCGCTGCAAAAGATGAAAACATATCAGTTCTGCTCCTCGACCTGAAACAACTGAAATATGCGGGTCTTAACCAGCTGATGGCAATCGGCAAGGCAATTGAGCGGTTCCGCTCACCGAACAAGAAGGTCATTGCAGCCGAAGATTACTTTACCCAGACACAATATTATTTGGCGTCATATGCCGATAATATCATTCTTAATCCCATGGGAATAGTCGACCTTCATGGTTTCGGCGTTTACCGACTCTATTTCAAAAAGGCCCTTGAAAAGCTGCAGATCAACTATAATATTTTCAAGGTCGGTACCTATAAGTCGGCCCTTGAACCTTTTATGCGAAATGATATGTCGCAAGAGGATCGATTGCAGAATGAATTATGGCTTTCCGCTCTCTGGAAAATATATACCGATGATGTCAACAGACAGCGCAGTCTGGACAAAAACGCCATAACCAAATATACAACCGATATTGCATCCCAACTGCAATCTACTCAGGGAAATAGTGCAGAACTGGCACTCAAATTAGGTTTTATTGATCAAATCCTGACCCGGCAGCAGCTCTCCGCTTACCTTCAAACAGTATCAGGAAATGAAACCAGTCCATCTCCTCATACCATATCTTCCTCCGATTACTACAGCAGGGTCAATCATACCTACGAAAGCGATGGTTCCGGTTCGGACAAAATCGGTGTTATCATCGCCGAGGGAAATATAGTACCTGGAACGCAGCCGACCGGGCTGATTGGTGGCGATTCTCTCGGTGAGCTCATACGAAAAGCCCGTGGAGACGACACAATTAAGGCTGTCGTCTTGCGTATCAACTCAGGGGGGGGGTCTGCTTTTGCTTCTGAAATTATTAGACAGGAAGTGCTTGCACTGCAGAACAGCGGTAAACCTTTTGTCGTTTCCATGGGAACCGTTGCCGCTTCGGGCGGCTACTGGATCGCGGCAAACAGTGATGAAATATGGGCATCCCCCGCCACTCTCACCGGATCAATTGGTATTTTCGGAGCTATCCCCACTTTCGAAAAAACTCTGGCCTCTTTCGGTGTCTACAGTGACGGCGTCGGAACAACACCTTTGGCATCAGGCCTTAATCTGACAAAACCGCTTCCTGAGGAATTGCGATCAGCCATTCAGCTCGGAATTACTCATGGATACGACCAATTTCTCACCATTGTCACAGAAGGGCGGAACCTTGACAGGGCTCATGTGGAAAATATTGCCCAGGGTCGTGTCTTTGATGGACAGACCGCAAAATCTCTTGGATTGGTTGATAAGCTGGGAACACTTGACGAGGCAGTTACCTCTGCGGCAAAACTGGCATCTTTGACTGACTTTCAGACAGAATATATTAGTAGACCAGTGACAGTAAAGGACCAGTTTTTCCAATATTTGACGACACAATTTGAAAGCAGATTCACTGCAAATAGCTTGAAGCTTTCCAATCCCACGTTAACCCGATTGAAAAATTCAGCATACTCACAACTCGAGAATCTACTTCAGCTGGGAGACCCCCGGGGAATTTATGCCTATTCCTTTATTCCTCTTCAAGTAGATACTCAAACTCCAAAGTATAACGGGCGTTTTTGAACTGCCCGGTCTTAAAAAAAGCACCTTTTTAAACCAAGTCCTGCAAATCTCTTGTCACCGACACCTTTTACCCCTCATTTTCGTCATTCCTTATAGACATCTCAATCCTAAAAACATTCTTTTCTCTGTGCTCTCTGTGTCCTCTGGGGTTACAGCTTTTTCTCGGAGTCTGCGCTTACCTGTTTTTTACACCCCTCAAGGGGGTACTGAACTGAGCGACAGGCTTTCAGCTGTGAGGTACTCTCAATAGTGGTATCGATAGGCAGCAACAATAACAAGATTATCAAAAATTTCGTAAACCATTCGATGCTCCAGACTTACCCGCCGAGACCAGGTATTACCACCTAAATATTTAAGTGGTTCAGGCTTGCCAATACCGGCCATCGGATTTTTCAGCACCGCTAAGGTCAAATCAAAACACTTTTGATAGAGTTTACGATCTCTCTTACGAAACCAGGCTAGATCCTTTTCAGCTTGAGGGCTGATCTTAAGTGCCCATGATATCTTTGAATGCACTTTTCACCTCTATCCCCTGAAAAGATTTATTGGCCATTTCTGTGCGTGTTTTCAGCAAGCTGTCCATGGTTACCTTATCTTTAAGGATATAGATAGTTTCTACCAGATTTTCATAATCATCTGCAGGCAATATTACAATATCTCCACTTCGGCTCGCTATTCGTATCGGATCACGATCATCCATAATGCGTTGATGATATTCCGATAGATGAGTACGATAATCTGAAACTTTTGCCGTCTGCATTTTTTCCTCCATGTGACGTAATGACCCGGAAAATCTGCCACCTTCACCTGGGCCCAATGGTACACGTATCGTTTTCGTACGTATTGTAGTACATAAACAGCAACAATACAAGACTTCTCTCAGAATTTCTCCCAAGCCTCAAAACCCCCTGTTACCATTTTGAAACCGGAAAACCATCAGTTTCGTCTATACATTGAGATATGGCTTGATTGTTGAGGAATATCTTTTCAAAACCCAAGAAGGGCGATGACCCCAACACAGCTTTACAGGCTGTTATCCCTTAGCCCGTCTACTCGACTCCCTCATGCTTGCCAGGTTTTACCGTAGCAGTAGCGGCCTTAGCGTTAACCATATATTTTTTTGCCAGTATATTAATTTCCTCAGTAGTAATCGCAGAATAATCACTCATAATGGATTGAGGCCATTGCAGTTGATCCGGGTATCTGGAAGACCCTGATAAAACTGAGTGAAGCCAGTAACTATTTCGCTTTATAGTGTCACTGATAGAAGTAATCATTGGTTCTTTCGCTCTTGTCAGTTCCTCTTCGGTTACTCCCCTAAGATGTAATTCATCGGCCAGGGAGAGTATTTCTTCCGTTATTTTCTCTTCTTCACCGGGTTTAACCACCATTTTTGTCGCCAGGAAACCGTATCCTTTATAGACCCTGCTGTTGGAACTATACACATCGGGGGAATAGGTAGCGCCCCATTTCTCCCGAATTACCTTCATAATTCTATCCTCAAACACAGAGGCAAGTATATGGAGGCGACGGGTACGATTTATATCCCAGAAATCATCAGTGGGCCACGCCACCATAATAATGGATTTGTCTATAGAGGTCTTTATCTCAGAAACTATATTTTTACCTTGAGGGAAGGTTACGCTGGTTGGATCAATAACCGTATCTTTAACCAAATTGATTGTAGAAAAATACTTTTTGACGCCATTTACAATTTCCTCTTTATCAAAATCACCAACCACAGAAATTTCCATCCCCTCTGCAGGAACAATTGACTGAACCCAGGTTGATAATTGGTTATAGCTGATCGAACTCACTGTTTTCCACGGAGGAAGTCCAAAGTGAGGATTGCCTGAAGCAAGAAAAGGTTTGATTTGCAGGGATATTGCGCCATCAATGTCTCGCTCATTTTTTCGGTACATCTGTTCCACACCGGTCATCACGGAATCAAAAACATTTTCCCTCAACCCAGGATCAAAAATAAGCGTGTACAGCAGCTGCAGTAGCTGATCGAAATCCTTTTTCAACCCGCTGCCGGACCAGACAAATGAAGATTTTCCAATCGAAAAACGTAAACCAACAGAGCTACCTGCCAAAACAGCGCTCAGTTGTGATTTGGTGAGTCTTCCACTT
>CAXMTO010000455.1:0-4473 GCA_964196355.1 uncultured Myxococcota bacterium
CCCTGATCTTCTTTTAAAATATCTGCCTGAACTGTACCGCGTACATTAGACAGCACATCTGTCTTGATTTTTTCAGCTTCAGCTCTGTCCGGTTCCCGATTCATTTCGGTCGAAAACTTATCAATCTGCTGATCGATGGCAGCATTCATGAACATGGCAAGGATTATAGGTGCCGGTCCATTAATGGTCATAGACACTGAGGTTGTGGGAGTGCAGAGATCGAAGCCGTCGTAGAGGAGTTTGAGGTCGTCGAGAGTACAGATACTCACCCCGGATGTTCCTATCTTGCCATAGATGTCCGGTCGGACAGCAGGGTCCCATCCGTAAAGAGTTACAGAGTCAAAAGCGGTGGATAACCTCTTGGCGTCATAGTTTTCAGAGAGTAGTTTGAAGCGCCTGTTAGTCTGGGCAGGGCCCCCCTCGCCTGCGAACATGCGGGTTGGGTCTTCCCCCGTCCGCTTCATAGGAAAAACGCCTCCAGTATAGGGAAAGTAACCAGGAAGATTCTCTTTTCGCATCCAACTGTATATATCAGCGGGATCGCAGAATTTAGGTAAAGAGATTTTTGGGAATTTTGAATGAGACAGCGACTCTGAATAGAGTGGAACCCGAATCTCACGGCCTCGAACTGTATAAACGTATTCATCTCCGGAGTATGCCTCTTTCATATCCTCCCAACTGCGAAGTGTGTCCTCTGTCTCTTTTTCTATATTCTTTGAAATTTGTGCAGCTTTAGATTCGAGGAGAGTAAGAAGTTCATCTGTTTTTTCGTCTCCTTTTAACCCGAGCAGATCTGCGGTCTGCTGAATATGGTTGTTTTGCCTGACTGCGTGCGCCTGTTTTATCGTATTGGCATGGTAATTACGGACGGTCGAACTGATTTCAGAGAGGTAGCGTATTCTTTCTGAAGGGATAACAATAGTTTTCGACGAAGATGTTTTGCCATCTGGTTTGGAAAGAGAAGGGGAGAGGCCCAGGGACTTCTTGCTGTTCAATTCTTCAATGATTGCATGATAAAGGGCGGTGACACCGTCATCGTTGAACTTGGAGGCAATAGTACCGAATACAGGGAAATCCCTGGGATCTGTTTCCCACTGTTTTCGGTTTCTCTGAACCTGTTTGCGGATGTCACGAATAGCGTCATCGCCGCCCTTTTTTTCGAATTTATTGACTACGATGAGGTCGGCATAATCAAGCATATCAATCTTTTCAAGCTGGGATGGGGCACCAAACTCGCTGGTCATTACATAAATTGAAATGTCTGATATGTCAGTTATTTTTGAGTCGCCTTGCCCTATTCCGGCGGTTTCTGCAATAATCAGGTCAAAGCCGGCTGCCTTAACGACCTTGATCACTTCCGGCAGGGACTCTGAAACTTCAGTAGAAGACCCCTGGGTTGCAAGGCTACGCATATAAACTTTATTTGAGTTCGATATAGAGTTCATACGAATTCGATCACCCAGCAGTGCCCCTCCTGTCTTCTTCCTGGACGGATCACAGCAGATAACAGCTATGGAAATATCCTTGATATCCAGAAGGAATCTGACAATTATCTCATCTGTCAATGAAGATTTTCCGGCCCCTCCTGTTCCTGTAATGCCGATTACAGGTGGATCTTTTTGGTCGGTGAGAGGTGAAATCAGTTCCATAAGTTCGGTAAGATTTCCTTCTCGTCCGGATTTTGCCTGCTGTACAGCAGTTATGAAACCACCGATTGCTTTCTGGTCATTGCAGTTCAGATTATCCGGATGAAGATTGTGGAGGGGAAGTGTACTGAAATCCATCATCTGAATCATATCGTTTATCATCCCCTGAAGCCCCATGGTACGACCATCTTCAGGGGAATAGATTTTTGCAACTCCATACTCCTCAAGCTCTTTGATTTCTTCTGCGACTATGACGCCACCTCCGCCGCCGAAGACCTTAATGTGGGATGAATCTTTTTCCTCAAGGAGGTCAATCATGTATTTAAATGCTTCCAGATGTCCTCCCTGATAGCTGGACATGGCGATTCCCTGGGCATCTTCTGCTATTGCAGTGTCAACCAATTCCTGAACTGACCTGTTATGGGCAAGGTGAATAACCTCAACTCCTGAGTCCTGAAGTATGCGGCGCATTATATTCGTCGAAGCGTCGTGGCCATCGAAGAGTGAGGTCGCAGTAATTACACGGACAACATTCTGAGGTCTGTAGATATCAATATCAGCATTCATGATTTCACCTTCTGTCTTTTTCTGGGTTGTCGTCTGCACTTATTTTCCCTCGCAGCTATTATTCTGTTTCTCCAAGAAAACGTTTAATAAAAAGAGTCTGCTGGGCAGTATATTGGTCAATGGTAAAATATTTTGCAAAATACCATCGCCTGAATGCCCAGGTGTGTCCCATAACAGAAATGTTGTGCCCGATGAGAAGAATGGTATGGTCATCGAGGTTCGGCAGCTTGCCGGAATCTCGAAGTTCTTTCATGGTTTCAATAAAGAGATTGGTTATTCTAATTTCAGCTTCCAATACCTTTTTTTGCCATTTCTCTGGGAGGAAGTGGGTTACCTGGTACATTAGAAGTACATGGTCGCTCATCCTGTTGCAGACCAGGAAATACTCTTTTATTACATCAGCAAGAGCATCTTCACTTTGACTGGAGCGAGCCAGGGCGTCCTTCACCCCCTGTTCAACTTCTGAGTGAATGGCTATGCCTACGAGATAGAGGACATCGTCTTTTGTTGTAATATATTCATAGAGTGAGCCTATAGACAGCCCGGTTTCCTTGGCCAGTGCACGGGTTGTTGTTTTGTGGTACCCGTTTCGAATAAACAGTTTTACCGCTGCATCGACTATTTGTCGTCTGCGTTCCTTAACGAGAGTTTTGTTTTTAATCTGTGTTTCAATCTCGCGTTCATCGTCATGTTTTACTGCCATTCTAATTCCCCTCTATGAGCTCTCTTGTCCCACCAGGTTTAAAGGGTTTCCATTATTCAGTGAGTGCCGGCACAAACTGTTTGAGGCCAGCTACAAGGACTTTGCCGCAGCCTTTTTCTGCTCATCCTCATCCATCAAATTCAGGGCCATTACTTCTTTAGACAGACTTGAAAGATTATCGCAACTGAGCGCTCGGTCGGTTTGCTGAATTTACTAAATAATATATGTATCTTTTTGTCAAAGGTTTTTTATCAATTGATGGCCAGGGAGCTATAGTACCGGGCAGGATCAATTGTATTCCCGGACGGAAAACAGTAAAAGCGAATAAAGAGTGGCGTGGTTCAGTCGGCTACTTACGATTCCATCATATTATAAAAAAAACAAAAAGATTGACAAAAATTTGTTCGTGAGTCACATATAAAAAATGATTGAGCGCTTGGTCGGATTTTATTGGTCAATGCATCATTGTAAAAGTGTCTGTTAATTCAAGCAGCGGAGAAGATAAATATGAAAGAGGCGGTGATAGTCAGTGCGGTAAGGACTCCTTTTGGAAGTTTTGGTGGTTCTCTCAGCAAAATTGGTGCCACGGATCTTGGAGCTCATGTCATACGGGAGGCGCTGACACGAGCAGGGGTTGGCGATAAAGAGGTGAATGAGTGCATCATGGGCATGGTTCTCCCCTGTGGTTATGGGCAGAACCCGGCAAAGCAGGCTGCCATAAAAGCAGGTCTCCCTCCGGAAATAGAGGCAATTACGGTAAATAAAGTGTGCGGGTCTTCTCTTAAAAGTGTGATGCTGGCAGCTCAGGCTATTCAGTGCGGAGATGCAGATGTCATAGTTGCCGGCGGTATGGAAAACATGAGTTTTGCACCATATTATATCGAGAAAGGTCGCTGGGGACACAGGATGGGGCCTGGGAAAATTGAGGACCACATGGTCCATGATGGACTGTGGGATGTAGTTAACGATTTCCATATGGGGATGTCAAATGAACTGATCTGTGAAAAATGGAATGTTACCCGTGAAGAGCAGGACAGGTTTGCCGAGGATTCGTATCTAAAGGCCTTGAAGGGAGTCCGGGATGGAATATTTAAAGATGAAATAGCACCGATTTCTATCCCTGTGAAAAGAGGTCAGGAGAAACTGTTCGAAACGGATGAATGTCCTGTTGAAACAAGTTATGAAAGTCTTGAAAAAATGCGCCCTGCATTTAAAAAAGAAGGAGTGGGGACAGCCGGCAACGCATCGGTTATCAGTGATGGTGCCGCCGCAATAATGATTATGAGCCGTGAGAAGGCAGAAGAATCTGGTTGTACCATATTGGCCTCCATCGGTGCCCAGGCCTCAGCCGGAATCGATCTTAAATATGTACTTATGGCGCCGATTCTTGCGATTCCAAAAGTATTGGAAAAAGAAGGAATCTCAATATCAGATGTCGAAATTTTCGAGATTAATGAGGCTTTTAGCGGCACTTCGGTAGCTATCAATCGCGTTTTGGAACTTGATGTACAGAAGGTAAATGTGAACGGAGGCAGCGTAGCGATCGGTCATCCCATC
>CAXMTO010000456.1:0-7653 GCA_964196355.1 uncultured Myxococcota bacterium
TAAAAAACAAGAAACAGAGGAATGTAGCTTGAAATTGTGTGGTTATATATACCACCATGGTACTTATACCCCCTCGTGGGGTATAAGAAACTATGCCAACCTATTTTAAGGGTACAGCGCCATGCTCAACTGTCAAAGCGACGATGTCTTTTGAGGAAATTTCACGGGAAGGGATCCCCTTTTTCACCCCTAAAGCGGCTGCGGCCCCCATTGCCTACGCGAGAATGACGAAAAAGTAGCTGAGTTTCATTCATAATCAAAAAATCAAATGTAACGGACCTCGGCGTCTCTCACTCCGTCATCAACTATCAGCTTCCCCAGCATATTTTGAGATATACCTCGACAATTTAACACCCCACAAGGGGGTATAAGTACCTTGGAGTTGTTTCTAACATAAAGTTTTCAAATAAGAATATTTATTTTCTGTCACTAAAAACAAGACATTAAAGTGTAAGGTACTAAAAACGCACTTTGACTGTCAAATGAGTCGCTCTGCAAAAACAAACTTGTAAAAAATGGGATAATAAAGGTCAACTATGAATTAGCCGCTTTTATCGAATTTTGTCGCTGGATATAAAAATTTAAATCGCAAATAGAGAAATTCTTAGATTTCAATGTCGTACAAAATCGATGATCCAGCGTGCAAACAAACCGTTATCAGGTTCAATGTACAATGAGTCCAGTCCAGACTCAATTCGCTCAGGTGGAATGATTCCTTTTCTTTTAATCATTGAAGCCTCTGAGTATGCCTTGCTCCACTCCGGATGTCCCTGAGTACTCAAGAAATGATCGTTCCACTGCACGATAAAAAAAGGACAAAAGTCACTCTCAGCAATTACACGTGCATTTTCTGGCAGTGCTGTAACCTGATCCTGATGACTGACCAGAAAATTTAATTCATTCTTCGTTTCAGTCATCCACTCAGGAGCAGAGACAAGACGATTTGCGGCGATACCAACACCCCACCCTTTTTCAGACTTTTCAACCATTCCATGACATGCCGTTGCGATTACCTGATGTCCAAAGCAAATTCCGATCACCTTCTTTTTCTTATCGTTCAAATGCTGGACAAATTGTATAAGCGTTTGAATCCATCGTTTATTTTCATAAACTCCAGCTTTACTTCCTGTTATGATATAAAAATCATAACTGTCTACATTGTCTGGAAAATAATCCTTCTGGCAATCGAAATTTTCAAATTCAAAGTCCCCGTCTATAACGTCAAACATATCCTGGACCATCTCATTCCTGCGACCAGTTTTGGACCGAAATTGCTTCAGAACTTCACCACATTGTAGTATTGCGACTTTCATAGTATTCATACCCCGAATAAATCGGAATTTTTAAAATGTTTGGATCAGTACCTTCTAACACCGGTAAACGGTAAAAAAGCCTGCACTCTTTTCAGTACCCGCTTGAAGAGTATAAGTGCCTTGGTGATTACTTTAACTTCCTAATTTCAATGCACTCTCCAGATTTCTTGTTTTTTACACCCCTCAAGGGGGTACTGAAAAGAGTGACTGGTTTTCAGGAGTAAGGCACTAAATCCCCATCAACAGCATCTGTAAATATCTGTTGAAATATAGTACCTCTGGAGTCTGGCAGAGTAGTATCAAGAATCCTCTTACCAATAGTTTCAAATAAGCAGCCTGAACAGCCGATATCCATTACCTCAGAGTTGGAGCAATAGCAAGTGTTCTCTTAAACTTCAGTTTTGATATGAAATGATTTTGGTCGAGTCAGAGCCCCATATCCAACCACAGACAGGCTGCAACCCTTGCCCGAGTTTTTTACTCCGGTCCAGGCCAGTTCCGGGTCAAGATAATCGCATCGGTTTATAAAAAAAGTGCCTGTGTCAACGTGCTGCCCCAGTTCAATACCGACGGCTATATCTCTGGTAAAGATAGCAGAAGTAAGACCAAACTCACTCTCGTTCATCAATCCTACAGCTTCTTTATCAGAGCCGACTTTTTGAATGCCTATAACGGGTCCGAAGCTTTCTTCAGTCATTATACGCATTGTATGATTCACCTGAGTGAGAACCTGTGGTCCGAGATAGGGGCTGCCAACTTTATCCAATAAAATTTCACCGGCTGGAATATGCGCTACCGCGCCCTGGGCGATCGCCTCTCGAACCTGTTCACGCACAAAATCAGCGGCACTGGCACGCACTAAAGGACCCAAAGTAGTTTCAGGGTCATCAGAACGTCCAAGTTTAAGTTTTTTCACCCATTTCACAGCCCTTTCCACAAACTCTTCGTAGACCAGTTCATGCACATAAATACGCTCAATGCTGCAGCATGATTGACCGGAATTAAAGAATGCCCCATCCATCGTGGCCTGTACCGCATTTGCCAAATCGGCATCATCGCGTACATAAGCTGGATCTTTTCCACCGAGCTCCAAGCCAAGACTGATAAAGCGACCGGATGCAGCCGTCTCAACCATCTCTCCGCCGGATACAGATCCAGTGAAGGCTATGCGCTTAACTCGTTCATCCCTGATGACAATTTTGGTGTAACTATGTGTCAGGTGCAGGTACTGAAAAACAGTATCGGGCAAGCCACCTTCTTTAAAAGCTTCGTGCAGTCGTTCCGCACATAATGGAGTTTGTGCCGAGTGTTTCAGAATAACTGAATTACCTGCAAGGATAGCTGGAATAACTGTGTTAATTGCAGTTAGATAGGGGTAATTCCAGGGTGCTATAACAAAAACCACACCGACCGGGTCACGCTGAATCCAGCGATCAAGACCAGGTTTTTTATCAAGTTTTACAGGCGCCAAACCCTGATCGGCCAACTTGATCATGGTACGGGCACGTTCTTCCATACTATTTACTTCATTTGCAGCCGAGCGTATAGGGCGCCCCATCTGCCAGCAGATCTCCTCTGCTATTTCTGCTTTTTTGGCAATAAACGCGTCTATCGCTTTTGAACACAAAGCTTTACGTTCACTTAAGGGGACCTTTTTCCAGCTCTGTTGTGCTGTTCTGGCATTATCCAGTGTTATTTGAATCTGACTCCTGGTCGCGTATGGTCTTTCAGCGTAGATAGAACCATCAATCGGACTGATAGTAGAAAAGGTATTACTCATCTTTAAGTTCCTAATTTCAAACGACTCTTCAGATTTCTTGTTTTTTATGACTGGTTTTCAGGAGTAAGGCACTAAATAATTTCGAAATAACGCTCCATCTCCCAATCGGTAATATGTTTGCGGAATTCACGTTCCTCCCACTCGCGTGTTGCGGCAAAATGATCAACAAAAGGTTCCCCGAAGAGGGTGCGTGCCGCCCCAGAGTCTTTAAAGAGTTGTGCAGAATCCCAAAGAGTTCTGGGCAAAGACAAATGTTTCGGGTGATCCTGATCGTAGGCATTACCTTTGATTTGAGGCTCCGGCTCCCATTGCTTTTCAATACCATATAACCCGGCACCAAGCGCTGCGGCTAATGCCAGGTAGGGATTAGCATCGGCCGACCCTAAACGGTGTTCAACACGCTGTGATTTTTCACTGCCGGGAACCACCCGCAGCGCGGTGGTACGGTTTTCCACGCCCCAGGTGGCATCAGTAGGCGCCCAGAACCCAGGGATCAAACGAGTATAGCTGTTAACGGTGGGCGCCATCATACATAACAGCTGCGGCATAAGTTTTTGTTGACCGGCAACGAATTGCCGCTGAGTGTCATTCATGTTGTATCGCTTGGTCGTATCGTAAAAAGCTGAGCCTGAGCCATCATTATGACGCAATGATATATGTATATGACCACTCTGGCCGGGATAATCGCTTGACCATTTGGCCATGAAGGTCGCCATCAGGCCATTGCGCTGAGCAAGCACTTTTGTAAAGGTTTTGAACAGAGCAGCTTTATCAGCAGCATTGATCGCATCATCAACTGCAATGGCCGCCTCAATCACTCCCGGTCCCGTTTCAGTGTGAATGCCCTCAAGGGGAAAATCCATCTGTTCTGATAATGCCATCAGTTCATGGTACAGCTCAGCATGGGTTGAATTTCGGATCATTGAATAACCGAACCAGCCGGGTGTCATAGGCTTAAGGTTAGTAAAATTCTTTTCGCGTACGCTGTCAGGAGTTTCATCGAAGAGGAAGAATTCATATTCCAGTGCGGCGAAAGATTCAAAACCCATATCAGCAGCTCTCTCTATAACACGGCGCAGCACAGCACGCGGACAGACTGTTTCAGCCTGGCCCGCAAACTCAGCTAAAAACAGCAGCATTCCATCTTCAAAAGCTACTTCACGACAGGTATGCGGCAGTATTTTGACGGGGGCATCGGGATAACCGGTATGCCATCCAGTATAGGTCGTATTATCATACAGTTGATCTTTAACATCCCAGCCCAATACCACTTCACAAAAAGCAAAACCATTATCAAGGGACGAAAGAAACTTTTCACGGCTCATATACTTGCCACGCATAACACCGTCATTGTCAAAGAGGCCGACTTTGACGTGGGACAAGCCACGTTCTTCTACAATTTTTCTGGCATCCTGTGCTGTTTTAACTTCTCTTGGTTTCATATATCGAATCTCATTTTGAATGGGGTCTGAAAACCCGCCTACCTGACCAACTTTCCAAATCTTATTCCTTTGAAAAAGCCGCATCTTGATTGAACCAGTTCTATAAAAAATAATTGATTTAAACACAAACGGCTACAAATTAGAAGGAACCAAAAAAACTAGCACCCCACAAGGGGGTATAAGTACCAAGGTGGTATATGTAATCACATAATTTCAATATACATTCCTCAGTTTCTTGGTTTTTGTTGCAGTGTTTTTTGAGTAAGGTACTAAAACAGAGCAAAAAAGCAAGGCAGTGGTATAAAGGCCTCCCCGACAACACTAACAGGCTGTTATTCCAGTATTTCATACTTAAGATCGCTAATTTGGGTAAGGATCGCGGGGTGATGGTGGTAGGCTCAAAATTGGCTTTTTCCGCATCTGCCTATTGTCTGGCGGTTAAACATTTGGGCCAATTTTTCCTCTTCTTGTACGGTCTTATCAGACTAAATTCATTTCATAAATTCATTTAATGTTGACATATTGTATTGTTTTTATTAATCTTTTTTTAAGTACCCTAGTTATAGAGGTGTTTTTTTCCGAAAAACCTTTTTTTATATGAAGAGAGGATCCCATGAGTGAACTTTTAAAAACCGTATTTTATGAAAAACACCAGGACCTTGATGCAAAAATAGTTGAGTTCGGGGGCTGGGAAATGCCCATTCAATATCCGACCGGTATTATCCATGAGCATATGGCCACACGGACGAAGGCCGGTGTTTTTGATGTGTCGCACATGGGGCGGTTGATTTTCAAAGGGGATGATGCAGTGCCCTTCCTGCAGCACGTTCTCACAAACAATGCCATGGCATTAAACGTGGGGGAAAGTCAATATACACTGATTCAAAATGAGAATGGCGGAGCCATTGATGATGCATACCTGTACAGGTTTAAACAGGACCAGTATCTTCTGGTGGTCAATGCATCGAATCGAGAAAAAGATGTAGCTCATTTTGTAAAACAGATGTCCCTGTTTAACGATGTCCAGATGGATGACCAGACCGCTGAAATGGCCATGATTTCATTACAGGGGCCCCTGTCAAAATCAATTATCCAGCGGACTATTACCCATGGCAGTCTGCCGGAACCAGCCAGGAACTGCTTGGGCATTGTTCATATAAATGGTGTTGAAACCTGGATTGCCAGAACAGGCTATACCGGAGAACCCCTGGGTTTTGAACTTTTCCTCAAAAACGAGCATGCTATTGGCACCTGGGATATTTTAATGGAAAATGGCGCTTCGCCCATCGGTCTTGGTGCAAGGGACACGCTGAGGCTTGAAGCCGGTCTGCCCTTGTACGGTCATGAATTGGGGGTTGATCATGATGGCAACGAGATCCCTTTATTTGCCTCCAGACTATCTAAATTTGCTGTAAGTTTTTCTCCTTTAAAAGGTGATTTTCTTGGCAAAGATGCGTTATATCAGCAATATCTTGCATTTAAAGATATCATGGATGAGCGGTTTAACACTATTTCGCATCTGCCGAGACGGGTCATGCCCCTTGCTATCACAGGGAAAGGGATCGCAAGGGAGGGACAGAAGGTCTTTTCTAAAGAAAAACACGTGGGATATATTACCTCTGGAACCATGATTCCATATCAGGAACCCGAGGGCAGCGGACTTGATGGTGCGTTCAAAGAAGCCCCTAAAAGAAGGGCTGTGGCATTGGCCCTGGTTGACAGCCAGATTCTTGAAGGAGAGATGGTAGAAATTGAAATCAGGAAAAAACGGTGTCAGAGCCTCGTTGTGCCTTATCACATGAGTTCCGAAGCGCCACCGTATGTTCGATCCATCCCCCATGATCGGCTGAGTAAACCAGAGCAGGCACAAGATGCTGGTGTCTACCCTAATCTGGCACGCCAGCTGGTATCAAAGGCATTAGATAATCATACCTGGCGCCAAAAAGAGTGTATAAACCTGATTCCATCCGAGATGAGTCAGTCGTATTTGTCCCGGTTGCTCTCCATCAGTGATCCGGTCAACAGGTATGCAGAACACAAGGGAATTAAGGCCTTTTTTGGAGAGGATGTTTCCTATTACCAGGGAACCGAGTTTATAAGGGAAATTGAAACAGCTCTAAACAGTGAGTTCCAGACCTTCTTCGGGTGTCGGAATATTGAATCGAGGGTAATATCGGGGCAAATGGCCAATACGGCTTTTTACAGTGCTCTGGTGGATTTTCTCAATCGGACCGACAGAAAAGTCGAGCAGAGACGGCTTCGTAAAATTATGAACAATCATATCATAAAAGGGGGGCATTTAAGCGCTCAACCAATGGGTGCACTCCGTGATTTTGTAGCCCGTGATCCAAAAACAGAAAAGCCTGCTGTCATCAATTTTCCCGTATTAGAAAGCAATCCTTACAAGATTGATATCCAGGCATGTGAAGATATTATAAAAGAACACCGGCCGGAACTGATTATTCTTGGCAAAAGCATGATTATTCATAAGGAACCCGTCTCTGAAATTCGTAAACTTATTGATGAATTTGCGCCGGACTGTCTGATTATGTACGATATGGCCCATGTGCTGGGGCTATATGGGCCACACTTCCAGGAACCATTAAAAGAAGGGGCCCACATTGTTACGGGGTCTACCCATAAAACCTATTTTGGTACCCAGCGCGGTGTGATCGCCTCTGATTTCAAAGAGGAAGACATGGACTATGGACTGTGGGAGGCGGTGGAAAGAAGGACATTTCCCGGAAGTGTGAGCAACCATCACCTGGGAACCATGACAGGTCTTTTGTTTTCCGCCTATGAGATGAACCACTTCAAGGATGCATACCAGAAAGCGGTTATCTCTAATGCAAAAGCGTTTGCAGCAGCATTAAATGAACAGGGGTTGGATGTAGCCGGTGACCCTGAAATTTCTTTCACCGACACCCACCAGGTGATTTTGAATGTGGGATATGGCAAAGGGGCTAAAATTGCGAGGGAACTTGAAGAAAATAATATCATCGTCAACTATCAGGCGACACCGGTTGAAGAAGGATTTACCGCATCTGGTGCTCTCCGGATGGGGGTGTCTGAAATGACACGGTTCGGTATGACGGCTGCCGATTTTGGGACACTTGCC
>CAXMTO010000457.1:0-3238 GCA_964196355.1 uncultured Myxococcota bacterium
TTTGAGCCTTCGTTCTCGGTATACACGTACATAAATCCAGGGGAATAAGACCTGCCTTCCTTGTACACGTGGGTTAAGTTATTGTTTTACCCACCATAACTCAGAGCCATAAACAAGGAGGCAGGTCATGAAAAAAGATAACACAAAATTCATCGGAATGGATGTACATAAAAACACTATTTCAATCGCCATAGCTGATGGTCCGCGAAAAGGTGAACTCAGGAGTTACGGGACGATTCCAAATGATATCAAATCACTTGATAAATTTATCCGTAAGCAGATTTCCATGGGGAACAAACTGCACGTTGTTTACGAGGCGGGTCCAACCGGTTATGGGATTTATCGGCACCGTGTTGGCAATGGAATAGAGTGTATTGTCGTGTCACCATCAATGATTCCCAAGAAGAGTGGTGTTCGTATAAAAAATGATCGTCGTGACGCATTAACCCTGGCGCGTCTGCATCGGGCCGGTGAACTTGATGCTATCTATGTCCCGGATCCCGAAGATGAGGCAATCCGTGATCTTTTGCGAGGCCGTGATGATGCCAGGATAGCAGTCCGCAAAGCCAAGCAGCGCCTTCTCAGCTTTCTGCTTCGGCATGGCGTGATTTCTACCGCTAAAACGAAATGGACAACGGCACATTTTAACTGGCTCTCTGATCTTAAGATGGAACATCCAGCACAACAAATTACCTTACAGGAATATATTGATTCAGTTCACGAATCACGCCAGCGAGTTACAAGGCTTACCCAAGTAGTCACGGCTATGGTTAAGACCTGGCGTATGAGGCCGATTGTTCTCGCCATCCAGGCCTTGCGGGGAGTCTCTGAATTAACTGCAGCAATAGTTGTTGCAGAGGTTGGTTCCATTGAACGATTCTCCACACCCACAAAGCTTATGGCATATCTCGGTCTGGTACCGTCAGAACACTCTTCCGGCGAGACGATCAAACGTGGAGGGATTACGAAAGCCGGCAAAGGCTATGCTCGCCGGGCCCTTGTTGAAGCATCCTGGACATACCGTTTCCCAGCTCGAGTAACCCGCCATCTGCTCAAGCGCAGTCGCGATTTGCCCAGGGATATTCAAGATATAGCCTGGAAGGCCCAACTCAGACTATGCAACCGGTATAAACGTTTAACCGCCAAAGGCAAACCTAAACAGGTTGTTACGACAGCAATTGCCAGAGAACTAATCGCTTTTATATGGGCAATTAGCCAGGAAGTACAGATATCAACAAAATAAATTGAAAATGAATCAAAACGCTCAAAGAACAAGGAGGTCATTTACTGAAGAGGACGATATAGCTTTTACCAGGGCATTGCCAGGGGCGCAATCACGGTATGAGGAATCCTCGGTCCAGGTTTTAGGATAAGGTTCTTACCGAACTCCTGTCGCTAGAGAGAGGCAGCCTCACGACGAAATCAAGTCAGGCGGTACCCAACCCGCGAATATCAGCAGGATCAACCGTCGTTACACAGATTCCGCCTCTGATAATGCCCTGGGGATAGAGAAAAACCTGAAAAAAATAATATAAGGGAACAGGATAACTGTTTTTGGGGTTGACAATGTCAAACATATCAGCCTGTATATTTCATGGACATAAAAGATCAGCTTTGAAGAAGCTTTTCGGGTGTCAACAAAGAGCCATTTTGTAGTACAAGATGACTGAGAGGTGTTTTTCAGCAAAACTGGACACACCTCTCCCTTGTCCCCCATTTTCTATCAACACGCTGGGGCAGCGCTCGGGCACTTTCTTATCCTGGACCAAGGTTAGCAGCAACTTTGGTAAAAAGTGCTTGATACGGATAACTGCCGCTGAGCAACACCCGTATTCTTCTGGTATTTCTGATGATTACCGCACCCACCTTGAGAAGTTTCAGGCGTATCGTATTAACCTGACAGCGGGCCAGTTCTGTTCCTGCCAAGTACAGGCGACGAATGCTCTCCAAGAGCACATAGGCGATACTCGATAGCAGCAGACGAAACTGATTTGGCCACCATTTCCGGCAGCTTGTTCGGTCAGCAAACAAGCCGAGTTGCTGTTCTTTGATTCGATTCTCCATATCTCCACGGGCACAATACAGTTTGTCATAAAGCTCCCGTTCATCTCCTTCAAGATTGGTCACCACATAGCGTGGATTGCTCCCGCGTCCTGTATGCTCGGCTTTGACGATAACCCGTCGCTCCTTGTCCCACGAGGCAGCCCCATATGCAACCGAACTGAACAGCCGTTGCTTTTCCTTTGTCTCTGCATAAGCAGTTGCCGCCTGTTCATGCAGGGTGGCTGAAAGTTGATTGAGACAACTATTCTTCGCCTGGCCGATGATATAGCCAACATTGTTACGATCACACCAACGCATCATCCGCCATCGACTGAAGCCACTATCTCCCCGAAAGATAATCCGCACTTCAGGCCATACCTGGCGGAATCGCTTGACCAGCAAAGACAGGATTGCCCAGGAATGTTTGGCTGCATCTATCTTGCTTGTCCGCAAGTAACTGACCAACAACTGATCGCCGCAAAATACATACAGCGGCAGAAAACAGTAATGGTCATAGTAGCCATGAAAAAACCGCCCTTCCTGACGGCCATGCACTGCATCATCGGTAGCGTCGAAATCAAGAATCAGTTCTTGGGGCGACTTGGCAAAAGAAGCAATGAAATTGTTGATCAATACCTCATGGATGGCAAGTGCTTCTCGACGGCCCATACTGTTCTCGAAACGGCATAAGGTTGGTGGGCTGGCCAGGGTATGATCTTTGTTGAGAGCAGTCTGGATCAGCGAATCAGTCCGTAAAGTTTCGTGATCGTTCAGGTCTTCATACCCCAGACAAATCGCATACACCCGTTGCCGAAGCAGGCTGAGATTATCGTGCTTGATCTGGTTCTTCCTTCGGTGGTCAGAAAAGCGCTGGGCAATTGCAGATGTTAGCTGCAAACGACGGTCTATTTCTCTGAGAAAAACTGCACCGCCATCACTGGTTATGTCTCCTCCAGTAAAATCAGCTTGAACAAGTCGGCGTTTACAGGTTGTGAAATCGATTGGTTTTATGGTACGTTTTGTCATGGCGAAACCTCCCTTTGTGTTCTTCTTAGGTAGTTGAATTATAAAGGATATTTAAGGTTTCGCCTTCCTTTTTTATGAAATATGCGGGCTAACCACTTCTTTCGTTGTGTCATATGATTTAATAGTAAAGTGTGAGTGTTGATTACGATTTTATAACAGTTTGGTTGAT
>CAXMTO010000458.1:0-4704 GCA_964196355.1 uncultured Myxococcota bacterium
TTACCACAGGCATATAGTTGATATTCCGAGGATAAAATTTCTCGTATAACGAAGAGATCGGGCGAAAAGACATTAAAGCAACGGGCTCATTCATAGGGCATGGGACTTTATACTTTCTTTGTTTTTGACATTTCAGAAGGACCCTGTAGTTGGACACCGGCTGTCGGCAGCAAGGTATAAAGTCTCGAAGGCAATGATGAGGAGCAAAACAATGAATGCTGAACTAAAATTTTCATCCCTGAGCGAGCAGGTCTATGGGTATTTGCGCAGACAGATGAACCAGGGCGACTTGCTGCCCGGTTCTACCATTAACATTGGTGAAATCGCCAAACAACTGGGTATCAGCAAGACGCCTTTGAGAGACGCCTTGATACACCTTGAGTTGGAAGGGTTTGTGACAATACTGCCACGCAGAGGAGTCTGTGTGAATAAACTTCAACTCCAGGATGTCAAAAACGCCTATGACTCAATCGGCCTGGTTGAAGCTTACATTGTCACGGAGTGCATCGATAAGATAGAGTCATCTCATATTCAAAAGCTCGAAGATCTGAATGAAATGATGATCTCTGATCTTAATAAAAACGATTTTTCACGATTTTTTAAGACCAACCTGCAGTTCCACAATGTCTATCTTGATATTTCAGAGAATGAACCCCTGAAAAAGTTCATTATACCTCTCAAACATCGTCTCTACGATTTTCCCCGACAAAATTATATAAAAGAGTGGGAGTTGCAAAACTGTGAAGAACACGGCCAGTTTCTTGACCATTTAAAGCAAGGGAATGCGGAAGAAGCTGCAAAAATACTAAAGGATATTCACTGGTCTTTTGAGTATCAGAAAGATTTTATTTATGCGTTTTACGACGCTCAATTGCTTTAATGATTAGCCTCCGAATCTTACCTCCATTGAATACATACTCTTTTTTAAAACGAGCAAACTTGTTTTTTCTCTTGCCTATTATTCGTTTTTATAAAAGAATAGCAAATACCATTGAGTACCTTAGAAATTATTTTCTACCACCAACACCTTGAGATATAAATCTTTTGAGGATTTATATAGAATGGCACAAGGATAAGTAAAGCGCGAGAGTCCTATATCTCCAACTTAAAATCAACTTAGCTGCAATGAATTGCATGTTCTTATAGCATCAGATCCATTTTAATACTTGTACAGCGATATTTGGGGTGTTAACGCCTGGGCCAAAGCCTGTCCGTTAATCCGTGAACCAAAAGAACTAGAAAGGAGAGAATGTGAGTATTGAGCTTGTCACCTTATTGTATTTCTTATGTCTATTTTTGGGATTATTTCTGGGATTGCCTGTTGCACTGGGTCTGGGAGGTACTGCTGTTATATTTGCAGCAATATTTGAGCCCCGGTCTCTCCTGGTCATCCCCAGTGCCTTTTATTATACACCTTGGAATGGGGTGTTAGTAACAGTTCCACTGTTTCTTTTTATGGGAAGTCTCATCCGCTTTTCCGGTATCGCAGAGGCTGCCTATGACGCGGTCTATAAGTTGATTGGTCATATTGCTGGTGGTCTGGCAATGGGGACAGTCATGGTCTGCACCATATTCGCCGCTATCACCGGTATAACGCCTCCCGCCACAATCACCATGGGGCAGATAGCATACCCCTCTATGATAAAGTACAAATACAACAAGGCAATAGCAATAGGCTCGATTGGCTCGGGTGGTGCCCTGGGTGCCCTTATTCCCCCGAGTGTCCCGTTTATTTTTTATGGCCTGCTCGCCAAAGTATCGATAGGTGGCCTGTTTTTAGGAGGAATTATTCCCGGACTGATGCTAGCCTCATTTTATATTATCTATATTGGTATACGGTGTAAGATGCAGCCGCATATGGGTCCACCGATACCTGCCGGTGAAAGTTTTTCCGTCCGTGAAAAGCTACAGGCATTATTGGCCATATGGCCATTTATGCTCCTTATTTTTATGGTACTCGGGGCAATCTGGGGAGGGGTCGCAACCCCGTCAGAAGCTGCCGCTTTTGGCGCCACAGGAGCCTTCCTCATCAATATCATATATCGCAAGTTAACCTGGCAGGTTTTGAAAGACTCCCTGGAAACCACGGTCAAACTAACCGGAATGGGCTTATGGATTTTGATTGGCGCCAACATATATTTAAATATCTTTAACACCTTAGGTTGTCAGGAATTAGTTACTTCTGTAGTTTTAGGAATGCCAGGGGGAGAAAATGGTGTTCTTTTTATGATGATGTTTATTATTTTAATACTTGGTATGGTTATGGATGACTGGGCAATAATCATGCTCTGTACCCCGCTCTATATACCGATAATTAACGAATTAGGTATAGATAAGCTGTGGTTTGGTGTCCTTTTTATTGTTAATATACAGATCGCTTACCTTACCCCGCCTTTTGGTTTTGTCCTGTTCTGGCTGAAAAGCGTATTACCGCCTGATGTGAGCATGGGGGACGTGTACAAGTCAGTTGGACCGTTTATCCTCCTTCAACTCCTTGGTTTAATGCTGATTTTCTTTTTTCCACAGATAGCATTATGGCTTCCCAACCTGGGCAAATAAGCTACAGATACGGCGAACACAAGAGGACCGGTGTCCGTGAATACTGGAGAAACTATATGATGGGATTAAACAGTTGAAAAAGTCATTTATGATACAGGCTGCTTAAAACCACAGATAAATGAAATAATTGGTGAGAGGTTATAATGAAACTATGGACCATGACAGAAAAAGCTATTGATTTTATTTCCGAATCACTGGGAAGAATTGGCTGGCTTCTGCTCCTTTACTGTATGTTCGCTGGGGTAACCGACGTGTTTTTAAGATACGTACTGAACTCCCCCTCCCTATGGATTTCAACTACAGTCCAGTTTGCCATGGTTTTACTGGCTTGTGTAGGTGGAGTATACGCCCTCAACGATAACGCTTTTGTCAAATTAGACCTTTTTTATGCAAATTTTTCTGCACGGAAAAAAGCAATTTGCGATCTTATTACTGTCATTTTTACATTTCTCTTTTTGAGTGTATTAATATGGAAGGGTACTACTGCTGCTCTACTGTCTCTTAAAATGAACCAGATGACCCCGACAAGTATTCCCATGGCACTTTATCCTCTAAAAATGTTTATCCCAGTAGCCGGTATTTTCATGATGCTGGTTGTAATTAAAAATATCGTTAATGATGTAATAACAATAGTTTCTGGAGACAAGAAATAGCCCAGGCTTCCCAGCCGATAAATAGGATTAAATTCAATATCAATCAAAGGGTACTCCTTACTGTCCCCCGCGAAGATATAAAAGCAGTAAAAATGTAGACGTTCTAACCACAAACTGAAGAAAAAACAGGAAGGAGACGCAATGAAAAAGTTTTCGATTGGATTACTTGCTGTACTGTTCGTTTTTACTTTGTCCAGTTCCGCATTTGCCGCAGAGAAGTATGGTAAACCGGACAAAGTGACAAAATGGGTATTTCAACCATGCTTTGACTCATCCGATGCCGGCTGGGCAAATGGTATTGTACCGTGGATAAAGGCTGTGGAAGAAGCAACCGAGGGTTCAATTAAAATCAAGCTGGAACCGGTTGGCGCGATAACGAGTGGCTCTGAGGCATTCGGAGCTACTGCTGCTGGAATGCTGGACGTATATGCCGGCTGGGCAACTGTTTATGGTGGAGACATGCCCGAAGGTATGTTGGCCACAGCAATGGCTATGGGCGCAAGTAACTACCGTGACTCCTGGGCAGCAATGTTTGGTGACCCTAAATATCGAATAGGAGATATTGTCCAGGAAGCAGCCAACAAGAGGAATCTTCAATGGGTTGGCTGGACCTGCCAGGGACCCAATTCCATGTTCACCAAATTCCCGATACACAAATGGGAAGACTTAACCGGGAAAAAGATGAGAGCAGGCGGACCTCATGCCCTCTTTCATGCAGCTATGGGCGGTGCACCTGTGTCAATGGGTGGCGGAGATATCTATACAGCAATCAAGTTGGGCACCATAGACGGTACCTACTGGGATACCGGCGGGATTGATGATATGGCTTTCCAGGAAGTAATAAAGTATGCAAGTCTGCCCGGCTGGTGTCCAGCTCAGAATCAGGAAATTTATGTTAATCTTGATCAGTGGAAGGGGTTGAACCAGTGGCAGAGAGATCGTATAAATGGAATATTCATGTCTTCCTACTTTGAAACCAGCCGAATGCATGCTGAAGGTGTTGACGAGGCACTCGAGATACTGAAGAAGTCCGGTGGTGAAGTTATAACCATGTCCGAGAAAGAAGTTGCAAGAATGCGTGCAAAAGCAATAAAAGAGGTATGGCCAAAGGTTGCAGAAAAATCAGAACTCTCTGCCAAAGGCGTTGCACTCTGGAAGCAGTTCTTGGAAGATATTGGTGAGTTATAATCACCATAATAACATAGGAAAACCATCCTTCAGTTTGTACATATAGGGCGCGTCTGCCCCTTCCAATTTGGAAGGGGCGGAACGCGCCTTATTTTTTATCACCTGATTGAAGCGCACCAGTAAAACTATGGTTAACCCGGATTTCTCACCAGCAAAGATGATCACATATTCAAGAAGCACCCCAGTGAACTATAGTAGTCTATGTTTGCTGGGGTAGCGACGCTGCAGGTAAGCGAACGCAGTGAGACTCCGGATGTGATCATCTCTGCTGGTTTTTGGTGAACATTGTGTAAAATTTCTCGTC
>CAXMTO010000459.1:0-4781 GCA_964196355.1 uncultured Myxococcota bacterium
GCCACCGGTCTTTGTCTTATTTGTCTCACGGTAGCCATTCAGGTTTTTTTCAACCTGGTGAACAAAGGATCAAGTTTTATTCTTGGTGAATCCCTGGGATGGCAACTCCCCTCCTATGGTGATTTTACCGGGTACTTTCTGGTGGCGACGACCTTCTTTGCCGGAGCTCACACCTTCAGGGTCGGTGGCCACATACGAGTCCAGCTGATTCTGCAGCGTATCGGTACTGGTGCAGCCCGCCGGCTCGTCGAGTTATTTTCCTGCTCAATTGTCGTTTTTGCAATTGGAATGGGGACCTATTATTCATTATTACTCTGCATGGAATCGTATAAATATGGCGATGTGTCACCGGGGTTGATACCTGTTCCCATCTGGATTCCACAGGTCGTCATGGTTGTCGGCCTATTTTCCCTGTGGGTGGCTGTTGTTGATACCTTAGTGCAATTTGTGAGAAATGAAGCCCCGCCATATATGGTTAAAACATCCACAACCAGCGAATGAGAGCATTATGGATCCTTTTGTAGTTGCGATAATTTTACTGTCTGCCCTGTTTTTTCTCCTGGGTGCAGGAGTTTGGGTCAGCTTCTCCCTGTTAAGTCTGGGCATGTTTGCACTTGCCCTGTTTAGTAACGCTCCGGTAGGGGAGGTTATGGCGACAACGCTCTGGGCTTCAAGTCATGAATGGTCTCTGGCTGCCCTTCCTCTGTTTGTATGGATGGGGGAAATCCTCTATCGTACCAGACTTGCAGAAGACATGTTCACAGGCCTTGCTCCATGGCTCAGGAAGCTTCCTGGCGGTCTGCTGCATATAAACATATTCGGATGTGCTCTGTTCGCCGCAGTTTCTGGTTCCTCAGCGGCAACAGCAGCCACCATCGGGAAAATGACCATACCTGAATTGACACGACGAAAGTATCCGGAGAATATGGTTCTCGGCACGCTGGCCGGCTCGGCTACTCTCGGGTTTCTCATTCCACCGTCAATCATTCTCATCGTCTACGGCGTATCCACCGAGCAGTCCATATCAAGGCTTTTTATCGCCGGGATAATACCGGGATTTATGCTGGTTACACTGTTCATGCTCTTTATCATTCTCTGGGCCCTGCTCGGTAAAAAAAAGTTGCCGGTGGACGACGAAGTCTACAGCCTCAGAGAAAAGATCTATCGATCCCGAAGAATCATTCCCGTCCTCCTCCTCATAATAGGAATCCTTGGATCGATTTATAGTGGCATCGCATCACCAACCGATGCTGCGGCTGTGGGTGTAGTACTGGCCATGGTCTTTTCGTGGCTATCTGGTTCCATGAACAAAAAAACATTTTTCGGGGCATTGGAAGGAGCCGTTCTCACCAGTTGCATGATTGCCTTTATTTTAGCAGGCGCCGCCGTTTTAACGGTTGCAATGGGCTTTTCCGGGTTACCGAGACTGCTCGCCTCCTGGATTGCCACCATGGACCTTTCCCCATACATGCTGCTTGCCGCTCTTACAGCTTTTTTCGTGATCATGGGCTTTTTCCTTGACGGTATTTCCGTTGTGGTACTGACAACGAGTATAATTATTCCCATGGTAGAGGCAGTTGGCATAGATTTGCTCTGGTTTGGAATTTTTCTCGTTCTCGTCGTTGAGATGGCTCAAATTACCCCGCCGGTAGGTTTTAATCTTTTTGTGCTCCAATCCCTGACCGGTAAAGATATTTTCTATATTGCCCGCACTGCTTTACCCTTTTTTGCTGTTATGGTTATTGCACTGGTGCTGCTGGTCATTTTCCCGGAACTGGCCACCTGGCTGCCAGAAAAGATGACATTTTAATATACCCCGGTAGACGGGATAAGTACCTTCACGAAATTCTTTTCTAAAAAACAAGAAAAGAATTTCTAAGGAACTAACACCCCACAAGGGGGTATAAGTACCTTGAAAATATTTCTAATTACATAATTTTAAAACACATTACTCAGTTGCTTGTTTATTATGACAGGGTTTCAGGAGTAAGGTACTAAATTTCTGAGGTGAAGACAGGTTATGAAACTGAACTGTGATATGGGCGAAAGCTTTGGGCCTTACAAGATTGGCGGGGATGAGGCGGTAATGCCGCACGTACACATGGCCAATATTGCCTGTGGAGCCCATGGCGGTGATCCGATGGTAATGGAAAAAACCGTGGCAATGGCGGTAAAGCACAAGGTAACTGTTGGAGCTCACCCAGGGTACCCAGATTTACAGGGATTTGGCCGACGCAACATCGAATACGTCCCCGATGAAATCCGAACCATGATACTCTATCAGACCGGCGCATTAGCCGCATTTTGCGCGGCTGCGGGCACCCCTCTGGGGTACATAAAGCCACACGGTACCCTGTACAATAACATGATGGTAAATGAAGATATTCTCATCGCCATCATTCAGGCAGTTGCCAGCTATAATGCCGAGATTCCCCTCATGATTCAGGCAACTCCCCGCTGGCAGAAGCATGAACAACTCGCTCAGGATAATGGAATCACATTACTCTGGGAAGCCTTTGCAGATCGAGCTTATGAAGCGGATGGCAGCCTTCGAAAACGGAATCTCCCTAAAGCCGTACATGATAGTGAAAATATACTCAGGCAGTCCGAAATTCTCTGCAAGGATAATTTTATTGAGGCCACGGACGGGACCAGATTGGAGTTCCCCGTTGATGCTTTATGTGTTCACGGTGATTCAGAATCGAGTATCCAGGTAATATCGCAACTGAGGAAACTGGTAGATTCCCATGAAAATTGAAGCTCTTTCTGAGTTCAGCTATCTGATTCGTTTTCCTGGAGATAAAACCAGTTTACCGGATACCGTAAAATTAGGGATTGCAGCGCAATTAATCTGCGAAGCATTCAAGCAATCATGGGTCGAGGTCGTCCCCGTTTTCGCAGACCTTCTGGTAACCTTGTCTGCTTCAGCCTTTATCGATTCCAAAGATCCGGAATTGATAATTGCCGAATGTCTTGAGAAAATGGAGAGACAGGACAAGGTACTGGTCGAGCCTCGATTAATTGAAATCCCTGCCTGTTATGATGAAGAATTTGCAGATGATTTGCCGATTATTGCCCAAAAGGCCGGTATTTCCGTTGCTGAAGCCATCACATTACATTCAAACCAAACCTATAAAGTGTATGCAATGGGTTTTTGCGCGGGATATGCCTATATGGGTGACCTGCCAGAGCCCCTGAGGCAGCCCAGACGCTCATCTCCAAGAACTAAAATGCCTGTCGGCTGCGTTGCTGTTGCCGACTTTATGACATGCGTCTATCCTCTTTCGATGCCGGGCGGCTGGCATATCATTGGCCGCTGCCCGGTTCCATTCTTCAACCCCAAAGACCAGGAAAACCCTACTTTGCTGAGAGCTGGAGATCAGGTGCGCTTTTTCCCTATCGACAAAGATGAATTTCACAAGCTGACACCCCACAAGGGGGTATAAGTACCTTGGTTTTTATTGGAGTGTTTCTGGAGTAAGGCACTAATGGCCAAATTGACAATAACCAGAGCAGATTTTTTTGCCTCTATTCAGGACATGGGACGCCAGCGAACCCAGCATCAGGGTCTTGCCCAGAGTGGTGTTGCCGATGAGCATTCCTTTTTCCGGGCTAATTATCTTGTCGGCAACCCAATAACAACCCCTGTGATCGAAATCATCACAGGTTTTTTTGGCATTACAACCGATAGCCCCGTCACCATGGCCCTCACCGGGGCAGACATGTCTGCCACACTTAATGGAAGATCATTGTCACCCTGGCAGAGTTTTGTCCTGATGCCTGGCAAAATCCTAGAATTGCAAAACACAACAGGCGAAGGATTGTTCAGCTACCTTGCTGTGAAAGGAGGGTTGAATATCCCACTCTGTTTCAAAAGTGCATCCACTGTAGAACGAGAAAAACTTGGTGGATATCATGGCAGAAAGCTGGCTACAGGCGATGAGCTATTAACGATTCTGGACAGACCGCTGTGCCCGACCCTGGCAACTCCCTCAGGGCAGATCCCAAAATTCAACAGGCCATTAACACTCCGCCTTATGCCGGGCTATGACTATGACGATTTTTCTGAGCCTTCAAAGAATACATTATTTTCCAGCGAGTACACCTCAAGCAACAAAATGGACCGGACTGGTATCCGGCTTGCCGGCCCACCTGTTATGTGGACGAAGGGTGATATACTGAGCAAACCTGTTGCCCTGGGAGTGGTCCAGATTACCAATGATGGGACACCCGTCATCCTCCTCAAAGAACGTCAATCTACAGGAGGCTACCCTATGATGGGCGTAGTGTCGCGTTTAGACCTTTTTAAGCTGGTTCAGGCGTTTCCCGGTACACCGTTACGATTTGTCCTCGCAGATCCGACAAGACTCCGCTCCGAACTCATGCGTTTCTATAAATTCTGGGGCTTATTTTAAGAAAAAGCGTTTGAAAGTCCCCCTTTTCACATCAATAATATTGAAAAATTAACGGGTAAATCTTCCCTAATCCCAGAATTGCAATGGCTGTTTGATCGTCTTCATCAACCATATAGCAGCTCTACCTGTCACTCACTGCATAAAGACTGGTTAGCCCGCATTTCTCATGAACATTGTGTCAATTTTCTGAAACTGTTTTCATTGTAACAGCTTGCCATCCGTTCTATTTGACGAGAAATTTTACACAATGTTCACCAAAGGCCAGCAGATATGATCACATCTTCCGCGTTGCTACCCCAGCAAACATAGACTACTATTGTTCACTGGGGTGCTTCTTGAATATGTAATCATCTTTGCTGGTGAGAA
>CAXMTO010000460.1:0-8890 GCA_964196355.1 uncultured Myxococcota bacterium
AGCCTTCTTCTGCCAGCTCGCTCAGGTTGTAGCCACGCATCACTGTTTCTTCTTCTGTTTTGTAGGAAATTGCCGTCTTCCTGTTTAAGGTCGGCTCTCTGTCCATTCTTGCTCCTCCGTTTATTGCTCTGGTTGTTAGTATCTTTCTATTTCATCGCTCTTCATGCAGCAGTTCCGGGCAAATAAAATCTCTTGAAAACCAGAGAGAAACTCACTCCCTCCTTTTGGTTCTCTGTGGCTATGTATATATTAAAACTGCCCGTTATAAGTCAAAGTAATAATTGTAATACAACACATGACTATTGGATATACATCGGCCGTTTCAGAGGCAGGGAAAACGTTCGTCAATCCTCTGAAAACACAGATCCAGACAGAACGATTAGAGTGAGCGGCATAAACAAGACAACCATCAGAAAATTATTATTTCTCCTGGCTACCAGAACTGCATACTTTTCAGTTGACGAAGTGCTTTAAAAGTATCCACTGAAGATGTTGAAAAAAAGAATCAAACATGATATGCCTCTTTTCTGTTTGTAGTTTATTCTCAGGGCGGGGCGAAATTCCCCACCGGCGGTATCCCGGAAAGAATCCGGGGAGCCCGCGAGCGCTCCATCAAACGTGATGGAGGTCAGCAGATCTGGTGCGAAACCAGAGCCGACGGTTAGAGTCCGGATGGAAGAGAAAAAACCAAGGTCTTTTTAGAGGTTCCTCTGGCAATTCTTTACTCCTGTGCCCTGATTCATGTCCATTAACATTTAATTGTAAGGAGAAGTATCATGAATCAGAGTCTGTTAACTCGATTTGGAGATCCGATTAAAAGGGTTGAAACCGCGCTTCACGCGCTTCAGCAAGGAAAAGGTGTTCTGGTAACAGATGACGAAGACCGCGAAAATGAAGGTGATCTGATCTTTTCAGCTGAGTTGATCACTGAAAAACAGATGGCAATGCTGATCCGCGAATGCAGTGGTATTGTCTGCCTGTGCCTGACAGACGAAAAGATTTCTTCACTTGGACTGCCAATGATGGTCAAACATAATTCCAGCCATTATCAGACTGCCTTTACCGTATCTATAGAGAGTGCCCATGGTGTCACTACAGGAGTGTCCGCCCTGGACAGGATTAGGACCATCCACACAGCGGTGGCTGACAACACAAAGCCTGAGGACCTGCACAGCCCGGGCCATGTTTTTCCTTTAAAAGCCAAACCGGGGGGGGTGTTGGAACGTGGTGGTCATACCGAGGCAACCGTCGACCTGATGCGGCTGGCAGGTCTTAAACCATGCGGTGTTCTCTGTGAACTGACAAACCCGGATGGAACTATGGCACGGCTTCCACGGGTGGTTGAGTTTGCCGAAGAGCATGATATTCCAGTTCTGACCATTGAAGACATTATCGATTATCATAAATGTCTTATGAAAAAAGCTGTTTAAGTCATAGACAAACCGTACCTGTCATGCCGATAGGGTACGGTTTGCCCTCACCCTGCCCAAACTGTACCTCCACTGACCGGCCAGAGGGCTCTTGGAGCTTCACTGCAGTTTAACCGCAGCATCTATGTGCTGAAGAGATTTTTGACATTTTTCTTGCGATGATCAAGCCAATCTTTATATGCGGTCAAACTTGCCGCTTCCATCCCGGAAAACTGAAGAACCGAGCGGATACTTTCCACTGACCTCCTCGATTCTTCGATATCAAGACTGAAATTGGCAACCCCGGACAATCCTCTGCCCGGAGGCACAATAGACGTTACTACGTTGGCACCGGCATGGAGCCTTTTCTGTAGCCCGTTCAACCCATCCAGATCAAGAGAAGCGGGAATAAGAGCCTCGGGAAGAACCACACGCATTACACTGATGATAATTCGTTCCAGCTGACTATCTGAGGCCGGGACCCCCTCCATCGGCGTTCCTTCCTGGGGCACGAAGGTCATGACTCTTACCTGATCTGCAGCCATTGACCGCATAGCATCAATGGAGTCTGCAACATCGTCCAGAGTTTCTCCGACCCCGGTTAACATCCCCTCCTCAATCAGCATCCCACTGTTTTTCGCCTGCAGTTTGGTGTACATCCGCTCATCGTAGGACTGACCACATCTAAGTTTATTGAACAGGGGCCTGGAGTGGGTTTCCTGGTAGCAGGCAAACCAGTCAACATCCGCCTCTCCCAGTTGCGTGATAACCGATTCGGGTATCGCCCCGGGTGAGATCATTACTGGTAAGCCCGTTTCGGACCGAACTCGTTTAACCAGTCGTAACAGCCGATTCAGGCCAAAATCAGAATGAAACATGGCCGGATCTTCCCCCATGGTCAGATCAATGAGATGAACGCCAGAATCAGCAAGCTTTTTGGCCGATTCAATAATCTCCGTCTCGTTTTTTCGATATCTAACCAGCTGGTTATTGCTCTTTCGAAAATGACAAAAGTTACAGTCATTTTTGCAGTAGGTACTGAAGTAGAGAAAACCGTAGAGAAAAACATTATTGCTAAAATGTTTCTTACGAACCATTCGTGCAACCCTCTGTAAAAGCTCGATATCGGATTTCCTTGTAAGACCGAGGAGAAACCTAATCTCCTTTTTCAAAAGAGGAGATTCTTCAACCACCTTACTGAGCACTGTCGCCAATGATATTATATTAGGGTTCATATTGACATTATCACTATTCAAAATGGCCATGCCGGGATTGCTGCAAGTTCACATGCCCCGAACAAAAGGGATGATCATGCAACAATCCTCTGATTTCTCACTTTTATGCCGTCAGAACGTATCATTTGCTCAGTTCTGATAGCCCTGCTTCCATTATATCCAATCCCTTTTCCAATAATTCTTTTTCTATATTCAGGGGCATCAGCACTCGAATGATATTGCCGTGAATACCACATGCCAGAGTACTCAGACCTCGGTCAAAACAGTACGACACCATCTGTCTGGCTTTATCAGCTGCCGGGGTTCCATCTTTATTAGTGAGAGCAAGACCACGCATGGCACCCAGTCCCCTCACTTCAGTTACAATCGCCAGCTCATCCTTCCATTTATTGAACCGTGCCGTAAGGGTATCTCCGAGCGCTACCGATTTTTCCAGCAGATCTTCCTCTTCAAAAATATCAAGAACCGCATGGGCAGCCGCACAGGCCACGGGGTTTGCCCCATAGGTGCCACCAATACCACCCGGGTGAATGGAATCCATGATTTCGGCTCTGCCAACTACGGCACTGAGAGGCATACCTCCGGCCAGACTTTTGGCAATGGTCATGAGATCAGCTTCAACATCCCAGTGCTCCATGGCAAACATTTTACCGGTTCTGCCAAAACCGGTCTGGATCTCATCTGCGATAAAGAGGATGCCGTGTTCCTTACATAGTTTAGCCACCTGGGGATAAAAATCATCGGGAGGCGCAATAAACCCACCTTCACCCATCACCGGTTCTGCGACGATGGCCGCAGTATTTTCAAGATCGATTCCGGTTATGAAGAATTCCTTTAAAGCCTTGATATCTCCAAAAGGTGCCCGATAAATTTCCGGAGCAAAGGGCCCGAAGCCCCATTTGTAGGGTTTCACCTTGGCGGTCATGGTCATGGTCAGATATGTCCTGCCATGGTAGGCACCATCAAAGACTACGATGCCTGTCTTTTTTGTGTAATACCGGGCAATTTTAATCGCATTTTCAACAGCTTCTGCGCCACTGTTGATAAACATGGCTTTTTTCGGGAAGTCCCCTGGAGTGACCTTAACTAACCTGTCCGCCAACCGTACAGCTATGTCGTAAGGGTTGACCATAAAACAGGTATGGGTGAATTTTTCAGCCTGCTCTTTTATGGCGTTTACCACCTTCGGGTGACTGTGCCCGACGTTCATTACAGCAATGCCACCAGCGAAGTCTATAAACTCATTACCCTCAACATCTTTAAGGATCGAGCCTTTGGCGGACTCTATATAATTTGCATTCCCACTTGCATAGCCATCAGAAACAACCTGCTTTCTCAATTCATGGATATCACTGTTTTTTGTCATATTCATCTATTGTCTCCCATTTTAAATGGTGCCTCAGGTTAATCCTGAGAGTCCGTTGACCATCTATTATAAGTTAAATCGTTCTGCCCTGTGCGCCTTCAGAAAATTCATACAGTAACTGTCACGACCGGCGAGACTTTCCGCTGCGATCATGTTGGCCATCATTCTCTTGTCCAGTGGGTTAATAATCAAGCCATCCAATCCCTTGGCAATGGCCATGACGGCAAAGGTCTGGTTTAGGTATTTTCGATTGGGCAAGCCAAAGGAGATATTGGATAAGCCGCACATGGTATGGACACCCTTGAACTGCGTTGTAATGGCTTCCACCGCATTCAAGAATTCTACGCCAAATTCAGCGTTCACCGATACCGGTTGGACAAGGGGATCGACATAGATGTTGTCGAGCGATACTCCGACCCCAACTAGGCCATTGATCAATCTATCGGCAATTTTGAGCCGTTGATCTGTGGTCTCCGGCATACCATCATCGCCCATACAAAGAGCCACTACTTTAAGATCAGTTCCTGAAAGGATCGGCAGCAGGGCATCGTACCTTTCCTTTTCCAGTGATATGGAGTTGATCATTGGAGGCACATCCCCTGTGTGAACGCTAAGACCCTCTTCTATAGCCCTGTGGCTAGGACTGTCAATACAGCAGGGTATATCCACAACTTCCTGAACTGTAGTGACCAGCCACTTGAGATAGTCTTCTTCCTTTTCAACAAATATACCCGCATTAACATCAATATAATCGGCTCCGGCCTCCTCTTGATCCTTTGCCACTTTCTGAATCGTTGCAGCATCTTTGTTTAGGATAGCCTCACCAATTGCCTTACGGCTAGCGTTAATCAGTTCCCCAACTACAATCATCTCAGCTCCTTGATTTACTCTTGTTAATTGAAAAAGCCTGTCCACACCAGCACTCAGTTCAGTCAGGCCGAAGAGAAACACTTTAACACCAGTAAAAGCGCTTCATATCATCTCAGGTTGAGATACTAGATAACCATTTTGTTAACACTATCAAGCCACCTATCCTCCTTCCTAGACAGGCATAAAAACAAGAAAAACTAAAACCACAGAGGACACAGAGAGCACAGAGGAAACAGAGAAAAAAATCTATCTCTGTTTCCTCTGTGCTCTCTGTGGTGGGATAATTTGTTTTTTGGATTGTGGGCGGGCCCACTTTGGTACCTTACTCCTAAAAACCATTCACTCTTTTTAGTACCCCCTTGTGGGGTGTTAGCCTTTACATGAAAATTAAAATTCTGATTAGGAAAAGACTATACCAGACACAGCTTTTTTCACATCTCTTTGAGCTGTAAAACCAAACTCTGTGTGGGGGGATTTGAGACTCGATCTTAACGACATAGTTTTTCCTGCGTCAAAAATGTTGATTCACAGGGCAGTAGGGATATAGTGCATACAGTAACACACGAACAATTTGTATAAAAGAAAAGGAAAACAGATGTTGATCGCAGTTATCGGAGGAAAGCTTCAGGGAGTTGAAATACTCTATCTTGCTCAAAAAGCAGGCTACGAGACTTTACTTATTGATAAAAACCCTGACGCCATCGCGACAAAGCTTTGTGATCAATTCCTAAAGTTTCAATTCAGCCTCGACCACCCGGTCCCGCCCGACTATCCGCCTATTGATCTTATCCTGCCGGCAGTTGAAGACGATGAGACACTGGCGGCAATACAAGACTGGGCTGATTCGGCCAAAATACCCCTTGCTTTTGATTTCAAGAGTTATAAGGTTTCGAGCTCCAAAACACTTTCGGATGGTTTTTTCAGAAGACTCAAGCTCGCCGCCCCCCGCTCATGGCCAGAATGCGGCTTCCCGGTTGTGGTTAAACCCGATCAGGACAGCGGCAGCCGCGGTGTGGAAATCCTCCATGATCTGGAATCACTAAAACACCGTATATCAACAAATCAGACAGATAAGTCTATCGTTATCCAGGAATACTTACCAGGTCCCTCCTATTCGGTAGAAGTAATTGGCAAACCAGGCAATTACCAGCCACTGCAGGTGACCGAAATACACATGGACGGCGGCTATGACTGTAAGAGAGTCACCTCCCCTACCGGCCTGGCACCAGACTCAATCGGTGCTTTTGAAAACATCGCTCTGACAATTGCCCAAGAAATAAAACTCCATGGCATAATGGATTTTGAAGTAGTGCTTCATGATGACGAACTCAAATTACTTGAGATCGACGCCAGGTTCCCAAGCCAGACCCCCATGGCGGTCTACTGGTCAACAGGGATCAACATGGTCAGGAAGCTCTGTGAGTTGTTTACAAACCAGAAGAGTCAGGCTTTCATCAACCGACACGAACGTTATGTGAGTATCGAGCATATCAAGGTCCAGTCTGGAATGGTGCAGGTTCAGGGAGAGCATATAATGAGTTCAGACACAGCCCTGGTCCTGAAACCTGATTTTTTTGGTGCTCATGAGGCTCTTACCAGTTACCGGCCAGAAAAAAGGGACTGGGTGGCCACCATGATCTATACGGGCGATTCCTCTGAAGAGGTAACAGCTCAAAGAAAAAACTGTTATGAAAAAATCACGGCGACCTGGGATCTAACCCGGATTTTTCACCAGCAAAGATGATTGCATATTCAAGAAGCACCCCAGTGGACTATAGTTGTCTATGTTTGCTGGGGTAGCGACGCTGCAGGTAAGCGAACGCAGTGAGACTCCGGATGTGATCATATCTGCTGGCCTTTGGTGAACATTGTGTAAAAAATTTTTGTCAAATCGAACGGATGGCAAGCTGTTAGAATGAAAACACTTTCTGAAACTTGACACAATGTTCATGAGAAATGCGGGCTAACACTGGAGGAGCACAGGTGACTCGACTTAAAAATGACGATATAAAGATGATCTCGTCCAGACTCGCAAGGTACGATCAGGAGCTGCAGATAAAAACAGGCCGAACACTGCTCGGTATTGCATGCCACGGCTATGGTGTGAGCGAAACCGAAATTAGGGACAAGGCCAAATCTTTTTACTGTGAGGTGATACCTATCACGGCAGGACAAGGAATTATTGGCGATTTTAGTGCAACCGTTTGTGCAATTCTGCAGTTTCTTGGTTTTCCGACAAAGGTACCCAGACAAAGTGACACATCCGGTATAGCTCTGGCTTTCGAAGAAAAGGCTAACGCTATTTTTATGGCCGACGACCACCGATTCGTAGGTATCAATCTGCGTACCCGCTCTGTGGCTGATAATTCTGAGGCAACGGGCAGGGTCTACGGTGCTGCGCTCGATCTTATAGCGGGGGGGCTTAAAGACAGAGATGTTCTGGTTTTGGGCTGTGGCTCAGTTGGCGCTGCTGCAGCGCGCAGTCTGCTGTCATTTGGGGCGAAGGTCGCTTTACATGACCAGTTTTACCCAGCTGCTGTTTCACTGCACAAAAAATTACCAGGTAAACAAGAACCTGTAATTGAAAAGAAACTTAACAGGAGAATCGGCAACTATCGATATATAGTCGATGCCACCCCGGCTGATAGGATCATAGAGGACAATCAGATCACAGAGGACACTTTCCTCGCCGCCCCCGGTGTCCCCCTTGGGATTTCAGACAAAGGTTGTAAACTCCTGAACAATCGTCTTATACATGACAAACTCGAACTCGGGGTTGCCGCTATGGCAGTATCCCTTCTCTGTTAAAGTGAGAATGCATTGGAGACAAATTTGAGCACAGCATCCTGGACAATTATGCAGCAAAGAAGGCTTAAAGAACTTGGCGGCAACCCGGATGATCCCCCTCCTTCATTCGCTGACGATTCAGAACGTAATCAGCTGTTTCAGCGGATTGAAAAAAAACTGGTCCAAAAACAGCAGGAAAAGTTAACCTCCTTTTTGCTACAAGGCGGCAGAGTCGGTTTAGAAGCTCTCACCGAAAGGCTTACCAGCGCCCTGTGCGACGAGGGTTTTACCAGGGTCATCACCCCGACAATACTCTCAAAATCAGCTCTGAAAAAAATGACTATTGATGATGACCACCCACTGATCAGCCAGGTCTACTGGATCAGTAACAAGCAATGTTTACGGCCAATGTTGGCTCCCAATCTCTACAGCCTGATGAAAGACTTCAGCAGGCTGCGCCACCGGCCAATCCGCTTTTTTGAGATAGGCCCATGCTTTCGTAAGGAGTCGGACGGTGCAAAACATAACAGTGAGTTTACCATGCTAAATCTTGTCGAGATGGGAACTCCGGAAGAGGAAAAACTTGACAGATTAAAAGAACTGGCCTCCCTGGTTGTCACCGCTGCGGGCCTTGATAACTACCAGCTGGAAACTGAAAAATCAACCGTCTATGGATCCACAATAGACGTCGTTGCAGGGTCGGAGAAAATTGAAGTCGCATCAGGAGCGATGGGGCCGCATCCTCTTGATATTGCCTGGGACATAGCTGACACCTGGGTTGGGCTCGGTTTTGGTCTTGAGAGACTGCTCATGACCGCAGCAGGTGAGACATCCATAAGCCGATGGGGCAAAAGTCTTGCCTTCCTTAATGGCATCCATCTCAGTTGATAATGCGTCCTATGGAGATATTTGACACCAGACCACACACCCTTGCAAACTTCGACATTCAGGTAAGTTTTGATGGCTTGTGGAAAAAAAATCCGAACCGGCACCACAACCCCCCGGAAGAACCAATCTGGTTTCAGGCAAAAGCAACAGCCATGCCGCTGCGACCATCGACCTTAAGGGTAAAGGGTTTTCCAGTCTGTACATGGACAATCTGCTCTGTTTCCGAGCAGATTGGAAGTTCCATCAGCGACTGGTAGTCGAGATGATCGCCCTTGGCCGGATCAACATTGATATAATTAATTCCCAGAGTGGTCAAGTTATGGAAAAAATGGGAT
>CAXMTO010000461.1:0-6769 GCA_964196355.1 uncultured Myxococcota bacterium
CTTTCAAGATCGAGTTTAACTTTGAGTACATAAAGAGGGAGGCTTCGTGTATAGCGCCTGATTTTCACAAAATCCTTTTCGGTGGTAAGGAGACTGTCGGCTCCACAGGCTTTGGCATCACTGCATAACTTGTCTATTGAATTCTGGGTATATTTCCTGTGATCTCGAAATGACTTGAACTGTATCAGGTTCGTGCCTGTATTTTCTATTGAATTCTTAAATCTGACAGGGTTTGCTATCGCGCAAAAACCGTATGCTTTATCTCCATCAGAAATATTGAAAGCATTTTCATTTTCGTCAGCAGATTTGATTTCATACTGAGAAGATTCTGCAAAGAAAAGGGGTTTGTCAGGGAAGCGGTTGTTCAATAAGGCTCCAAATTTTTCGACACGCTCCTTGTTGCTCTCAGTTACTCCCGTGAGCATAAACGCATGACACCTGTTTAGTGCGTTTACGGGCTCTCTCAAAACTCCGGCCGGAAAGACCCTGCTGTTTCCAGCCAATGTTGTTGCATTAAACAGCACTAAGTCTATATTCCTTTTGATTGCAATGTGTTGAAAACCATCATCGAGAAGAATGATATCTGAATGCAGTGTATCGATGGCGTATCGGCAGGGATATATCCGTGACTTGCCCGTAATAACAGGTATCCCTTCAAGGGCTTCTGCTAGCATGAAAGGTTCGTCACCAGCATCTTCCGGAGAGAGAAGGGGTTCTGCGCCGGTAGTGACAACATTATATTTTTCTGATGTTTTTCCGCCATAGCCTCTGCTGATAATGGCAGGATGATAGCCATGGCTCTTTAAAAACTGAGCTAAATTCATTACAACAGGGGTTTTACCTGATCCGCCCATTGTGAGATTCCCCACAGAAACAACAGGGACAGGCAAGGTGTAGCGCTTAAAAATATTTTTTTTATAAAGGGTAGCCCTGGTTGTCATCAGCCAGCTGTAAAATGGGCTGAAAGGTCTACCAAGGGCAAATAAAAAGTCTAACTTGTTCAACGGGACTCCTTACAGCCAAAATTCTGGATAAAATAAAGGATATATAAATTTTTGATTTTGCAAAATTAGGATTAAAAGACTAATATCATGACTTCGTGGTATATGCATGCTCTTTTCTCAGATGTATAGATTGCGTTTCTGAAGAGTGTGTTCACTAAATCAGTTAATTCTATGGAGGTAAAAAATGAAGTTAACTCTCGGTGGTAAGATTGTTACAACAACTGCTTGTGTTTTAATGGCTTTATCAGTTCCCGCAGCAGGATTTGCAGGCGATACAATAAAATTTGGTGTTGCAGGCCCGCACAGTGGTGATCTTGCATCCTATGGTCTGCCTACTGTAAATGCCGCGAAAATTGTTATCAAACAGGTCAACGATGCCGGTGGTGTTAATGGTAAAATGATTGAACTGCTGATCGAAGATGATGTATGTAAACCTGAAATAGCAACGAACACCGCGATGAAGCTTGCATCCGAAGGAGTTGAGGTTGTGCTGGGCCATATCTGTTCAGGAGCGACCAAAGCGGCTCTGCCTATTTATAAAGATAAAGGCATTTTGGTCATGTCCCCATCAGCGACAAATCCTGGTCTGACCCAAAGTGGTGACTACCCGAACTTCTTCAGGACTATTGCGCCTGATGATGCTCAGGCTCAGGTTGATGTAGATTTCGCTCTCAATAAGCTTGGTTATACCAAAATCGCAGTTGTTCACGATAAAGGCGATTATGGTAAAGGATTTGCTGAATTTGCCAAAAAATTTATTGAGGAATCTGGAAAAGCAGAGGTAGTCCTTTATGAAGGTGTCACCCCCGGTGCAGTAGATTATTCGGCAATAGTACAGAAAATCAGGAGATCCGGTGCAGAAGCTATTATTTTCGGCGGGTATCACCCTGAAGCATCCAAGATAGTTGGGCAGATGAAGAAAAAGCGCTTAAAAACCACTTTCATCTCTGATGATGGTGTTAAGGATCTAACCTTTATCAAGGTTGCCGGTAAGAATGCTGAAGGTGCATATGCTTCCGGCCCCAGAGATACAGCAGGTAATCCTCTTTCAAAAGTCGCCATTGATGCCCATAAAGCTGCTTACAACGCTGATCCGGGTGCGTTCTATGAGAATGCGTATTCTGCAGTGTTAGCAATGGTCAACGCCATTGAGAAGGCCGGGTCCACTGATCTTGCAGCTTTAAAGAAGGCTCTCCAAACTGAGAAAGTGGATACACCTGTCGGGAATATTTATTTCAATGATCAGGGTGATGCTATAGGTGTCGGTTTCTCTGTCTATCAAGTTCAAGATGGGAATTTTGTAGAAATCAAATAGTTTCAGCTCGTAAACTTCCTGAAATAAAGTGTACGCTGTCGGCTGCATTTTATTTCAGGTTATTCCTTGTGGTCTTTATGGATTACTTTATTGAACTCGTGTTCAGCGGACTTACCCGAGGTTCTATTTATGCCTTGATTGCTCTCGGATACACCATGGTCTATGGCATTATTGGTCTTATCAACTTTGCCCACGGTGAAATTTATATGATAGGTGCCTTTACGGCCTTTATTGTGGCCACGGTGCTGTCAATTTTTGGATTTCCACTCCTTGCTATCTTTATTATTGCCGGTGTGTCTGCTGCCGTATGGTCAAGTGCCTATGGGTACACAATCGAAAAAATCGCCTATAAACCCCTTCGTCATGCACCTCGCCTGTCTCCACTTATCAGTGCCATTGGTATGTCGATTTTTCTCCAAAACTACGTGTTACTGGCACAGACGTCCGACTTTCTCCCTTTCCCCGAGCTGATTCCCGATTTTGATTTTATGGAACCCGTAGCTCATATCGTCGGCTCCTCCGATTTGGTTATTCTTGTCACTACCGCAATAGTTATGTTGATTTTGACATATATAATCAAGTTTACCCGCGTAGGGAAAGCCATGCGGGCAACCGCTCAGGACAGGACGATGGCAATGCTGGTTGGCATCAGTGTCAATAAGATTATTTCGATCACTTTTATAATAGGCTCATCACTCGCTGCCACCGGAGGGATTTTGATAGCTTCGCATATCGGGCAAATCAATTTTTACATCGGTTTTATTGCCGGAATCAAAGCATTCACGGCCGCAGTTCTTGGGGGAATCGGATCAATTCCAGGTGCTGTCCTCGGGAGTCTGGTACTCGGGTTGACGGAGAGCTTTGCCACCGGTTATGTATCCAGCGATTATGAAGATGTTTTCGCTTTTTCCCTTCTTGTACTTATTCTGATTTTCAAACCATCAGGTCTGCTTGGTAAGGCTGAAACGAAAAAAGTGTAAAATACTATGGTATCTTTTAAAGACTTTAAAGCGGCCCTCGGTGTATCACTCTGGTTTGTTTTCCTGACATTCCCTATAATGGTTATCAAAGTAGATCCGATCGAAAGAATTATTCGATGGCGATGGGAAAATGCTCTGTATGTCGCGATAGTAAGCTTTTTGTTCTATCTCATAAGTAGAATTTATAAAAGGAGACAACTGAGGGCTACTTCAGAAGAGGAAAAAAACAAAAAATCTGTAAATATTATTCACACCATAATCGGTAATAAAAAACAACTGATTATTCTCTGTTCTTTATTACTTGTTATTGCAATATTTTTCCCTCATGTCTTTTCACCATACCAGACTAATGTCATGACGACTGCTCTTATGTATGTTGTCCTTGGGCTGGGGCTGAATATCGTAGTCGGAATGGCGGGATTGCTCGATCTGGGTTTTGTCGCATTTTATGCTGTGGGAGCCTACTCATACGGTCTTCTCAACTATCACTTTCAGCTCGGTTTCTGGGCGGTTCTTCCCATCGGAGGAACTCTTGCTGCCATTTTTGGTATTTTGCTGGGTTTCCCGGTATTACGTCTGCGAGGAGATTATCTTGCTATTGTCACTTTGGGATTCGGTGAAATTATACGATTGATATTGGAGAACTGGGGGGAGTTTTCTCAAGGTCCCAGCGGTATATCCAATATCTCCAGACCCAGTTTTTTCGGAATCGACCTCTCGCTCGAAGCCTCTATAATTTATATGTACTACCTTATGGTGATAGGCGTAATAATAACAATATTTATCGTTAATCGCCTGCAGGATTCTCGACTCGGGCGCGCATGGATAGCTCTCAGAGAAGATGAAATTGCATGTCAGGCAATGGGGATAGATAAACGTAAAACCAAACTGGTTGCATTTTCATTAGGCGCATTCTGGGCTGGTATAATTGGTGTGGTGTTTGCTGCTAAAACAACATTTATTAATCCAGCCAGTTTTACTTTTCTAGAATCTGCCATCATCCTGTCTATAGTCGTTCTTGGAGGAATGGGGTCAATAGTGGGAGTGATTATAGGGGCCCTTATTCTTATTTTGATGCCGGAATATTTACGAGCGCTCTCTGAATACAGAATGCTGGCTTTTGGTGGAGTAATGGTCGCAATGATGGTATTTCGCCCACAGGGAATGATTGCAAACATCCGCCGAACATATAAATTTGAGAAAAAAGATACGATTTAATATGAACAATCAGATATTGAAAGTAAACGGTCTGACCATGGATTTCGGCGGGATCAGGGCATTAAACTCACTGGATCTTGACGTTAACACCGGCGAGATTGTAGCTCTGATTGGGCCTAATGGTGCAGGTAAAACCACCTTTTTCAACTGTATCACAGGAATCTACCTGCCAACAGCAGGCGATGTATTTCTTGTCCCGCCAGGTAGTGATCGCAGCGTGAGTTTGAAAGGTTTAAAACCTAACAAGGTCTGCGAGAAAGGACTTGCCAGGACATTTCAGAATATTCGTCTCTTTTCAAAAATGACAGTACTTGAAAATGTTATGATTGGCAGGCACTGCAGAAGCAAGGCCTTTATCTTTGGTGCTGTTTTGCGAAACAGGGCTACACGGGATGAAGAGACAAGTATACTGAACACCAGTTACTCTATTCTTGAAAAAATGGGCCTGGACCAATACACGAATGAGTTTGCAGAGAACCTTCCCTATGGAGCCCAGCGACGACTTGAAATTGCACGTGCTTTGGCGACGGAACCCATCCTGCTTCTTCTTGACGAACCTGCAGCCGGCATGAACCCGCAGGAAACGATGGAACTCGAAAGATTGATAAAAGAGATTGCTTCAGAAGGCCAGTCAATCCTTCTTATTGAACATGACATGAAGCTGGTTATGAGTCTGTCAGACAGGATCTTTGTTATGGATTACGGAAAAAAAATAGCCCAGGGAACGCCAACGGAAATCCGGAAAAATCCGGCTGTAATCAAGGCCTATTTAGGTGAAGAAATCGATGCTTAAACTCAAAAATGTGCAAGCCGGGTATGGAAACATCCTGGCTATCAAGGATGTTTCTTTAGAGATTAATGAAGGGGAGATAATCACCCTTATTGGTGCCAACGGTGCCGGAAAAAGCACAACCCTGATGACAATATGCGGTATAGTCGAAGCCAGGGCTGGTTCAATCTCATTTCTTGACCAGGAGATTCACGGCAAAGAACCGGATGAAATTGTCAAGATGGGCATTTGTCAGGTTCCCGAGGGGAGACACATTTTCCCACTGCTCACAGTAAAAGAAAATCTTGATATGGGTGCTTTTTTGCGTACAGATCAGGCTGAGATCAAAAGAGACATGGACTACGTTTTTTCTCTTTTTCCCATTCTAGCCGATAGGAGAAATCAGGATGGAGGTACTCTCAGCGGCGGGGAGCAGCAGATGCTTGCCATGTCTCGATCATTAATGGCCCGACCCAAACTTTTACTGCTTGATGAACCCTCCATGGGCCTTGCTCCGCTCATAATCAAACAGATTTTTGAAATCATCAAAAAAATTAACGAGGAAAACGACGCGACCATTTTTCTTGTGGAACAGAATGCCAACCAGGCATTGCATATTGCACACAGAGGTTATGTCATGGAAAATGGAAGAATCACTTTGTCCGGAAGTGCGAGCGATTTACTGAAAAACCCAGATATTCAAAAAGCTTACCTTGGTATTTAGTACCTTACTCTTAAATTTCTTGTTTTTTTGATAATAAATAAAAACTCCTTTTTAAAATCAGAATGTCAGAAATACCTTTAAGGTACTTATACCCCCTTGTGGGGTGTTAGGACCCTGCCATTCTTTGTGATACTCTTTATCCTCCGAGGGGGCACTGAACAAATTGCCGCCCTTGCGACTGAGTTCACTGCAAAAATCTTGTGAGTTCTTTACTACCTGAGCAATTAATCCTTTTAAAAAGAATCTTGGGTAAATAATCAGATTAATACTTTTTCTAAGCCTTTGAGACGGTCAGAGCCTGCTGTCAGAATTTATGAAAAACATTAAAGTTGGTGTTATAGGGGCAGGGTACCTTGGCAGGTTTCATGCTCAGAAATACGCAGACCTTGAAACGGTCGAACTTGTAGGGGTAGCCGACACTGATGCCCTTCAAGGTCAAAAGGTTGCCACAGAGTGCGACTGTCTTTTTTTTAATGACTACAGAGAACTCCTCCCCCTCGTTGATGCCGTTTCTATCGTGGTACCAACCATTCATCATTTCGAAGTCGCAAGCAGCTGTATTGATGCAGATACGGATATGCTCCTTGAAAAACCGATGACAGCGACCCTTGATGAAGCCGATGCGCTCATTAAGATGGCCGAGAAGAAGAAATTACTCCTTCAGGTTGGTCACCTGGAAAGATTTAATCCTGCTGTTCAGGCAATAGAGCCGTTTTTAACCTCACCTGTCTTCATTGAAAGTAACAGAATTGCTACATT
>CAXMTO010000462.1:0-16669 GCA_964196355.1 uncultured Myxococcota bacterium
TCATAACGTTTTCAATGGTTAAAGTGTTTTGGATGTGATTGATCCAGTTAGTAATTAGTGCCTTACTCCAGAAACCCTGTCACTCAGTTCAGTACCCCCTTGAGGGGTGTAAAAAACAAGAAATCTGAAGAGTTGTTTGAAATTAGGAACTTAAAGTAATCACCATGGCACTTATACCCCCTTGTGGGGTGTTAAATACCAGGCGCATTGTACAGACCGCTGGTAAAGACCAGCTTGCTGTACAATGTTATTCTGCAGTGTTATATTCTGAGAAGAGGTTGAGGCTTTTCAGGATATTGTACGCACTTCGCAATTGATTGTCCTCTAGAAGCCGCTGTTCAAGCTTTGCATTCGTCTCATCCTCTGTTTGTGTGTGGGATTCATCTGAACCGGGTAAATGGTTTTCAAGGTCGATCTCTTTTATGAATTTTCTATGCACATCTGCTTTTTCTGGTGGTACACAGGGCACAAAGGGCACTACTACGTCCGGTGTAATACCAAGAGCCTGGATGGAACGGTCATCGGGCGTATAGTATCTGGCTGTTGTCATGCGCAATCCTGCGCCGTCGGGAAGAGGAATGATTGTCTGGACAGAGCCTTTGCCAAAGGATTGAGTGCCTACAATGATTCCCCTCTTATGGGCTTGTACAGCACCAGCTACGATTTCTGAAGCGCTTGCAGAACCCTCATTGACGAGAATTACGAGAGGATATTTCTTTTCTCCTGTCTCGTGGGCGCTGAAGACTGTGTTCTGTTCTTTTCTGCGACCTTTTGTATACACTATACGTCCCTCATCAAGGAAATAGTCGGCAATAGATACTGCCTGGTGAAGCAGACCGCCGGGGTTGTTGCGAAGATCAAGGATAAGGCCTTTAATTGAATGTTCTTTCTTCAGCTGCTGTAATTTGGTTTTGAAATCCTTTGAGGAATGACTTTGAAAGTTCGTTATCCGCACATAAATGAAACCCGGAGATAAAAATTCAGCTTTTACAGACTGTAAGGGAATAATTTCTCTGGTCAGCGTTATTTCTTTGAGGTTTTCCCATCCTTCACGGTGAATGGAAATTATGACTTCGGTTCCTTTAGGGCCTCTCAGTTTTTTGATAGCCTCATACGGGCCCATGTTTTTAGTTTTTGTCCCGTTTATCTCGATGATGATATCATTCGCTTTCAGACCTGCACGATCTGCAGGAGTCTCTGCTATGGGACTGACAATTGTCAGCAGATCATTTTTTATTGTGACCTCAATGCCAATACCTGAAAAGGAACCCTGGGTTTCCTCCTGTAATTCTTTAAAGCCTTCCGGGGGAAGATAAGAGGAATGCGGGTCAAGGGAGAAAAGAAGGCCGCGGATAGCTCCATTGAGAACGTCTTTAGTGTCAATCTCCTCAACATAATTATCCTGCAGAATAGAGAGAACATTAGAAAATATTTCAAGTTGTTTATAGGTTGTCTCCCTATCCCTTTGTGAGATTTCTGCGGCGGCATAATCGCAGAGAAAAACAACTGATATAAGGAGGAAAAAAACACTTTTGTGAAAAACCTGTAAGGTAGAAAACATGAGAGCCTCAATAAAAATGGGTCAGTGAGTTTTGGGCTAGTTGGACCGTTCCTGGGGTGTTGATAATCTGTTCGGGTTGAGCCATAAAATTGGATCCAGAGGCTTTTTGCCGTGCCGAATTTCGAAATAAAGACCGCCATCAAAAAGGGTTGCGGCATCCCCCATGATTCCAATCAGGCTTTCAGGTTTTACTGTGTCTCCCTGTCGTACAAGGAGTTTTTCAATCCTTGAGGTTACAGAATAGTACTGATATCCATGATGTATTATAACAGTATTACCATAGCCGCGTAAATATCCAGAAAAAACAACGGATCCTTCGCTGACGGCTTTGATTTTGGTGCCGTCAGGAGCTTCGAGTGTTATCCCTGATGATTTTCGAGAAATTCCCAGCTTGTTGGTGTTTTCCTGTTGGAAAAGGGTAACAATTACCCCGTCTACCGGTGGTGGAAGACTTCCCATATTGTCTGAAAACCTGTACTCCTGTGCGTTCGTTTTATTTTTCAAAGCAACTAGTGCGCTGGACAATGCGTCCGATGTTTGTTGCATTTCCACTTTTGCCTGTTTATGCAACTTCGTCTGCGTCCTGATGTGGAGGAGAAGATTCTTCTTTTCATTTGTGGTACTGATAATTTCTTGTTTTTCTTTTACCACCTGATCCTTAAAGTCCTGCAGTACTGCCTCCTCAAGACTTAGTGCTCTTTTCACTCTTTCCAGATCGTTAATTGTTTTTCGATAGACCTCGAAAATATTTTGATCGTATTTGATCATCTCTTCAAATGCGTCGTGAAATCGAAGCAATTCGGGAAAGGCCGTTGATGAGAAAGTGACATTTAACAGCCCTATTTCACCCATTGTATAAAAAGCTTTGATCCTTTTTCCCAAGTGGTCTGCAGCAAAACTCTTTTCAGAATGGATTGTATTGAGTTTTGAGGTTTTTTCTTCAATCAGAGCGTGCTGGAGAAGGATTCGTTTTTCAAATTCTTCAAGTTTAAGCTGCTGTTCAGCAAGTTGTTTATCCAGAATTTCCAGTTCGAGTAGAAGGCTTCTTGCCTCATTTTCGGATCTTTGTATATCGCTTTCCTGGGTATTAATACCTTTTTGGATACGCCGCAGCTTATTTCTAAAATCAGTGATTTCCTGATTGGTTCCACTCTCTAGACAAAATGAATATTGTGGGAGGAAAAGCGGGGAAATAATGAGCAGAAATAGCAACGGGCTTTTCCAGGAAAAAAGCTGATTAAGAGAAATTAAAAGAGGAGAATTGCTGCTCATAAGCTGATTTCTATCAAAGGGGAGATCAGATGCGCAAAAATTTTTGCATTGTTGAGAAGCTCCCGAGCATACAGAGTAGAATCGATGTTCCTATAATTGTTATGCTCACTACTGGTGGGAAAAATGAAAATTCAAACAAATTCAAAAATCCCGGTCCTGAAAAATGCGATTTAATCCATTGAAAAAGTACAAAAAGAGAACCTATACCCATAGTCGATCCGAGAATACCCTGTAAGAGCCCTTCGAGCAGAAAAGGCACGCGGATATAATTATTTGTGGCGCCTACAAGTTTTAAAAGTTCAAGTTCGTCTTGTCTTCCCAGGATTGTCAGTCGTATAGTGTAGGCAACCATAAATATGGTAGTCAGTATAAGTAAGGTGCCACTGAGGAGCATTACTATCGAGAGGAGTTTTGTGAAATAATAAAACTTTTCGACCCATTCATGGCCATACTGCACTTTAAGAGTGCCTGGGAGTTTTTCGAGGTAGGCGGAGAAGAGTTTGACCTGATTGAGGCTTCGTAGATTTTTCAGGGGTATTACCTCGATTGAAGGCGGGAGGAAATCTCTTGGCAGGTCATCGAGAACATCCTGATTCTGATCAAGTTGTTTGGCAAATCGTTGAAAAGCCTCTTCGCGGGAGACGAAACTTATTTTCTCTACCTCATCAAATGTTGTTATTTTATTAATAAGCTGCTGCTGTAACTCCGGCCCGGGTTCCTCTTTCATGTAGACGATGAGGCTGAGGTCTTCACCCAGCCTGTCACCCCATTTGAGCATATTCGTGTAGACCAGATAGAAGAAAGCAAAAATCAGAACTGAAAGAGAAACGGTCAATAATGTCATGAGCTGGGAGCCCCACGTCTGACGTAAATTACGACCAACCTGTCTTATAACCGTGAACCAGAAACTCATACGCCATTGCCCCTGATGACTGAAAGGGTACTTCCTTTTTGAAGTTCCATGATTCTATGCGGGGTGTGTCTGTAAATCGAGTCGTCATGAGTGGCAATGACGACTGTGGCACCCGATTTGTTACATTTGACAAGGAGTTCCATCACTTTTTCTGTAGTGCCTGCATCAAGATTGCCCGTGGGTTCGTCGACCAGAATCATGGTCGGAGAGTTGGCAATAGCCCTGGCAAGGGTTACTCTCTGCTGCTCCCCCCGTGAAAGATCACCTGTTATTTTGTCATGTTTGTCGGTGAGATCCAGTTGTGCAAGGAGGTCTTTTACTCTCTTTCGAATCATCTGGGGTTTTTTATATGACACCTCCATTGAGATCGCAACGTTTTCTGCAGCCGTCCGATCTGTAAGGAGCTTGAAATCCTGGTAGGCAACACCGATTTTTTGGCGAAGACGTGCCAGTTTATAGCCGTTCAATTGATGAATGGGTTGTCCACCAATCTCTATCAGGCCGGTAGTGGGTTGTTCCATACTGCTGATGAGTTTTAATAAGGTTGTTTTCCCGGCACCGCTCTTACCAATGATAAAAAACATTTCCCCACTGGCTATGGAAATAGAAATATCTCTTAAGGCGTTAACATCCTGAGAATAAACTTTTGAAGCCTTGATCATTTCGATCATGACCTCTGTCGACTGAGTTGAATGTTTGTTCATCAGCTTTGTATAGTTTGGACGGAAAACTAATAAATCGGAGCTTCTACTGTATGTTGTCTTAGAATTCCATCTGTAAAAGGGGATTATTATATCCTTCCGATGGTCAGATCAGATGAAACAGCAAAATTATATAATATTCAATAGATAAACGCAACGCACCAGATGATCTGTTCTCTATTTCTACAAAATAATCGAATATTATTGCTTTTACGCAGGCAATCGTCGAGATCTTCTTTGCGCAATGATTGCCGGGAAAGGGTTTATTCCAGATTTTTTAAGAAAATTTGGCCAGAGACTGGGCTTGTGAGGACGATTTTCCCTTGCAACTTAGTTCGCAGTAATTACTTTTGTAGGTTTTACGGTGCGAAGCCATTATTCGGAATATGAATGGATTGGTAACCACATATTTTTTATCATGCCAATTTAAGAATATAAAGGAGAGAATCATGGATTATAGGGAAACCCTTAATCTGCCCCGGACCAATTTTAAGATGAAGGCAAATCTTTTCCAGAAAGAACCAATGGCACTTAAACGCTGGGATAAAGAAGAGCTGTATAATCAGTTACAGGAAAAAGATGCGGGTAAGCCCAACTTCATTCTCCATGACGGTCCTCCTTATGCAAATGGAAACATACATCTGGGTACAGCGTTTAATAAAATTTTAAAGGATATCATTCTGCGCTCAAAAAGGATGGCAGGCTACTATGCACCATATATTCCAGGCTGGGATTGCCATGGGTTGCCGATTGAGCACAATGTAGACATGGAGCTGGGCGAGAAAAAGAAGACGATCCCGAAACTGGCCAAGAGAAAGGCTTGTCGCACATACGCAAAAAAATGGATAAAAATACAAAAAAAAGAGTTTGAACGGCTTGGTGTACTTGGGGACTGGGATGACCCGTATCTCACCATCAACTATTCCTATGAAGCAACCATCGCCAGGGAGTTTAACAAATTTTTGCTGTCTGATTCTGTTATCAGGAATAAGAAGCCGGTTTACTGGTGCGCTACATGCACCACCGCACTTGCTGAAGCCGAAGTTGAGTACCATGATCATACTTCACCATCTATCTATGTTAAATTCAAAGTTGAAGAAGATTTATCCGACATAGATCCCTCACTTGCAGGAGAGAATATATATGTTGTTATCTGGACAACCACTCCCTGGACATTGCCGGCAAATCTGGCTGTGGCCCTGCACCCGGACTTTGTCTATGCCGCTGTAGAAGTTGATGGTGAGACATGGATCCTGGCAGAGGATCTGGTTGAAAAGGTCATGGAGGAAACGGAAGCAGGGGAATATAAAATCAAATCGACGTTTTCATCTCAGGGTCTGGAAAACAGAAAATGTCGTCATCCCTTCATGGACCGTGATTCACTCCTTGTGCTTGCAGACTACGTTACCACCGAAGCAGGTACCGGGTGCGTTCACACTGCTCCCGGTCATGGTACAGATGATTATCACACTGGGTTGAAATATGGACTCGATGTTCTCTCCCCTCTCGATAATGAAGGCGTATATACCGCAGAGGCGGGCCCTTACGAAGGCCAGAAGGTGCCCAATGTCAATTCGGTCATTAACGGTGACATGGCAGCTACCGGTGCTTTGATTCATGAAAGCAAACTGCGACACAGCTATCCGCATTGCTGGAGATGCAAGAAACCTGTCATGTACAGGGCTACGCCGCAATGGTTTATCTCTATGGAAAACAACAATTTGCGCACTAAAGCCCTTAAGGCAATCGAGCAGGTTGAGTGGACTCCGGCCTGGGGTATGCAGAGGATCTATTCGATGGTTGAAGGTCGTCCTGACTGGTGTCTGTCACGTCAGAGGAGCTGGGGTGTACCTATCACAGTTGTCAGTTGCAGGAGTTGTGGTGAAGTTATTAAAAGTGAAAGCCTTGTGAATAGAATTGATGAGTTATTCGTAAAAGAAGGTGCGGATGCCTGGTTCAGTCATGACGTAAAGGATTTTCTTGAAGAGGGTACCCAATGTTCCCAATGCGGGGGCGCTGATTTTGAGAAAGAAGAGGATATTCTGGATGTGTGGTTCGATTCAGGCGTCAGTCATGCCGCTGTATGTGAGGAACGGACAGAACTTGACTCTCCGGCTGACCTCTACCTCGAAGGCAGCGATCAGCATCGTGGCTGGTTTCAGAGCTCGCTGTTGACATCAACAGGGACCAGGGGAACGGCACCATTTAAAGGTGTTTTGACCCATGGATATGTGGTCGATGGTCAGGGCAAGAAAATGTCTAAGTCTGTCGGCAATGTAGTGGCTCCTGGAGAGGTGATAGAAAAGTATGGGGCTGAAATACTGAGACTCTGGGTTTCCAGTGAAGATTACCGTGACGACATTAAGGTTTCTGATGAAATTTTAAAGCAGGTTTCTGATTCGTATAGAAAGATTCGAAACACGATACGGTATATGCTCGGCAATATTGGAGATTTCGACCCGGCTGGGGACAGCGTGGTCTTCAATGATCTTCCCGAACTCGATCGCTGGGCACTGGCCAAATTTGAACAATTCAGGCTGAAGGTGGAAAGAGGCTACGAAAAATACGAATTTCATTCTATCTATCAGGGGTTGAACTACTTCTGTGGTACCACGATGAGTTCTTTTTATCTTGATATATTGAAAGACCGACTTTACGTATCCGGAACTGATTCGCACCTTCGGAGGTCCGCTCAAACGGTGCTCTATACAATACTCGACGGTTTACTTCGTCTCTTATCTCCAATTCTCTGCTTTACTGCTGAGGAGGCATGGAATCATCTGCATTCTGTTGGGCAAAAAGATCCTTTGAGCAGCGGTATTTTCTTCACTGATTTCCCTTCTGCGTGTGTAGTGGAGGGGTGTGATGAGAAGATGATGGAAAAATGGGAACGTCTTATCAAAGTGCGATCTGAAATTACTAAGGCCCTGGAACTTGCGCGTCAGGAAAAGGTTATCGGACATTCACTAGAAGCTGAAGTCTTCGTCAAGGCTGAAGGTGATCTTGCCGTTTTCCTGGAGGCAGAGTGGGATACTGTAAAAGAAATTTCTATCGTCTCTGAACTTACTCCTCTTACTGAGACGAATAAGGAAAGTGGAATACACCTTGAGAGCGAGGAAATTGCCGGGTTCGTGGTTCAGGTTCAGGCCGCTGAGGGAGGGAAATGTGAGCGGTGCTGGATTCGCTCCACCTCAGTTGGAAAAAACCAGACACATCCTGAGATTTGCGATCGATGCTGTGATGTAGTTGCTGGAATGGATTCCTAGGACAATAGTAAGAAATGTCTTATTTTGGCACTATACTCGCGGTGGTCATTTTTGACCAGTTGACTAAGGCGTGGGTTCTCGGTTCATTTCAACTCTATGAGTCGAAAGAGGTGATATCGGGATTGTTTAACCTCGTGTATGTCACCAATACCGGTGCTGCGTTTAGTATTCTGGCAGATGTGGATTCGCCGTGGAGGCACTATTTTTTCCTGGGTGTGGGGCTTATTGCCATTATCGGGTTGACTATTGCCCGGTTCAGGATGAAAACGGAAAATGGTGTATATGGTGTGGCTCTTGCATTTATTTGTGGTGGGGCAATTGGAAATTTAACAGACAGGATACGGTTTGGATCGGTTGTAGATTTTCTTGATTTTCATCTGAAAGGGTATCATTGGCCAGCCTTCAATATAGCCGACTCAGCAATTTGCATAGGTGCCGGTTTATTTATGGTTGCTAGTATTTTAGAAGCACGAAAAGTGAAATGAGGTGTAAATAATGAAAGTAGCAGTACTTTTTCCCGGACAGGGAGCACAGTACCTTGGTATGGGGAAAGAGTTCATCGATAATGATAAAGAATGTGCAGCGTTGATGGCAATGGCAGAGGCTACCTGTGATCTTAATTTGAGTAAACTTTGCGTCGATGGCCCCATGGAGGAATTGACCCGGGCAACAAATCTGCAGCCTGCGCTTGCTATAGTCAACCTTATCTGCTGGCATGCTTTTTTAAATAGTGCAGGCAAGTCTTTTGAGGTGAGCTGTATGGCCGGGCATAGTCTTGGTGAATATTCAGCCTTGTATGCTGCAGGTGTTATCAGTGCAGAAGATACAGTGCGGCTGGTCAGCAAACGCGGAGCCCTTATGGAGAGAGAAGGTGTCAAGAACCCAGGTGGGATGCGTGCTGTTTTAGGCCTGGGTATTGAGGAGGTCGAAGAGATCATTGCTGCATGCTCAGACCGTGGGGTAGTCACCGCCGCAAACCATAACACTTCCCAGCAGATTGTTGTTTCCGGGGATGTTGAGGGTCTTGATGCTGTTTCTGTTGAGGCCGTGGGTAGAGGTGCAAAAGTTATACCTTTGAATGTCAGTGTTGCCAATCATAGCCCGCTTGTTGCCGGTGCTGTTCCGGATTTCAGGGAGTTCATGGAAACTGTTTCCTTCAATACACCGCAGATCCCGGTGTACTTCAATGTGTCTGGAGAGTTAGAAGCTTATACCGATAAAATCAGAGGGATGATGGCGAGGCAGATTGCCTCAAAGGTGAGATGGTATGACATTATTCAAGCCATGCTTGCTGACGGGGTAGATACTTTTATAGAAATTGGCCCTAAGGCTATCCTTACAGGCATGATGCGGAAAATTGTCTCTAGAAAAGCGAAGATTGCCTATATGCAGTTTGACTCCCCCAAATCACTTGAGATATGTCTGGTTAAACTAAAAATGCTGTAACCTATAACGTTTGTCTGGAGTCTGGCGTGATCAAAAAATATAAACAGCTTGTACTGTCTGGTAAGCAGCTCAATTTTGAGCAGGCTGTTGAGCTCGCGAATACCAAGGCTCCTGCAGAGCTTTACCAGGCCGCTGATGAATTACGCAGTAAACTGCATAGCAATCATTTTGATTTATGCTCTATCGTAAATGCTAAATCAGGGAAATGCTCGGAAAACTGCAAGTTTTGTGCACAATCTTCTCATCATGATACTGAGGTGGAAACGTATGATGTAGTTGATCAGGTCACAGCCCTGACCCTGGCCAAAGAAAGTGAAAAACAGGGGGTAAAGCGATTTTCTCTGGTGACCGCTGGAAGTAGTGTCAGCAAAGAGCAACTTGATGAGCTTGGAAAAATTTACGGGCGACTTCAGGAAGAAACCAGACTTTCGTTTTGTGCCTCCATGGGATTTCTTACAAAAGAAAAAGCTGAACGATTAAAGGCTATGGGGGTGACGAGATACCACTGCAATCTGGAAACCTGCAGAAGTTTTTTCCCCCAGGTGTGCACCAGTCATACGTGGGAAGATAAGGTCAGAACTATCACTATTGCCAAAGAAGCTGGGTTGGAGGTCTGTTCAGGCGGAATAATTGGTATGGGAGAAACCCTTGAGCAGCGTCTTGAGCTGGCATTTGAATTGCGCGATCTTGGTATTTTATCCATTCCTCTCAATGTCCTGACGCCAATTCCGGACACGCCTTTTGCTCACCTGGAACCTCTTGGGGTAGGGGATGTGCTTACCTGTGTTGCCCTGTTTAGATTTATCAACCCTCAGGCTGTTGTTCGTCTTGCAGGTGGGAGAAATCTTTTAGGCGATGAGCAGGGGCGCTGTTTTACTTCTGGAGCTAATGGGTCTATCGTCGGTGATTACCTGACAACGATCGGCAACACTCTCAGCGAAGATATCCAGATGTTTAAAGATCTCGGATTTAATCTCGATGGCAAACCCGAATAAGATGTTTGCGACGCAGAATTGCTCGCAACAAGAGTAGTCGGTTCATGTGATAGAAGGCATCAGAAAAGATAATTTTTAAAGGAGATATTATTTTGTTACTGTCGATCGTGATTCCTCTGTTGAATGAGGAAGAAAACATTCCACTGTTATATGAAGAATTGAGAGAAGTTTTTTCGAATCGTAGTGAAACATATGAGATAATTTTCATAGATGATGGCAGTAGTGATAAGAGTCTTCAAATACTTAAAGATATACAGGAAAAAGATAAAAACGTTGTGATTGTGAGCTTTAGGAAGAACTTCGGGCAGACGGCAGCCATGGCCGCAGGATTTGATTATGCGAGGGGCGATGTCATAATCACAATGGATGCTGATCTACAAAATGATCCTCACGATATCCCAAAGCTCCTGGTACAAATTGAGGCGGGTAATGATGTTGTTACCGGATGGCGATTTGATCGCAAAGATACTTTTATTAACAGGCGGCTGCCTTCAATAATTGCCAACAAGATCATCTCAAAGACCACCGGAGTGAATCTGCATGATTATGGATGTACCTTGAAGGCTTTTAAAAAAGAAATTATCAAGAATGTTAAACTTTACGGGGAAATGCATCGTTTCATTCCTGCGATTGCGAGCGGTATGGGGATTGATTTTACCGAGGTTAAGGTGAATCACAGACCTCGAAGATTCGGCTCCACCAAATATGGCATCTCAAGGACTATCCGCGTCATCCTCGACTTGATGACTGTAAAATTCCTCCTCAGCTATGCAACAAGGCCAATTCAGGTTTTTGGCCTTATGGGGGTTATTTCAGGAACCATCGGTTTCTTGATTGCCTTGGTCATGATTTTCCAGCGGCAATTCATGGGGGTTCCTCTCGCCGACAGGCCGCTTCTCTTTCTAGCTGTACTCCTGATATTTGTCGGTATTCAATTTATATCTCTCGGTCTCATCGCCGAGTTGCAGGCGAGAACCTATCACGAGTCACAGAATAAGCCTGTGTATCATGTCAAAAAAGTGTATGGCTCCCAGGGAGCCGATGAGGAAGTAGATGTCCGTCAATGACCCATTGATAGATATCATAATCCCAAACTGGAATGGTGCACGCATGCTGGCTGATTGTTTGCGTTCACTCTCCGGCCAGACCTTCTCCGGTTTTCGCATTACTGTTGTAGATAATGGCTCTGAAGACGGGTCTGTTCCTCTGGTGGAAAAAGATTTCCCAGATGTCAAAATCCTTAAATTTAGTGAAAACAGAGGCTTTAGTGTCGCCGTTAACCGGGGGATTAGCGATGCCACAGCTCCATGGCTGTTACTTCTTAACAATGATATGGAGGTGGCGCCGGATTGTCTGGAGAACCTTCGAATATCCATTGAAACATATCAGGATTACCAGTTTTTTTCTCTGAAGATGATGAATTTCCATCAACGTGACCTGCTGGATGGCGCTGGTGATATGGTTCTCAAGGGCGGAGTTGGGTACAAGCTTGGCACAATGGAAAAAGACAGTGAGTATTACAGTACGGACAGAGATACCTTTGGTGCTTGTGCGGGTGCAGGATTATATAAAAAGGAGTTATTTGAAAAAATCGGTCTTTTCGACCCTGATTTTTTCGCTTATCTGGAAGACGTTGATCTCAACATGCGAGCGAGGAGACGTGGATTTAAATGCAGATATATCGGTTCTGCCGTGGTGTACCATATAGGAAGTGCTACTTCGGGATCCAGGATCAATGACCTGACAATCCGGCTTTCTACTCGCAATAACTACAGGGTTCTTTTTAAGAACTATTCTACGACTATGTTTCTGCGTTTTCTTCCATCGATTTTGGTGTACCAGGTGATGTGGGCGCTTTTTTCATGCAAGAAAAAGCGCATTGGTGCTTACTGCAGAGGAACACTTGAGGCAATAAAAACTGTTTCTCTGTTCGTGAAAAAAAGAAATGTAATTTTGACTCATCATGACAATATCCCGGAGAGGGAGTTTTTAAAGTTGATTGGTGATGCAGAGAAGCAAGCAGTGAAATCCATTATGGCCAGGAGAACTGCTGCTGGGAAAAATAATTTCCTCTTACTCTGTTATGACAAACTTTTCTTGTAACTCATCAGGTAGATAGATGGTGTGCCCAGCGGTCTATGCTCCTTGAGCGGTTTCTTCTTTATATTTATGGATGTTTCTATACATATAGTCATCGTAACGCACAATTCGTCAGAGGTGCTGCCCTGCTGCCTGGAATATCTTCTCAAACAAAACGTGCCTCTGACGTCTATTGTCATAGTTGATAATGGTTCCAGCGATATCACCTATCTCAAAACCTTAGATCGCAGAGAAGAGGTCAAACTGATTTTGACCGAAAATGTTGGTTTTGCAAAAGCGAATAATCTTGGATTAAAGGGAATAGGGGCTCAGTCCGGAGTGGTGCTTTTTCTCAACCCGGACACTTTTTTGCCTGAGAATTATATTATTCAGGCTTTAGAGGTTCTTGGTGAGAATAGAGATGCTGCAATCGTCTCAGGAAAACTGCTCAGCTTTGATGTCCAGGAGAGAAAAAAAACAGGCAAGATTGATTCTACCGGTATTTACAGGAAATGGTACGGTCGCTGGTATGATAGAGGGAAGGGCGAGGACGACAGTGAGAGATACGATCACCTTGAGAAAATCCCAGCTGTCTGTGGTGCACTCATGGTCTGTCGAATGGAAGCATTTCAGCGTTATGATGGCGAAGTTTTTGACAGCGATTTTTTTTTATATAAGGAAGATATAGAACTGAGTCTTCGTTTGCGTCGTGATGGCTGGGATCTTGTCTACGATCCCCGACTCGTTGCCTACCACTGTCGTGGCTGGGATAAGAAAAGAAGTGTAATACCGTTTGCACTCCGGGTCATGGCTGCAAAAAATGAGATTTTGCTTTATCGAAAACATCCGTCGCCATATATGGTATGGGCCGTTCTTAAATATCTCATCATTTTGGTTTTTCGGGTTTAGTAGGTACTAATGAATACAGCTCAACTTATACCTTCTGTCAGCGTTATAATCCCCACCCTTAACGGTGAAGATACGCTCACTGAGCTTTTTGCCTCCCTTAAGTGCCAAACCCTCCAACCCATCGAAATTCTCGTAGCCGACTCTTCATCGGTGGATAGAACTGTCGATATATGCAAAAGCAATGGAGCGCGGGTCTGGTCAATAGCAAAAAAAGATTTTGATCATGGTGGCACCAGGACTTTTCTTGCAGAAAAGGCTTCGGGTGATATCCTGGTTTTTTTCACGCAGGATGCAATCCTTGTAACTCACGATGCGTTGAGTCTATTGGTAAAACCTCTTCTTGAGAATGATTTATCTGCATGTTCCTACGGACGACAGCTGCCCCGGTCAGAAGCACACTGGCATGCTGCTCATCTTCGGGGGTTTAATTACCCAGAAAACTCAACTGTAAAAACATTTTCTGATAGGGACAGTGCCGGATTAAAGGCAATTTTCACCTCTAACTCTTTTTCAGCGTATAGGAAGGAGCGATTGTTTGAAGTCGGCTGTTTCAAGAACGGTTTGATTTTTGGCGAGGATACCTGTACTGTTGGGAGAATTCTACAGGCTGGCTACACAAACACCTATGTTGGTGAGGCAGCAGTTTATCACAGTCATAATTACTCTCTGACTGAGGAATTTCGTCGATCTTTCGATATTGGTGTGTTGCATAGCTCAGAGGAGTGGTTAATCAATACTTTCGGGAAGGCAGAGGGAGTTGGGCTCAAATATTTTAAGTCGGCAATAGTACAACTTGCAGCTGATCGGCGTTATATGCTGATCCTGGCTTCTATTGTTCGTACAGGAATGAAATTCCTGGGCTATAAACTTGGAAGAAAACATAAAAAAATTCCCTTATCAATGCGGCCGGTTTTGAGTATGCATAGTAGCTGGTGGCAAAAACAAAATGATCGGTAAAATTCTTAACATGCCTCGTAGTTGAACAACAAATCTTGTTTTTCGAAGTATTCCTTGGGTAATCCTCGATAAACAGGAATGACGGAGGAACTCCGTTCAATACCTACTTTCTCGTGGGGTATGAAGGCACTAAAGCAATTGCACCACTTTTAAATAGATCTTTATATGTTATCGATGAATCTTCGTGAACAGAGTTCCCTGATGGCCAGGTTACTGCACCTTTTAGACTGTTGTCTTGCAGTGGGCTATCTTTCAGCTCTTATTAAGTGGTACAGGGTTCCCTGGAGCCCTTACTATACCCAGTTGTTAGTCATAACATTTATCCTCTGTTTTATAAGTTTTCAGTCTTTTCAGCTGTATAGATCATGGCGAGGGTGGAAATACTTCCTTGAATTTTTGGTAATTTTAAAGGCATGGGCGGCAGTAATAGGTATATTGCTGTTTTATTTCTTTGTCGCAAAAATATCCATGGCTTACTCAAGGGTAATTTTTCTTGTATGGTCGCTGACCATGCCATTGCTTCTGTTCCTCATCCATGTTGCCGCCAGAAAAGCACTTCGAAAAATCAGGGCTAATGGGAAAAATGTCCGCAGGGCGGTGGTTGTAGGAGCCGGAGAACTGGGTGTAAACCTGGTAAGGGAAGTTGAAGAAATGCCATGGTCAGGTATTGATGTCCTCGGTTTTTTCGATGATAAAGTTGATGAAAAGACAGTACGTGAAGTGTATGGAAAACCTCTTCTTGGCAACATTCCCTCAATAAACGATTACCTGGAGAAGCATGAAATCGATTATGTTTATATCGCGTTGCCAATGAGTGCTGAGAAAAAAATATTCAAAATTTTAAGAGAATGCAGATCTCTTGGAGCTCGGATTTATCTCATTCCGGATCTCTATGTCTATGGCTTGCACCACGCAGAAATTCAGTCCCTGGGGGAACTGCTTATCCTTAATTTCAATCCTCATACCGAATGGAAACGAGGGTTCGATATACTGTTTTCTTTGACAGTTTTGATCTGTTTATTACCTGTCATGCTCATAATTGCACTGCTCGTAAAGCTCAGTGATGGCGGCCCGGTCTTTTATAGGCACAGGCGAATTACTGCCACCGGTAAGACATTTAATTGCCTCAAGTTCAGAACCATGAAAGTTGGAGCAGATAACGAGTTAAAGAAAATACTCGCCGAAAACAAGATTCTCAGAGCCGAGTGGGAACACAATTTTAAACTTAAAAAAGATCCTCGTGTCACTGCAATTGGTCACTTTCTCCGCCGGACCAGCCTGGATGAATTCCCTCAATTTATTAATGTTGTTCGCGGACAGATGAGTGTTGTCGGGGCAAGGCCGATTGTCGGAGATGAATTGAATAATTTTTACAAAGAGAGCGCCGGTAGATATTGTTCGATGAAGCCCGGAATCACTGGTGCCTGGCAGGTTGGGCGTCGTTCAGATGCAGATGAATATGAGGAACGAGTTCGTATGGACGACTGGTATATTCTTCATTACTCACTTTGGACTGATATCAAAATAATTATTAAGACAGTGTATTGCGTGGTGAAAGGAAAAGGCGCCTATTAAGGCGTGGATCAAATGACTCCGGATGGAGGATAGTAATGGCAGGTGTGTTTGCAGGGAAAAACATTGTTTTGGGGGTTACCGGATCCATCGCTGCCTTTAAGGTAGCTGGATGGGTGAGTACGCTTGCCAAAGAAGAAGCACATGTGTCGGTCATCATGACTGAATCTGCGCAACAATTTGTAACACCGCTTACCTTTGAGGCTTTGTCAGGGAACAAAGCGCACTGTGCAATGTTTGGCGATGATGATAAAGACGGGTTGGTTCATATAAGCCTTGGAAGGGAGGCTGATCTGTTGATCATAGCGCCTGCAACAGCGAATACAATAGCCAAACTTGCAACGGGCATAGCGGATGATCTGTTGACTACTACCGCACTGGTAACCAGGGCAAAGGTGTTTGTCTGTCCTGCCATGAACACCAAAATGTATTCCCATGCTGCAACTATCGAGAATATTAAAAAACTCAAAAAAATCGGCTATCATGTCCTCGATCCCGCTCAAGGGATGATGGCCTGCAAAGAGGAAGGCGAAGGACGTCTTGCCGACTGGGAGGATGTTTCAGAGTATCTTGCAAAGGCTCTGACTACACAGGAACTCAAGGATAAGAAAATTCTGGTTACTGCTGGACCCACCCGTGAACCTTTGGATCCTGCCAGGTTTTTGAGTAACAGGTCATCGGGGAAAATGGGGTATGCCATGGCCCGCTCCGCTTTTCGAAGAGGTGCTGAGGTGACACTGATAAGTGGGCCGACTGTACTCCCATGTCCGCCCGGCGTAACCAGAATAGACGTACAGTCAGCACAGGATATGTATGACGAAGTACTGAAGATCAGCGGCGATTCAGACATTATAGTCAAAACCTCTGCCGTTGCAGACTACAGGCCGGTTGAAACAGCTGAACATAAGGTGAAGAAAGATCAGATTAAGCCTCAACTGCATCTTGCACAGAACCCGGATATTCTCTACGAGCTAGGAAAGAGGAAAACAGAAGGACAG
>CAXMTO010000463.1:0-12855 GCA_964196355.1 uncultured Myxococcota bacterium
AGCACCGAAATTCTCTCTAAAACTCCTGTTCTCGTATACAATTGTGTAGTTATCATCATGCACCCAGACATTAACAGGGAATTCATCCAGCATGCTGTTGAATGATTCACTCTCTACTCCAAGCAATTTCAGGGTGGTCAGTATATCTGCAACTGCACCAAATTTCCCGTGGATCTGTTTCTGGTTCATCAGGCGTACCCTCGATAGAGGTGATATTTCACCGACAGCAGTATCAACATCACGACACTGGGTCGATTCTGTATTCACCCGGCTTCAAATGTATCCCCTGTCAGTTCAGTCAACAACAGTTCACTCTTACCTTAGTAGACGACCAAAGAAATAAAAGGTTACATAATTAGTGCAAGATAATAAGGGCTACTCAACCGATAGCGTTGGAAAGGCAATAAGAACAACGGAGGCAGAATAGCCAACATTTGCCAGGAACGGAAAGTTTCTCCAAAAAATTCTGATCTGTTCTAATCAATATGCATTTATCTCAGATACGAAGAACAAGCGAGGTGGTTACATACCAGAGACATAAAGACAATTTTTTGACCCGAAATCGTCAAGCACGGTGTTCGGGCAGTCCGGCACCTTAACCACGCCATCAACAATAAAAAAATAGGTCAGTTCTGTCTTCAGCGGGACTTCCACCTTCCAGATATTGTCACTCCCCTTGATTGCCGGGTGAGAGTGGAAATGGTCCTGGGATCCTGCAAAAAATATTTCTTTCGCCGTGCTGTCACGGTAATAAAATGACAGTGTGTCGTCATTGACTTTTACGGAATGCTGTCTGGCGCATCCTGCCATAAAAGTGATCGTGAACAAAAGGAGCAGTTGTAAGATGTTACACTGGGAATTGTTCATGGTATCTCCGCTCAGCATGCGGTTTATTTACCCTGCAGCCGTCACTTATCGTATATGTTTTTCCAGGCCAGTATAGAAATCGAGTGGAATTATAAAGTTACCCGGCCGGCCCGCGAAAGGATCCGGCCGGGGTAGAGATTCAATGTATATTATAAAAATTTCTGTTCTTGTGCAAGACCCCACTTCTTAGGTATTTTTTATAAAGAAAAGTGAAGGGTTGAACCAGAAACAGCACTGGGTTGTGATTCAGCAACAAAAAGGCGACGGAGATGTTTCAACGCCTCCCTATCTTTTAGTGGTGGAGAGAATGTATACCCCATACCACATTACTGAGTATGGGGTATACAAAGGTTTCCAGATTCCCGCCGGCACGGCAATGACAGGAATGTGACGTTTCAAGGCTGACACGATACCAGCCATCCTTGCAGAGGGGATTCACCTCTATGAATCAGGGTCATAGTCGGGATTACAGAGGAGCCTTGGTGGCAATTCTAAGTTTCTGGTTTCAAAAAAAACCATATTTATTTCCTGTAATTCTGTTCAATACCCTTTTGTGGGGTGCAAAAAACAAGAAATTTAAGAGTAAGGTACTAACCGGCGTTTCTCACGAATTGAGGTGCAGACTTCATAAGGGATTTGGGTTGCGATTCTAAAAATACAACCCGTTTTTGATCGAAAACAAACAAAGAATTTGACAGGACCGAAACCCGGTAAAAACAAAATAGTATTTGACAAACAGAAATTGTATATTTATTACATCGGCAGCTTCCCTAAAACACTCCTGACCAAAGCACCAGTACCCATTTGCGGTTTCACTTTCAGCTATCAACTTGAATTTAGGTGGGAAACAGAGAGTAGACTCAGATTCACAGAGTTCCGTTAGCTGACTTCTACTCTCTACAACTACGGCGTTGGTGCCGAAAACAGCAGAAAACAAACTCATCCGATTTCACAACCACTATCCATGACAGACAAGACTCTGATAATTGCAGAAAAACCCAGCGTGGCAGCCGACCTGGCTAAGGTCCTCCCCGGTAAATTCAAAAAAACCAAAACCCATTATGAGGGAGACAGCTATGTTATATCCTATGCTATAGGCCATCTGGTTTCAATTTGCTATCCTGAAGAAATTGACCCTGCTTACCAGAAGTGGGACTTGAACAAACTCCCCATTCTACCGGAAACTTTTCCGTTAAAAGGTCTTGATGGGACCAAAGGGCAGCTCAACACCCTGCAAAAACTTATCCGCAGAAAAGATATAAAAGAAATCATTAATGCCTGTGATGCCGGCCGGGAAGGTGAGTTAATTTTCAAATATATTCTTAAATATGTCTGGAATAATTCAGTGGCAAAAAAGAGTTTCAAGCGGCTTTGGCTGCAGTCAATGACCACAGAAGCAATCAAAAAAGGCTTTACTCAGCTCAGAGATAATGCCGACATGAGCCGCCTGGAAGATACAGCCCTGTGCCGCTCTGAGTCAGACTGGCTTATAGGCATTAATGCAACCAGGGCTCTTACCGGTTTCAATTCTAGAAAAGGTGGCTTTTTCCTCACTCCATGCGGCAGAGTGCAGACCCCCACCCTCTCACTGATGGTAAAACGTGAGCGCATCCGTACGGCCTTCGTCCCCAAGCCTTTTTGCAACCTGTACGGTCATTTTATCTTCAACAAAACATCTTATACCGGGAAATGGATAGACCCCGCTTTCGCAAAAGATCCGAATGATTCCCATAAACGCGCTGATAGGATATGGATACCTGAAGACGCTGAGGCAATTATTAAAAAATGCTCTGGTGAACCGGCACTGGTTGAGGAAAAAAGGAAAAAAGTTACTCAGAGATCCCCTCAACTGTACGACCTGACTCTTCTGCAAAGAGAGGCAAATTCACGTTTTGGCTTTTCAGCTAAAAATACACTGTCGATTGCTCAATCTCTGTACGAGAGGCACAAGGTGCTCACCTACCCGCGGACAGATAGTAAACATCTGCCGGAGGATTACCTCCCTACCGTAAACAAGACTGTACAGCGTCAAACCCAGTGGAAATTGAGTGAATTTGCCAAAACGGCGCTCGACAAAAACTACCTGCAGCTGAACAAGCGTATTTTTGACAATACAAAAATTTCTGATCACCACGCGATAATACCGACAACTGCACTGCCGGCAAATCTCTCTGAACCGGAGTTCAAAATCTATCAACTGGTGGCACAACGTTTTCTTGCTGTTTTTTTTCCACCTGCTATTTTCCTCAATACCAGACGTCTCTCGTTTGTCAGAGACGAGACTTTTCTTACGGAAGGAAAAATCCTCAAGGATCCAGGCTGGAAAGTGATATACGGTGCTGAAGTTGATGGAAAAGGTGATAAAACGCTCACGCCTATTCCTCCCGGTACAGATATACTCTGCAAGGAGGTGGAAAAAGACAATCTTGAGACGACACCACCGCCAAAGTACAACGAAGCAACCTTACTTTCAGCTATGGAGAACTCGGATAAACTCGTGGACGACGAGAAACTTGCCGAAGCGATGAAGGAGAGAGGTCTTGGCACTCCGGCAACCAGAGCGTCCATCATTGAAAAACTACTGAAAGAAAAATATATCGTGAGGGAGGGCAGAGATCTCACTCCTACGGGCAAAGCTTTTGAACTTCTGGCATTGCTGGAAGGGATGGATATCGACCTTTTGGCCTCCCCCGAATTAACAGGGGAATGGGAGCATAAACTCAATCAAATCCTCAAAGGCACACTGACCCGTGACAAATTTATGGAGGAAATCCGGGCTACAACTCTCCGTATAATCAACCAGGTGAAAAATTTTGAAAAAACGGAGAAAAGACCGGAGGCACCTTTCAGTCCAATTGGGGAAAACCATTTTTTTTCTTCACCAACTGCATATATCTCAGAAGATGAAAAAATAGCCATTCGGAAAATTCTCGGCGGCAGAGTGATGTCCGAAGATGAGATTGTCGCTATCCTCAGGGGTGAAACCATTGGCCCTTTCAGTGACTTCAGATCCAAGAAGGGAAAACCATTCACTGCCTCATTGCGCCTCAGCAACAACAAAATCGAGTTCATTTTTGCAGACTCGAATGCAGACCTTGATATTAAAGCCATAAAAGAAACATCCCCACTCGGACTCTCACCAATAGATAAAACAAATGTTTTTGAAACACCGGTTGCCTATATGTCGGAATCTGCACTTGATGGTGACGAAAAAAATGGGCTGAGAATCAGCAAAATAATTTTATCTAAACCACTTTTGGCAGAGAACATACAACAACTCCTCAACGATGGAAAAACAGCACTGATAGAGGGGTTTATTTCAAAAAAGCGAAGGCCATTCGATGCCTATCTCCTTCTGGCTGCCAACGGCAAAATCAGTTTCGAATTTCCTCCAAGGAAATCCAGGAAAAAATCAAAAAATAATTGACAGCCCCTTCAGAAAAGGTCACAACTAGTTATGAAACAGATAAAAACAGAATACCTTGAAGAGAGCGGAAATGCGCTTGCCCAGATATGTGCACAGGTTGCTCTCGACACAAAGGCTGAAGAGATTGTTATTTTAGACGTCAGAGGCCTCACTACTTTTACCGAATATTTCGTGATAATGAATGGTAAGTCCACACGCCATGTTCAGGGCCTCGCAGAAGCCATCGAAGGCAAGTTACGTTCTAAGAGGGTAAAAGCATCAAAAGCAGAGGGATTACAGGACGGCATGTGGGTCCTGCTCGATTTTGATGATGTCGTTGTCCATATATTTTACCATGAGCAACGTAAATTCTACGACCTGGAAGGACTTTGGCACGAAGCAAAACGTGTTGAGGTTGAAGGGAATTAGATAAGAGGTCTGATTTATGCAATACTTGAGCACCAGGGGAGGAGTCCCTCCTCAATCGTTTACGCAGGCAGTAATGATGGGTTTGGCCGAAGATGGCGGGCTCCTGCTGCCACGGACGATACCTCGCATAGGCAGCGACACCCTCACTTCCTGGCAAGACCTGAGTTACCAGGATCTTACCTTTGAAATCATGAGCCGGTTCATCGACGATATCCCTTCCAGCAGCCTGAAGGATATCATCAATCGGTCCTATGCAACGTTCAGCAGTGAGGAGGTTACGCCGCTTATACATCACGGCGACTTCCATATCCTTGAGCTCTTCCACGGTCCTACCCTTGCCTTCAAAGATATAGCCCTACAGTTTTTAGGAAATCTTTTTGAATATCTTCTGGAAAAAAACGATTCAAGACTCAATGTCCTTGGTGCGACATCAGGAGACACTGGAAGTGCGGCCATATACGGAGTTAGGGGAAAAGAAAGAATAAATATTTTCATACTGCACCCCCATCAGCGTATCTCAGAAGTGCAGGAAAAGCAGATGACAACAGTCACTGACAAGAACATCTTCAACATTGCTCTTCGCGGCTCTTTTGATGACTGTCAGGCCATTGTTAAAACACTGTTTGGTGACATCGAATTTAAGAACAAATACAGCCTCGGAGCAATCAACTCAATTAACTGGGCCCGGATTCTTGCCCAGGTTGTCTATTTTGTATACAGCTGTCTCCATGTCATAAAACACGAAAAAGACTCTTCTATGGACTTCAGCATACCCACCGGAAATTTTGGTGATATCTTCGCTGGCTACATTGCAAAAAAAATGCTTCCGGCTGGAACAATACGTCAATTGAATCTGGCCACCAACTCAAACGACATCCTGACCCGATTTGTAAACAGTGGGGACTATTCCCTCAGCGAAGTTAAAATGACATCCAGCCCTTCGATGGATATCCAGGCTGCTTCGAACTTTGAGCGGTATCTTTACTACTTACTGGACAAAGATTCGACTCGGACAGCAGAACTTATGGAAGCATTTGCCAAAAATGGCGCACTCGACCTGTCCGATTACCAGGAGCAGATTCGTCGTGATTTTGCAGCCGTCTCAGTACCCGAAGAAGAGGTTTTAGAAACAATATCAGATTTCTACAAAAATCATGGGTATATACTTGATCCCCATACTGCTGTTGGCGTCAGTGCTGCAGAAAAAAATAAAACCGCAAGTGTCCCCATGGTATGTCTGGCGACAGCACATCCTGCTAAATTCAGTGAGGTAGTAAACGAAGCAACGGGCACTCTTCCCCCCATCACAGACACCCTCGCTGAGATCCTGAAAGCAGACTCACGCTGCAAAGTCATGGTAGCCAAAGACAATGATATTCGGGCATATATTGCGGCACACGCACTGTAGAATAACTGGATGCCGGCCCCGCATTTACCACTTCCGGCTGAGACTTGCGCCTTGACTTTTTTTACAGACTGCTCTAATGTCACTTGCACAAAAAAACACTGCGACAAACGAGAACCCGTGTGCTTGTCGTGTATTGATGTCATTTTGGTGAGGTAAATCTATGTTTGGACTTGGAATGCCGGAACTCCTCGTAATTCTGGTCATTATCGTGATTATATTCGGCGCTGGAAAGCTTCCTGAAATCGGTTCTGGAATTGGAAAAGGTATAAAAAACTTTAAGGACGCAACTAAAAAAGAAGAAAAAGCGAAAAAATTAGACGGTGAAAACAAAGATCCGGACAACGAAGCATAACCGCGGCCAGCAGAAAGGCCGGGGTTCAAGAGTAAGGTATTAAATAATGGCAACCAATTGCCATCATTATTAAACAGGAGCACACAATGTTTGGACTCGGAATGCCTGAACTCGTAGTGATTTTAGCAATTGCTTTTCTTGTTTTTGGCGGAAAAAAACTTCCTGAGATAGGGTCAGGCCTGGGTAAAGCTCTATCCTCTTTCAAAAAAGGCATTCAAGGCGTTGAGGACGAGGGAAAAAATCTCATTGATGACATCCCAGGAATCAAAGAAGCGGCTGAGGTCAAAGAAAAAATCGATCAAATTAAAAATCTCGGAAAAATAGACAATATCCTCAAATAATCTTTTCCGCTTCGTCCCGTATTCAATATTTGTTACCTCTCGAAAGTCACCTCCGCATAAAACGTAAACTCACATCATATTGTACGGTATCGATATCAGCGGGGAGAAGTCGCGCATCGGATACCATGATAGTAAGTACCCTTCCGTTATGGGGATCCTTCGCCTGCTTGTTTCTGCGCTCCATTCCAGAAGGACCGGCAATCCCTTTTCTTGGAGGCCGAACATGAAGCAACTGCGCGTCAATTTCAGGTGTCCCTTTGGCAGGTAGTTTCTGTCCCTGTGCTTTCAGTGGGGGAATTGAACCGACGATTATTTCCATTTTCTTTGCCTCCTCTAACAGAATTTAGTGCCTTACTCCGGAAAACCTGTCATAAAGACAAGACATCCGGCGTGTAGGTTGAAATTAGAAACTTAATCTAACCACCAAGGCACTTATACCCCCTTGTGGGGTGTTAATTCCTTACTACTCCAATTTATAATTTTTATCAAGTTCGACCACTATCTACCTACTTTTATGAGATTTTAACTTCTCGACAAAAACAACCAGGACCATTCGACCTGCACATTGAGTCACCAATTATTCTGGCAGCTAAAAGCTCTTCCGAGTAGGATAAAGATCGTAGTTTTTTTTCTTTCTTTATCACCCTGACGAATAAATTGCCTACTGTAGGTAGTGTTAAGGGAGAGAGAAAAAGTCATTGTAAACTTTTTTCAAAAAAGAGTTTCACATATGATAGACCCTTTAAAAAATATTCTCAAACCCATAAAAGAACTCCAGAATATACGGGGGGTTCAACTCCCCATAGGGCTTGAATTCCTACAACTCGTTGTGACGGGCCCACCAGGAGCAGGAAAGTCATACTATATTGAACAGATACGCGGGTGGCCAAATGAAGGATACCTTGATCTGACTCAAAAAAAATGGTGGAAAGACAAGTCTCTTCTCTATAGACCGCGAGAAGTTCACCTCGGTCTCCCTTTTAAAGATTACGGTGAAGCACTCAGCGTATTCGATAAAGACTGGCTCGACGCCTCCCCACCGCCACTCCTTGATCCGAGGCGTATCCAGATCCCGCCCGGCAGGGACTTTTTTTTCCAGTCCGACTGGAGAAACCGTTATATATTTGATTTTCTTATTCCACCTCCAGCAACTACCTTCAGGCAACGACAGAATCGTCAGAGTCAGGGCTATTTCCCGGTTGATGAAAATCTATCCATGGAAATGGTGGAACAGCAAACGGCAGTTTACCAGGCGGTTGCCCTGTATCTGCACAGGGCTGGGCTGAATGTGTATACACGGCAGGGGCTCGAAAGCGCCCCTATGTGGATAGCTGAAAAGGGTATTTCCAATGTCCCCCGCTGGACTCTCATCAAAAAACAGGAACGACCGAGTTTGAAAACACGGGCAGGATGGAAATGGTTCTTTTTACGCCAGCATCCCATTCACTGGCTCGATCTGACGGATAAAGAACAAAAACTGACAAGAGCCTGCAGGATTGCCCACGACGGCAAAAAATTTGAAATACTCATCGGCTCCCGGCGGCTACTTTTTCACCCTGAGATCCCGCTTGGAGTAAAAAAAAATGACATACAAAAAAACTGGATTATCAACATTGATCTGCCTTGCGACACCAAGCAGGTTGGTGGTTTTGCCAGAATACGCGAAGAAGAGACAGTGATCATCGGCAGGGAAAACCAGGAATACAGTACCCTTTTCAACCTTTCAAAAGACGTGGCCAGCCGGCATGTCAGCGTTACAAACCGAAAAGGCGACCTCATCATCACCCCTCTTGACATCGATCGCTCCGTGAAAATAATACGATCCGACAACCTTGACTACCGGGAGCGCATGCAAACTACCCGGTATAATTCTCTTCTTCAGATGCAAGAAATGTTCGGCAAACCCTTAGATATACTGCCTCCCGGCGAAGCTCTTAAAATATTGCAATCTGTCAACTCAACTCTCCTCAATGAACCACACCGCCCCCACAACGACCAAGGGATGCCTGGAGGACTAATAGAACTCACGGGTAAAAGCACCCCGGTCATCGTCGGCGACCTCCACGCACAGATAGACAACCTGCTCATTATTTTATCCAAAAACTGTCTCCTCGACTGTCTCAGGTTGAACACCGCCACCCTCATTATTCTTGGCGATGCTGTCCATTCTGAAATAGCAGACGAAATGGAGGAGTGCGCCAGCTCTGTGTTGATCATGGATTTACTGTTTCAACTCAAGTTACGATTTCCTGCTAATTTTTATTACATCAGAGGAAATCATGATAGCTTTTCCCCTGCCATCAGTAAAAACAGTATCCTCCAGGGAGTGCTGTTGAAAGAAAAACTGCTGGAACTTCGTGGCCCCGAGTATGTCCGGGAAATGGAGGTTTTTTATGACCGCCTTCCCCTCACAATTATATCGAAACACTTTCTTGCATGCCATGCCGGCCCCCCCCGCGCCAAAACCTCCAGAGAAGACATCATCAATATAGGCACCAATCCAGACCTGGCTGACGAGCTGATAACCAGTCGAATTCAACGAACGCATTACCTCGGAGGTTACTCTAAAGCCGACGTTAAACAATTTCGCAAATGCCTCCATCTGCCAAAGAAAACACCTTTCATCGTCGGCCATACCCCACTCGATCCGTTTGGCAGCGTCTGGGTAAATGCTGGTTCCATAAAGAACCACCACATAATTTATTCTGCCCATACTGAGGGGCCAAGCCTCTTCATCGGACATGACGGCGACCTTATACCTATCAGTTTTCCAGCAGAACCACTCTCAAAACTCATAAATGAACTCACTTAATCCTCTGCTGCATCTCGATAGTTTTTCTTTCTATCAAAAGGGTTGTGTTGACAGCGCCCTGAACGATGTTATTATTGACCCAGCGCCAGGCTCCTCCTGGTGTCTCAAAACTGTTAACAGGAGGTCAAAAACATGCCATTGCTTGCCAACAAACCACTTTATGGACTCCTGCGTGGCTCTCCGTTCAAACCCATACAGGAACATATGCGAATTGTTTTTTCGTGTATTTGCCTGATCCCCCCTCTTTTTGATGCACTCTATAGAAAAGATACACCGCAAGTCTTAGAAACGGCTGACCAGATAAAAAACCTTGAAACAGAAGCGGACAAGCTGAAATCTACGTTCAGGCTGAATATGCCGAAATCTCTCTTTCTCCCCGTCGACCGTAAAGATCTCCTCAGTCTCATTGGCGATCAGGATCACCTTGCAGACACCTCTGAGAATATAGGCAAAATTCTCACCTATAGAGAGATGGTTGTTCCTGAGGCACTTAAGGAACTGCTTGATGAACTTCTTGAAGGAACCATGGAGATTGCAGCTGAAGCCAGAAAAATGATTGAACAGCTCGACGAGTTACTCGAAGTCGGCTTTGGTGGCAGAGAGCTCGATAAAATCTCAAAGAGGATCGCAGGAGTTCGCCGAAGTGAGCATAACATAGATGCCATCCTGCATCGTACCAAAAAGACGCTTTTCAGCGTGGAAAAAGAACTCGATCCTGTCTCGGTCATGTTCTGGTACGAGATAATCGATCTTCTTGGGCGAATCTCAGATCAGTGTGAAAATTTAGCTGATCGCTTACTGCTCTTTCTGTCCAAATAAGAAACAAAGGATTAACAGATGGAAATTATAGCTGCGTATGGTACCGCGATGATTATTCTTGCGGTGATTTTCGGTCTTTATATGACCTGGGGAATAGGCGCGAATGATCTTGCCAATGCAATGGGAACTTCCGTTGGTGCAGGTGCAGTAACAGTTAAACAGGCTATCGGGATTGCTATTATTTTCGAATTTCTCGGCGCACTTCTAGCGGGCGGGCATGTAACCAAAACGATCCGAAAAGGGATAATTGATCCAAGCAGCATCACCAGCAATCCTGAAATTCTTGTATATGGCATGCTGGCCGCCCTGCTGGCCGCTGCTGTCTGGCTTATGGTTGCCTCCTCCAAGGGTTGGCCGGTTTCAACCACCCACTCCATTATAGGTGCCATCATCGGATTTGCACTTGTCGGTATCGGCCCAGAATCTGTAAAATGGGGCAAGGTTGGTAGTGTAGTTATCAGCTGGGTAGTCTCACCCGTAGTCGGCGGAACCATCGCTTTTCTCCTCGTGATGAGCACCAGAAAACTTATTTTCAACACAGATAACCCGCTCAAAAATGCAAAAAAATTCGCCCCTGGATATATCTTCCTCGTTGGTTTTATAATCTCTCTGGTGACCATGTTTAAAGGCTTGAAACATCTTAACATAAACCTGACGACCGCTGGGAGTTTCGGCTTTGCCATTCTTTTTGGCCTGATTACTGCTCTAATCGGATGGTATTTTATCAGAAATATCAAAGAAGACCCAAATGCCAACAGACAATTCAGTTATGCCAGCGTAGAAAAGGTCTTTACTCCCATGATGCTTTTTACCGCCTGTTCGATGGCATTTGCGCATGGCTCAAACGATGTTGCCAATGGCATCGGCCCTCTCGCAGCAGTTTACAGTATTGTAAGTTCAGGGGGTGAAGTTATGCAGAAATCGGAACTTCCCGTCTGGATTCTACTGCTTGGCGGCACCGGCATAGTGCTTGGTTTAATAACCCTGGGCTACAGAGTGATGCTTACCGTCGGCAAGAAGATAACCGAACTGACACCATCCCGTGGTTTCTGCGCGGAACTTGCGGCTGCGACCACCGTTGTCATAGCATCCCGGACAGGTCTGCCGGTCTCCACCACTCATATTCTTGTCGGTTCAGTCCTGGGAGTTGGTCTTGCAAGGGGCATCGGAGCACTCGACCTCCGGGTAGTACTCAACATTGTTATATCCTGGGTGGTAACATTGCCTGCGGGTGCAATCATGGCAATGCTTTTCTTTTTCACTCTGAAGGGGATATTCAGCTAGCCCGGATAGTTTTATTTATTTTTCTTTTAACGAAAGCATGAAATCCCGCCAGATTGGCGCTGCTGTACTGCCTCCGCTCTGGTTCTTACCGAGGCTCTGATTACGATCATTACCCACCCAGATGCCTGTAGTATAGAGGTTATCATAGCCGATAAACCAGGCATCACGGTTGTTACTGGAGGTGCCGGTCTTACCCCCTCTTACACCCGGTACTGAACTGACACGTTTTCCTGTTCCTATGCGCACAACGTTGGAAAGCATAAACTGCATGTCCTTCAACTGCCTCTTTTCCATCATTTTTCCACGACTCCAGCCATCAGAAAAACGATGAACAGATCCATCGGACAACACTATCTTATCGATAAATGAAGGCGGAAAACTGGTACCATTTCCGCCAAAAACTGTATACGCAGCGGTTATTTCCAAAAGAGAGACATCAGTTGTTCCCAGGGCAAGAGAAAGATCAGAGCTCATTTCAGAGTGAATACCTGCGCCTTTGGCGAATCGCTGGACCTCTTTAATCCCTACCTTCTGTAAGAGCCTGACTGCTGCAGTATTATAGGAATAAGCCAGAGCATCAGTCAGAGTGGTGCGTCCATGGTATTTTCCGGAATAGTTTTTGGGGCGCCACTGTTTCCCATCTTTTCCCCTAATTGAGAGCGGTGAATCATCAATGACACTCTCAGGAGACCAGCCTTTTTTCAAGGCAGCTCCATAAACAAATGGTTTAAAAACTGAGCCTGCCGGCCTTCGGGCCTGAGTTGCCCTGTCAAAAGGTGATTCAGAAAAGCTCGTACCTCCCACGAGAGCACGAACCCTGGCCGTTGAAGTTTCCAGGCAAACAAGTGCTGCCTGAGGAATGGGCTTTTTACCTTTAACCCCATTCCGCACTGCAGTCAAAGCCCTATCCTGCATAGCCGGATCGAGATTGGTATAGATATGAGCTCCGGCTCTCTGCAGCGGCATCTTGAGCACTGCCCGGGCTCTTTTTTTTACAACTTCAAGATAATAGTTACCCCGCCTGGAACGAAGTGAGGGCTTTTTATTCAAAGTGATTGATGCAGCATATGATTTCTTTGCCTCGCGGACACTGATATATCCATCTGCTGCCATCCTGTTGAGAACGTATTTTTGACG
>CAXMTO010000464.1:0-26910 GCA_964196355.1 uncultured Myxococcota bacterium
AGCCTATATAGCTCCTCGAGCGTCGCATCCCCGAAATTGTCAAAATATCATAAGAAACATGAAGGACGGCTATAATCCTTTTTCCGGCCACAACCCAAGGACCTATGCCTATCTTCTTCACCTTCGTCATTTTCCATCAGGACTGAAGATAGATCATGGAAAGGTAATACTTTTAAATCTGACAGCCTATTGACCTTCTTCCTTTACATGTAATTAAGGATTCACCCCCAAAACCTAGCAACATAAAAACCTGTTCTTAACCTATTGAAATTCAATCCTGCTCAGAAATACCTGACAATATAAAAGTATTATGAAGGGAAAGATGGTTCCAGATTATCAACCGAGGCAAATGCTCCATTATTTCAGCATCGGATGACTGATACTACTTTTGTACGAAGGGGTGATATTGGTAGTGTGAATCTCTTGAGAGTCCATTTCTACCTGATTTATACCTTATTCCTGTACAGTTTAAATGTGATAATGCCAAAACATTTCCGAAATGGAGCATTTTCAAATCCGAGATAATTACATTGATAATTTCTGGAGTTACCTCTGCCCAACGATTGGAGTTAACCAACGGTGTCTCCAACCTTACAACGGAAATATATTCGCACCCCTCTTGTGTGAAAACCAGAGAAGTCGTTTAAGATAATCTCGACAATGTCAGAATAGCTTGGTCATTTAGTATCTGCATGATATCTTATAGCTAATTACTTCATTGGAAACACAATCAGAGGGGGCTCAATGAACAAATCAGAATTGACCGAAGCACTTGCACAGAAACAAAAACTGACCAACAGTGAAGCTGCAAAAATTATCAACACTCTTCTTAACTCGATGTCTGAGGCATTGGGTAATGGCGAAAATGTCGAGATCCGGGGGTTTGGAAGTTTTTCTGTGAGGGAATATGATTCTTATACCGGCAGAAATCCAAAGACGGGGGAAAAGGTCACGGTAAAGTCCAAAAAGTTACCGTACTTCAAAGTCGGCAAGGTGCTACGGGAAGCGGTAAATGGACATCAAAACAAGTGAGTCCATCCTAAATTTGTTGGGTTACACGTTGTACAGCCCAAAGTTACTTGAAAGGACGGGTAAAAGAAGATAGGTTGCTGGGAATTGATGACTGATTGGAAGGAATTTGCGGGAAAGTTAGGTGCCGCTTACAAAACGGTTACTTATCCCCTCAGATGCTGCCCACCAATTTTTGATCGTAAGCTTTTATACCATAAAAACTCACCCCAAATCGATAAAAAATCAAGGGAAAAAGCTATGCTTTTTGATAGGCACACATATTATAGTTCCTCTATAGATCAAAGATTCAAATGGCCAGATGATTTATTTTCGTAATCTTACGGCGAACGCCCTTCGATCCTTGGAGAATCCAAGGTGATACCAACTGCTGTAACTGCTGGGGAAGCCGAAGAACCGGGAACCCTTTGACCCATTTTTTTCTTCTGACCATATCCACCAGCCGTTGGTATTCAACAAGAATGTCATGTTCCTTGGCCCATTTCCTTTCTTGTAAAGTTTTTTGACTTCATTCTTCGTTGGCATTCTCCATCCCCCGCCGCTAAGACCAAGACCTTCTACCCAAGATTTGGCCTCACTCCAGTGGACATCTTTATCCGGGCCGACTGACCATTCAAGATTTGATTTTTTATCATAGACAATGCCGTTTCCATATTTTAAATAATGATTATCTTGAGCAACTATTGATGGCTGTTCTCCTGCAATTAGCGCTGCTACCGGTATTATCACAAAAAGTATTGCCAACATTAACTTGGCTTTAAGCTTCACCATTACTTAACGTTCTCCTAAAATCAGGTTTTCAGCATCAAGGTAAATTTCATCTGTTAGTTTTAATATCAAACCGATTATCCCATGTCCCATTCAAGGCGGCTGATCTGCCAGAAACCATTAGGTTTTCGGAAATTGAGGAACAATTTTGTCTTCCACCGTATAACGGGCGTTGCAAATGTTACAATAGCTTTTGCCTTGTCCTTATTCACTTCAATGACAGGATCATAAAATATTCCATCAAAAAAATTACCATTTAATTCTTCCCTGGAGGATGGACGGGTGTTTATATGGTTGGTTCTCCGATCTGCCCAGAAAGGCGGCAGTAGTTTTTTTAATTCTGTTTTTGAAACCATTATAGAACCACCAAACATAAATTCTCCTTTGTCACTAAGGCAGGCTAAATAGGCTTCAAGATCATATTCTCTTTTTGCCTTCTGGAACGCTCTCAGCAATGTCACAATCTGTGCTTCATCATCGTTTCTTGGGATATATCTGTCAATCCGGGTACCGGAATACATGCCGAATATTGCAATTGCCAATAAGACAGTGACTACAAAAACTGCAGCTATTTGTTCCCTGGTTATTTTCGTTGTTGACATTCTGATCTTGACTCTCTTTCATACTTGATTGATATTCAGATCCACATCAATGATATTTGAATTTTTTATATTTTATCCTTCTGTCCTTTAAATTTTAAAGCGATTAAATACTGATACCCATAATACATTACCGACTCATTATTTTGGTTTGCCACCTGGCATTTAACAGTGCCGAACCCGAAATCCGGTTTGCTTTCAGATCGTTTCAAATTCGCCCACCAGGCTTTCACCTCCAGACGATCTCCAGGCCGCACAGGCTTGGTCATCTTAACTTCATCCATTCCGACACCGCTTAAAATAACGACATCACCCAGAGCATCGACCACAACTCTTGTGCACGCAGACAAGGTGTGAAGAGATGAAGCGATCAAACCTTTGAAAATAGACTCTTTGCCCTTTTCTTCACTGATATGAAATGGTTGTGGATCAAATTCTTTCCCAAAAGACAGGATGGCTTCTTTTGTCATATATACGGGCAGGCAATGAAGTTGTTCCCCCTCAATAAGATCTTCAAAATATTTTTTATGCAATTATACATCTCCTTATTCATTTTTGCCTGCTCATGATAATAGTTTTTTATACCTTTTTAACCGTTGCGCAGGCAAATGAAAAATCTCTGATATCTTTCGTTTTTTATTGGCACCATTAAAATATGTATCCCAGCAGTCCTCGGCACCAATTCATTCTATTTTGTGGAAACCGTTATCAGGTGCGGATAGTTAACAGCGAACAAGTGTGAGATGGGCTTTTGGCAGTCTTAGTGGATCATAGTACCGAAGGACGCCCAGCGTCTGTGAAGGTGGGGAACCAAGGCCCACGGGACCCACTGTAGGGAAGGTGAAACCAGGCGTAACATTTTTCTGGGACGAACTATGGGAGATACTCTGTGATCACCAACCATATCAACGAAACCCCAGGAAACTGCAAAATCTAAATGGGCAGCAACGTTATACACTTCATCGCTCTGAAGCGATCAAGCAACAACAATAGCATATGCTAAGCTCAAAAGATTTTCTGGAAACATCAATAATTTAGAATGCTCCATTATCTGTTGATTATCTACAAATAATTTTGAATATTTAAGGGCGTTGGAATGCTCCCTTTCAGACATGTTTTTTTAGTATAGTCAAATTAAAACTTCACAGGAATAATATAAATCTGACTTCGTTTATGTTTGGTAAACATTGGCGGTGATAAGTTTATATTGTTGGAGTAAAATGTTATAGATACCTAAAACCGTTTGCCAGATTTTCCAGCCGTTATCAGGTTATCAAGGCAAACAGACCTGTTAATGAATGGTTATGTGGAAATACTTCTATAGTGAAATGTAAAAAAATATATAGGTTTAGAAACCAAAATTAGATTCAATACATATTTCGAAATAGAGGCTTATAAATGACGCTTGAAAAACAACAAAGTTTCGAGGATAACCCTCTGTGGAAGCTCAAGGTTCGCCTTCAATTTAGCGGTTGGTTACAGTATATTATCCACGCAATATGGGTGTTAATCATGCTGATTGTTGCTGGTGTCGGCTGGTTGATCGGATACTGGCCGATGCTTTTGTTTTGGACTCCGCTTGTAATTGCGGCACTATTGAGCATTGTGCTTGTCGGAACCATCCTGGTTGTTAAGTATGGAATGCATCCGGCTGAGCGCATTCCTGCCGACAAAAATGATCTAGATGCATTTGACCTTATGAGAGCTCGCCATTCCTGCCGTTCATTCCAATCCCGCAATTTAACACCAGAACATCATGCAGAGTTAATGGAAGCAGTTGCGCTTTATAGTCAGCATAACCAACTACTTGGGCAAATGCCAGTCCGGTTCGAGTATATTTCCGCTCCATTAACCGTTTGGCCTGTTGTTGGAGCACACGAATTTCTTGTTGCCATTGCACCGCACGAATACGACCGATTATCCATCATTGATGTGGGACATAGCTTACAAAAAATAGTGCTTCATGCTACTCGTATGGGAGTGGCCACCTGCTGGATAGGTCCTGGAGCGGATCAAAATAGCATTGTTGAGCACCTTGATGAAAAGTTTGATCCGAGAAAAGATCATGTGATTTGTGTTTGCGCAATTGGCTATGAATCAATGTTTAAACCCCTTTTTATTCGATTCATGCAGAGAATTCAACGCAAGCGCTTACCTCTATTTGAACTTTTTTTTGCTAATTCTTCTTGTAAATTAGCACTCGAAACCAATTTGGCCCCATTTAAAGAGTATGGTCGTTGTTATGAAGTTTGCCAGTGGTCGCCTTCCTCTTATAATGGTCAAACAACACGATGTGCGGCAATTACAGATAATGTTGAAAATCATGACAAACTTATAAGATTTGATTTCTTTGCGGCAACTACATCACGATATTACGCTGCTGTTGCACTTGGTATCTGGTGTGCAAACTGGGAAACGGGATGTGCGGCCCTGCCCCAAACAGGACATTTTAAGGTTCTTACACCAGAGGAACGTAATGATGAAGAGATTTCTGATTTACCGCACTACGATATCAGCTGGGTGGTTGGCTGATATCACTCAATACTTTTTTTAGGCTTTTCAGATAAATGAACCACATAACAAACGGATACACCGGACAGTATACGCCCTCGAAGGTGCTCTTCACAAAGCTTCGTGGCAAAAGAAATTGCTAATCGACCATCAGTGCAGCTACCGGTGATCCAGGTATTAAGCTTGCCACGTCCAAGGTCTTAATTGTTCAAATCCCATCCGATTTATCCTTATTCCTGTAAAGTTACAGTTTCAGGTAGGTTGGGCGATTGGCAAATAGGGAGTCAGAGGTTTACAGGAATAAGGTAAACCTCCAGTAGTAAGGTCAAGATGGGGTTCTTATAGAGTGATAATATCTTCGAGGTGGCTATGCAGTGCCGATAGGCTCACCGGCTGCATCCAATCGGTATTCTGTGAACAGCATTTACACTTTTCTTGACATATCGATCACGAACTTTCCGACATGTTGTTTTGTTTCAAATTGTTTCTGTGCCTCGGCGATCTGGGCTAGAGAGAATGTGTTTGCGACGACAGGAGAGACTTCACCTGCCTCAATTCGTGTGATCAGCCTTGAAAAAACTGATTTGCCCAGAACAGTACAACCAAACAAACTCAGATCTTTGAGGTAAAGTGTTCTAACATCCAATTCCACGAGCGGGCCTGCAATAGCACCTGCAACAGCGTATCTACCAAATGGTTTAAGAACTTCCAATAAATCCGGCCATTGTTTACCTGCCACCAGATCGATCACAACATCAACACTGTTTTTCCCAAGCCCTTTAACAAGACTATCATCTCTGGCAAGTGTGCGGCCAGCTCCAAGATTCAAGATTTTCTCAGATTTAGACGATGAGGTAATTCCGATAACTTGTGCCTCTCTTGCTTTGGCAAGTTGGATAACAGCAGAACCAACGCCGCCTGACGCTCCAGTCACTAATACAACATCATTAGCACAAACGTTAGCCCGGGATAGAAGGTTTTCAGCTGTAGAATAGGAGCAGGGGAAGGATGCAAGTTCAACATCGCTGAGCGTGCTATTTATCTTATGAGCGTGCCTAGCTGCAACAACGGTATATTCAGCAAAACCACCGTCACATTCGGAACCGAAGTACCAGGGCTTATCCAACATCTTGCCACCCACTTCCAGAATACATGGTTCTACAAGCACTCTTTCATCCAGGAGGTTGTTATCAACCTGGTCTCCAATGGCAACAACTTTACCACAAACATCAGCACCTTGGATTCTTGGAAATTGAAGGGCACTTCCGGACCAGCTTGCATCACTGCTGTCTCCGTTTGATTTCGAATACCATCCTAGTCGAGTATTGAGATCAGTATTGTTCACACCCGCTGCACTGACCTTTATCAATACATCGTAAGGACCGTGAGTTGGCACAGGAATATCTTCACAAAACAGCAGCTTACCCAAACCACCATGTCCAGTTAACTGGATACCTCTCATTATATTTGGTATGTCGTTCATAATAGTATTTTAGGAAGTTTAAATTTTAAATATTCGGTAAATACACTACAGCATCAATTGTCGGCGGACAATAAAGTATTATACTGAGCGATCGTTAAGGGGAGTAGTCACCAGAGAGATTTTCTGGAACCATCAAGGATTTCAAATGCTCCATTTTCGGTTGGGTTTAAAGACAGAATCTTGGATATTTAAAAAACATGAATGCTCCTTTTCTGGCAGGTATTTCGGGCATAGTCAAATTATAACTGTACAGGAATAATCTTAACCCGCCTACTGTTCGGTTGAATGAGAGATAAACAGGATGAATCTAATTGTTATCCATTTTTATTGAAATATCAGTGATCTGGTAGTAACTACCTCGCAAAACTCACCGTGAAGACTAGCCAAGTGAATGCTAAAAATATCATCAGCTGTATATTCTTCTCCATCTGGACCTTGTCTATTAAATGTCGCAGTTGCGTCTCCGACCAACAACACTTTGAAGCCTAGATTGCCTGCCATGCGGGTCGTTGTTGAAACACAGTGGTCGGTGGTTAAGCCAACGATGACAATATGGTTTATATCATTATCTCGGAGATAGGATTCAAGTGTAGTTCCAATAAAAGCGCTGTTGACTGATTTTTTTAAAATTTGTTCTCCCTTACGAGGCATCGCTTCAGGCTTAAATTCTACTCCTGGTTGATCAGGTTGTAGCGGTGAGTCAGCCTCTACTGAACAATGTTGAACATGTAGAACTGGACGTTCTTCACTTCTCCACAAGTTGATTAAACATGATATATTAGCCTCTGCATTCGGATTATTTCTTTCTCCCCATTTGGGATCATCAAATCCTTTTTGTACATCTATTACAATAAGAGCCGTATTTGATCTGATCTCGTACTTCATAGGATTATTCGTCAAATGTTCTTTTTGTTACTTTTATAATAAATGCCGGGATTTTTTTACCCCGGTTGGGATGCTGTGAAGTTGTCGTTTCAGGTGCGTTGAGTAATTCTCTGACATGAAATGAGAGATACAGGAAACATATTCACCCTCCCACAATGAAAACAGCTTAGTCCTGGCAATGCAAATATTGAATCTGTGACTGTACTATACTGTTGTATTATCTTGCAAGCTACCTAACATTTCCACTAAAGTGATCAGCGAACATAATCTGGAACCATCTTTGATCGTAAAATGCTCCATTTGCCGCTAGCTTTCTGGAGTCATTCTTGAAAATTTTCAGGTATAAAATGCTCCTTTTTGAGCAAGTTTTTTGTGCATGATCAAATTAAAACTGTACAGGAAGCACCTTCATTTTGAGTGGAAGACAACATGGATTACCTTCGGTTTAGCAATGTTAAGCTCAATCATCAGTTATTGAAGTTACCTTATCAGGAATTAAGGCTATTACTACGAGGTGTTCTCCAAACTTAGCCTTGCCATGGGATATCTTTCATGATTTTTAAAAAAAATGCCCACACCTCATTGCCAATGGCACTACAATGTCATAGCTTATTCTGAATACAATTGTTAGGTGTTGAGCTGCAGTGGTAGAGGATGAAAATTTAAGCCCTATTTATTCTCAATCGTTGCATACCATTATAGGATATTCCTTCGTCACCACTGATTTCGGTCTTGGAAGTACATCATGACCCAGGAACGCATACAAATCACGATTCCAATCAACTAATTGAAGGACAGTATTATCATGAGCAGGGAGACGGCAGTGGCCACACAAGGGATCGTTTGTGTAATTGAAAATGACGAAAAAAGGCTTAAAGAACTCCAAAAGATCCTGGCAAAAAACAACTACACAGTTATCCGGGTTGTAGCTAACCACGGCTCGTTCACAACCATTGTGGAAACGGAACCAGACCTAGTTCTGCTAAGTGCACACATTACGGAAATCGATCTGTATAAACTTCTCGATAAGCTCAAGGCCGACAAACGGACTGTTGATATCCCCGTAATTTTTACAACAATACTAGAAGATGTTGAGACCCGTGCTAAAGTAATCAAATCAAGTGATGACCTGGTCCTTGAGCCATTCGATGAACGAGAGGTTATTGCTAGAATCGAGCGTCAAATTACGGTTTCGAAGGTACGTATGGCTCTGCGCGAGTCTGAGGCTAAGTTTCAGTCGGTAATGGAATCAGCAATCGATGCGATAATTTCGGGTGATGCTGAAGGTAATATTCTGTCCTGGAACAAAGCAGCCTCCGCAATGTTTGGTTTCACGGAAGCCGAGGTGCTTGGCAAGCCAATAGAAATAATTATCCCCGATCGTTTTCGAAAGCCCCATGCAGAGGGAATAAAGAGAGTAAGCTCGGGAGGACCGAGCCATGTGATCAGCAAAACCGTGGAACTTGCCGCCATTGGCAAAGACGGCGCTGAAATTCCAGTCGAGTTGTCGCTGGCAACCTGGTTTCTTGATGACAAACGTTATTACACCGGGATCATCCGAGATATCGGAGAGCGAAAGCAAGCGGAACAGAAGTTTCGGTCAGTGACCGAGTCGGCAATTGATGCCATCATTTCTGCTAACAAGAAGGGAGAGGTAATAAGTTGGAACCAGGCCGCTACCAGAATACTTGGATTTACTGAGGAGGAAGCTGTCGGTCAGCGTCTTGAATTGATTATCCCGGAACGGTTCCACGAGGCCCATCGTAATGGTATGGCCCGTTTTACCAAGTATGGCAAAGCTCATGCAATTGGAAAAACGGTGGAACTGGCAGCGCGAACAAAACACGGCGAAGAGGTTCCAATTGAGTTGTCTCTTTCAACCTGGATGGTTCGCGATGAACGATACTACACTGGAATTATACGCGACATCGGCGAACGCAAGCGTGCTGAAAAGGGCCTTCAGCAAAGCGAACAAGCGCTTCGAGAAAAATCGGAGGAGATGAAGAAAAAGAACGAGGAACTAGAAGCCACTTTGAAACAGCTCAATGAAATGCAAAATAAATTGATAATCCAGGAAAAGATGGCTTCCTTGGGTAAACTCAGCGCTGGCATGGCCCATGAGCTGAATAATCCCGCTGCTGCCGCACAGCGCAGCGCCGCTCATTTGCAGGATGTGTTTTTGAGGTTGCAGGAAGTGCAGGCACGAATGGGTTCGATTACCTTCGATGAGCAACAGATAAAAAAGATGGTAGTGCTCGATGAGATCGCCAGAGAGCGGGCGCATGAACCCATCGAATTGAACGTCCTTACCCGCACCGAAAGAGAAAGCACCCTCGAACAGTGGTTGCATTACCAGGGAAACATTGCTTCCGGCGATGTAGTTCCAGCTTTTATCAACGTCGGTTTCGTGCGAGACGATCTCAAAGAGCTGATGACGTCATTCAATGAAGAGCAATTCCCCACCGTCATCGAGTGGTTGGGTTTCAAAATTTCGATATATAGCCTGGTTGGTGAGATTGGAATGGCCACCGGGCGAATTGTGACTCTGGTTAAGGCCCTCAAGACCTATACATACATGGATCAAGCACCTGTACAATCGGTTGATCTTCGCAAAGAGCTTGATAACACACTCATAATATTACGTAGCAAATTGAAAATAGGCGTCGAGGTTGTTCGCGAATATGCCGATGACCTTCCTGTCATAGAAGCCTACGCCAGCGAGTTAAACCAGGTTTGGACCAATCTCATCGACAATGGGATCGACGCCATGAATGGTAGCGGGACTCTGATTATTAGAGCAAAACGGGAGGACCCTTGGGTCGTGGTCGAAATAGAGGACAATGGCCCGGGAATATCTGAGGAACATCTATCAAAAATTTTCGACCCCTTTTTCACAACCAAGGCCCCGGGCAAGGGCACGGGACTTGGGTTGAATATAAGCCGAAACCTCATCGTTCAGAAGCATCAGGGGAAAATGTCAGTGAAGTCGAAACCCGGATCCACCTGTTTTATCATTCACTTACCAATGGATTTCCAACCTGCTGAAAAATCAAACAATTCAAGGAGTCTCGTAAAATGACCAAGCCAATTATTATGGCAATCGATGATGAACCGCAAGTGCTTAACGCAGTCGCAAGGGATTTGCAAGTACAATATCAGAACGATTACCAAATCATGAGAGCCTCCTCGGGTAATGAGGCAATGGAAGCAGTGAAAGAGCTAAAACGAAGGAATCTTGCTATTGCACTTTTCCTGGTTGACCAGCGAATGCCGGCTATGAGTGGCATAGAGTTTCTTTCAGAGGCTGTGAAATTTTATCCAGAAACTAAAAAAGTTCTGTTGACGGCCTATGCTGACACCGATGTTGCCATCACAAGTATCAATTCAATCAATCTTGATTATTACCTCATGAAACCTTGGGACCCTCCCGAGGAGAGTCTCTATCCTGTCCTTGACGATTTGTTGAGTGACTGGATAAACACTGTCCCAATACCTTATGGCGGTATTAGGGTGGTAGGCACTCTCTGGTCGGCCAAATCGCATTACGTCAAAGATTTTCTTGCCCGTTGCCAGGTACCATATCAGTGGCTGGATATAGAGAAAAATAAAGAAGCACAAGAACTTCTTGAATTGGATTCCCGGAAAGATTCCCGGTTGCCACAACTGTTTTTTCCAGATGGTAGCATTTTGGTAGACCCGGAACTCTCAATCTTGGCAAACAAGGTGGGGATGACCACCCGCGCAAAAAAACCGTTTTATGATCTTATTATCGTCGGTGCAGGTCCCGCAGGACTGACTGCAGCTGTATACGGTGCATCTGAAGGATTGAAGACGATAGTCATTGAACGGGAGGCAGCAGGTGGACAAGCCGGCACCAGCGCCCGTATCGAAAATTATCTTGGCTTCCCAAATGGTATCAGCGGCGCCGATCTGACACGCAGGGCGATCACCCAGGCAAAGCGTCTCGGAGCAGAGATTTTAACCACTCAGGAGGTTAGCAGCCTGAGGATTGATGGTCCATACCGGTATGTCAGCCTGAAGGACGGAACCGAGTTGAGCTGCAAAGCCCTCCTGATCTCGACCGGTGTAGCTGTAAGGCGGATTAATGTTCCAGGTATCGATAAATTTACTGGAGTTTCAGTTTATTACGGCGCTGCAACCTCCGAAGCTGCCTATTACAAAGGTAAAAAAGTTTATGTGATCGGCGGAGCCAATTCTGCAGGACAGGGAGCAATGTTTTTATCCCGTTTTGCCAGCGAAGTCGTGTTAGTTTACCGGGATAAATCCCTTCGGAAGAGCATGTCTACCTACCTCGTTGATCAAATCAGACAAACAGAGAATATAACAACTTTATCTAACACAGAATTAACCGCTGTCGAAGGCACTAAAAAATTAGAAACCATTACGTTAAAAAACAAGCAAAGTGGAGAGTACATTTCTGAAAGGGCCGACGCAGTCTTTATTTTCATAGGTGCTGTCCCGAGCACGGAAATAGCCGGAGATCTTATTCAAAAGGACGAGGGTAAGTTTATTTACACCGGTCCAGATTTGTTTCATGATGGCAGTCGACCGAAGAACTGGACGTTGGCGAGAGATCCTTTTATCCTCGAAACCAACGTTCCTGGTATTTTTGCTGCAGGTGATGTTAGGCATGGCGCCGTTAGACGAGTGGCTTCCGCTGTGGGGCAAGGGGCTGTAGCCGTCAGCCTGATCCATAAATATCTGGAGACTGTCTGACTCTGAACTGCTCTCACAAGTCTGGACCAATTTAAGAAGGATTGTTCATTGGAAACTGCAAAGGAAATCACCAACGGAGATTTTTTATTACGTTCCATTTCTGATGGTACCTCTTCTGAAACCGGTTCGGAATTTTTTCGAGCCCTGGTGAAAAATCTCAGCCAGGCACTGGGAACCCATGGTGCTTGGGTTACTGAATATCTTCCCGAGGTCAAGCGATTGAGAGCACATGCTTTCTGGCTGGGCGGGGAGTATGTCGAGCATTATGAGTACGATATCAAGGGGACACCGTGTGAAAAAATGTTCAGGGACAAGAAATATTTCCACGTTCCGGAGAATGTTGTTGACTTGTTCCCGTGTGATCCGGATCTTCCCAAGCTAGGGGCTGTGAGCTACATCAGTTTTCCCCTCTTAGATCCACTAAACAATATTTTGGGCAACGTTGCTGTTGTAGACACGCGCCCGATGCCTTATTCATTTCGTAATCTTGCCTTGTTCAAAATTTTTGGTGCAAGAGAGCCACAGCGGAAATTCTCCGCTTGAACGCTGAGGCCATTCTGCAGGAACGTGAGGAGAAGTTGCGGGGGATAATTGAGGGCGCGATGGATGCAATTGTCGAATTGGATCAGGATTTTCGGATAACAATGTTGAATCCTTCGGCCAATAAACTTATTGGCAGACAAAACGATGACATTAACGGCACGACCAGAAGTGAGTAAAACCAAGAAAATCAAAGGTACCGTTGCCTTTAGCCTTATCGTCTCCCGACGGTCGGCCAAAGCGAACCAGTTTGGTCTTCTCCGGGGGACGCTTAGACCAAAACGATTAAACCGCTTCGGCAAAACCTCCGTGACACGATGAGCGTCTTGCTCTTTCTCGAAGCCGATGACAAAGTCATCGGCGTAGCGAATGAGAAAGCAGCGACCCTGCATACGGGATTGGACGTCCTTTACGAACCATTCGTCCAACACATAATGAAGAAAGATATTTGCTAGCAATGGTGAGATCACCCCCACGCTGCGGTGTGCCTTGTTCAGATCGTGTCCACATACCCTTATCTACTACTTCGGCATTCAACCACTTTCCGATCAGGCGTTTTATTCCTCCATCGTTGAGCCGTTTCTGCATAAACTCACGCAGGATGCTATGATCAAGATTATCGAATAACCCACTGACATCTGCATCTACTATCCAGTTGACATTTAACTCCCAGCATTTCCTGCTCAGCTCTTCAAGAGCCTGATGCTGACTGTGACCAGCCCGAAAGCCGTGCGAGAAGTCATAAAAAGTCATGACCGTATATCGCCGACAACAGCATGACGCAGGCCAGTTGGACAACCTTGTCCTCAAAGGCTGGTTCGCCGATCGGTCGCTTCTTGCCCCCCTCTTTATCAATCCACACCCGCTCAACCGGTGGTGCTTTATAGCGGTGGTTGCACAGTCTGTCGTGAAGATCACGCAGGTTGCCTGCAAGGTTCTCGGCATACATCTGTGCCGTTAATGATTCTCCTAAACGTTCTTAAAACCTTTCTCCAAATATTTCCTCTGTGATCGAAAGGTGAAATATCTTTTTAGCCTCATTTTTATTTATCCAGATAAACGGAAACAGGAGCCGATTTCGTAATCGTGTTGAAAACCGGCGAGTATTTTTGGGCCATCTGAACCAGAGTTTCTTTCTGATCGTCTGAAACATCCGCATCGATTTTGAAATATATCTTTATACTCTGATATCCAACCGGCACATCCTCGGATAAACCAAGAAAACCCTGAAGATCGATATCTCCTTCGTACCTGGATTCTAAGCCCCTAATCTCGATTCCTCTTGCAGCTGCATGGGCGATCATGCTGGTCGTAAGGCAACCGGACAGCGCAACGAGCAAGTATTCAACGGGATTGGAGCCCAAATTATTTCCAAGTAAAATGGGGGGTTCATCAATTTCAAAAACTGCTGAATCTCTAGAAATATCTTCTTTAAGGGCTCCATAGAAATCCTTAACTGTTGCCCGATTGTGTGCACCTTCAATCCATTTGTTTTTTGCTCGAAACTTAAATTTGGCAATATCCGGATTCTCTTTGATAAGATCAATGGTGCTGAATAACTGTTCAACATTAATTCCGTTTAGAACATTTTTTTTTGTTTTGACTGCTTCCATGAAAACCACCCCTTAATGATATAGTTAATAATTAAATTATTTGAACAATTCTGCTTTGAAGATTCTTAATAAAATAAAATAAAAAAGAGTTAAGAACCGAAATAAGATTTGTTCAATGATAGAGGAATTATCTCAATAGAATGAGATTTAATGAAGATCAATTCATAAGAAGTGGCAAAGAATTGATCCGAGCAAAACACATCAATTGACGGTTACAACAGAGTATCCTTGGGCCTGGTAGCCGACAACCGAAATAAATCCGTTTCCGACTTGGTCGATTTCCGGCAATATGGATTCTGGGTTAACGCCAAGCACTTTAACAGCATACTTGCACACTTCCAGTTTAACTCCATCTTGCTTCATTTGCCGAATCATACCGGCAAACTCGTCCAGAGATTTCTTCTCCTCATCGCTGTAACCATTACGATCAGTTGAAATCAACTTAACTGCCGCGCCATGGAAAACTACCGCCACTTCAGGACTTTCCGGAAGCATACGGACACTCTCATCATCATACACATTGCGAACCGCCCAGAAGACGACCGGGGCAAACTGTGGTGACCCCATGCTCACGTCGAAGACGGCTTTCACTTTTTTTACCCCATTCAGGGCATTGTACTCCTCTGACACGGCTGGACTGGCTATTAATGCTACAAGCAAGGTAATAAACAGAATTACAGATAAGTAATTAGAGAAGAACCTTTTATTGATCGGACTCATGATGAGCCTCCTTGCCTATGTCGAAGATATTTAGGCTTGGAAGGAAATAGCAAACCACAATGCCTATTCAGCGGCTTGTCCTAAATTTAAAGTACGACATTGTGGTACATTGTCAATAAGTTTTATATCGTAACCTTCCTAGCGTTCATGTAAAAATGAATGCCTTATGTCCTTCTCCCTATCATGCATGATTAAGCCTGATGAGATTTGGGGAGCTGTCAGAGTATTGATTACAACATATGATTGTATTGACGACGAGATTCGGGGATTTCTCAGCGAAAATTTGATGCGCGTTTACGAAGCTAATTGGAATTGACTAGGGATTGGCAAGCTAACTCAGCTTGAGATTCGGTCTGCCAATCTTTAACCCTGCTTTTTTTTAAATAAAGATTCTTCCTGTTCAGTTTTAATTTGATCATGGCACAATATCTCGCTCCAAAGGGAGCATTCTTACACCTGAAAAATTGCAAGAATGACTCCAGAAAACCTGGCGGTAGATGGAGCATTTTGCGCTCAAAGATTGTTCCAGATTATGTTTGCTGGTCACTTCAAAAAATTCGTTAGGGTCGATGCAAGTTTCCACGACAGTATCGTTCCCCACAATAGACACACCATGCAAAATGATCCTTAAGAGCTGATTAAATTGGTTTGTTGATCCTGTCAGATCAGATCTCGATTTCTACAAATTAGTGCTGCATCTTTCTCCCTGAATTCCTTTATATACGCTCAATACGGTAACACAGCAGTTGAGGTATTTTTGAGATTATCTAAAGATACTCTCATTAAAGGATCTGATCTCTTGTTGAGCGGGTCCGGGAAATTTAATGTCAAGGACAAGAGTCCCCGCCGGGGACGTAATCCACAGACTGGAAAAGGTCTCACTCTAGATGCCAGAATAGTCGTTACTTTCAAGCCATCGGGGATTTTGTGAAACAAGGTTAATGAAGGATAATTCTCAATCGGTTTTGAGCAGCGAAATTGAGCATTGTCGAAATACCTCTGAGGAATATTACGACAAACTCCTCAACTCTGGATATTAGGATGTAGCTGCGGTCAATGCCTGTGCACATTTATTCAAATTGAGATCTGATCTGACAGATTTTACAAACAGGTTTAAATTATACCTCAGAGATATCTTACAAGTTGCCTAACATTTCCATTAAAGTGACATGCAAACATTTTCTGGAAGCATCAATAATTTAGATTGCTCCATTTTCGGTTGGGTTTATAGACAGAATCTTGGATATTTAAAAAAGGATGAATGCTCCTTTTCTGGCAGATATTTTGGCCATAGTCAAATGATAACTGTACAGGAATTATGTTAACCTGAGGTTATTCAAATATAATCAGATATTGGATCTGGCAATCTAATGTCCAAGGCCTAACCAATTGTTTTCTAACGATGAAAGACCCGTGCAGATTTGTCCATTTTATTCCTAGCACATTGTGGCTTGATAAAATACTACAATGTAGTATGCTTAAGTCCTAATTAATTTGTGTCTCACTTAACTTTTTGGAGGTTGAGTTATGACCAGTTTCAAGGTTTGCTTGCTTGTTCCCATTGTCGGTTTCTGTCTATTTATTCCAGATTCATACGCTGAAATGTCCAGCAACAACTACAGAATAACCTCCTCGGTAATATCTGGAGGCGGCAGTGTAATGTCATCTACAAACTACCGTCTGGTGTCGACGCTTGGGTATCTATGCTAACCGGGCAAGACATAAAGCTCTCATAAAATTATATTAGTTTGAAATGTTATTTAGTATCGCAGTAAAAGGAAATTACATTGGGTAAGAAAAAAAAACGCACGCCTGCTTCGCAGAAGAAAGCAGTGCCACATAGTGACTCGCCCGTCGGTACAGAACCACCGATCCAGAAGAAGCAAGTCGGGAAAAAGAAAACACGGCGGGTGCCGCATAAGATGAAAGAGCCTAACTGGATACTCACAGGGTTGGCGACAGCGGGCATGATACTTACCGCATATCTGGTTATTACCGGCTGGCTTGATAACGCGCCTTTGCTTTGCGATGATGGGAGCTCATGCGACATTGTCCAGCAGAGCAGGTGGGGCACTTTGTTAATGCTGCCGACAGCCTTATGGGGCTTTCTGACTTACGCTACACTGTTCTATATAGGAATCAGGGTTCGCAATATCGGATTACACTGGAAGTCTGCCTGGACAGTATCGATGATCGGTCTTGGTTACAGTATTTATCTCATCACCATATCCGTGCTCGTGATCGAGGCTGCCTGTGCTTACTGCATCGCTTCCTTTATTATCATGTCTGTAATATTCGGGGTGGTAACCTATCAGCGGCCGAAAAATCTGTCTAAATCTTTTTTTATGGCCTGTGCAAAGCAGGCAGTCATAATAGTAGTTGTGATCGTCGGGGGAATCCATCTGCACTACAGCGGTGTATTCGACCCAAAGGCCGGACCCGAGGATCCCTACCTTAAGGAACTGGCAGCACATCTTACTGAAGATAAAGCCATTTTTTATGGCGCTTACTGGTGACCCACATGCGTGGAACAGAAGGATCTGTTCGCGGCATCGAGTGACCGGCTCCCATATGTGGAATGCTCCCCCAATGGCAAAGAAGGTCTGAAGGCAATAGTCTGCGTAGAGGAACAGGTCAATACATATCCGACGTGGATTATCAAAGGGAGAAGGTATAAAGGAGTAATCAAGCCTGAACAGCTTGCCGCGTATTCAGGTTACACAGGTGTTAAAAAATGACGGATGAAAAGAAAAAGGGGTCTGGCATTGAACTTTCTCGAGAAAGCAGGGTGGCAATTCCACTTTTGACTTTTGATAATTATCTGTTCAGAGTTGTTATATAATTTTCGGGGGTATTACACTTAATTCCAACAAAAAAATGCTGCGGTCGAAGCCGCAGATTTTTTTAGCCAGCAACGCATATGAAGAGGGGCACACGCAGGTAAGCTCTGGCGTTAATATTGACATCTCGAAGGTCTTAATATTCTACCAACGCTTCAAGTTTAGACCATCCCTATAGGTTTTAATTAGATCACACTCAAAAAATGCCCAAAAAGGAGCATTTTTGCCTTTCTGAAAATTCAAAATCATTTCCAGAAAACCAGACGCAGATGCAGCGCTCACAATTACTGACAAACAGAAAATATTGAATCGACAACTTACATATCGAGCTTTACAATTTTAACCTCATATCAGCATCTTTGATTTCTTCGGCTTGAATGCACAAATAACCAAGTGTTTGTCTCTGGGTACAGGATTACAGTGCAGCAATACAGAATCTTTTGCTGGCCGCACGAGCGGATGGATTGGGGACAGTCAGGATAATCGATCATCACTGACAGTGTTTTCATTGCAAAGAGCAGAGTTGAGCGAAAATCCCTTCTTTATAAAGGCAACCAAGGAGGTACGAGATCTATGCGATCTGGTTGGGACCTGATCTCACATCGATGATGAAAGGAAGTACGAAGCTCAAGAGGAACATGAAAAAAAACTCGAAAAGATAAAGTTGAGATCTCTTGATGGTTCGTTAGCTCAAATGAAGCATCATCTCTCCGTAATTTGCGATAAAATCATTAAAAATATGAATAATATCTTCAGTTCCGCCCACGTTACTGATACACCTTTAGCTTAGTGAGCATGATTTGAGAATGACTGTAACTGAATGTCTCTCATCGACAACAACCTTCCGGCTTGTTCTCATCTTGCTAATCACTCATGACGTAGAACATAATTCCGGAGACATCTAGCCTGCATTTCTCATCACTCGAAGTCTACGCTTTTCGGAGGTAGTCGTGTAGGCAAGGATCGAGACAGTAAACCATAATTGCATATGCTTGCTGTCTCAGCGACGCTGCATACACGGCTGGATCGATTGACCTCTGGTGTACTTTCTGTAAATTTGTTAAAGGCATCTACACTTCAGAGTGTACCTCGAATCCTACAACATAACCAAATTGACACAATGTTCAGGAGAAATGAGGGCTAGCCGTGAGGTACTATTGTTAAAAGCTCTGAGGCGGCATTATACTTACTCAAAAACTGTCCGATAGTTGTAAACGTCGAAGTCACAGGCGTGCCTGGGTGGTCTGATGTCGCTACATCTTTAACAAGCCAGGAGCCAAGCATAAGTTTAATCGGGCTGATATTTACCCGTTGTGGATCGTAATAAGCTTTTTCATTGGCTTTGATAATGTTCAAATCGCTGGTCTGGTAAATTGCCGCTGTTATTACATCCAGAGTATGCTCAGTGCAGTTTTGTAGTTCCACGGTAAACGGATTGGCGATAACAGAATAATTTGGGTTGTGTAATTCATTGTATGTTGGAGATATAAGTATCTCTAATATCCTTCTTTGCAGTTTGGGAGTAGGTATGATGATTCCAGCTTCCAACACCTCGACCCCCGCAAAGAAATCGGCCGGGAAATCTTTTATTAAATCGCTGATATCTGGTTCATCAGCTCTTTGGTATAGATTGTACATTATATATCCTGGTATTTTTCTACCATCGGCATTGCTGATTTGGGAATACACTGCGATACCAACATGGGTATAATTTACACCTTCTGGTAGCGTGTCCCGTTCACGACCAACGCGTGCAACAATAGCAACTCGGGCACCTTTTTCTGCCAGGGTTTTTTCAACTTTTTTGGCAAAGCCAACTATCTCTTCTGGTTTGAAATGAATTTCGCCAGTGGCTTGACTGCTGCCTGCATTAACAAAAGATACAGGATAAGTGAAAATAACGATGGCTATGGCAAAAAAGAATTGGCTGATATGTTTCATGATATATCTCCTCTCAATAATTTTTTAAGATTTGGAGAGTATCTCTTCTACAAGAATACTCTCCAAATCTTTTTCTCTTAGATATTTTCTTCTAACGCATGGTTGGGAGCAGGGCCTACTGTCATTGACTCATCTGTTATTTCCAGAGGGGTGCCGATGGGTGCAGTTGCAAAATCCATTAGATCTATTGCTATATCATTACTAAGTCCGCCCAATGCTCCGCTAACAAACAATGGGACTGCAAGGACTGTAGAGGCGACCTGAGCGGCACCAGCAACCGAATGCCCAGCACTCGCACTGGCATGTGAACTCGCTTTCCCTGCTTCTACAAAAGCCCGGCCGCTATGGGTGTCGCCGGCGAAGGAGTTAACACTCAAACTTAAAGTTACTAAAAGGGCGATGGTTAAAGATTTTACAAATTTCATAATAGCCTCCTTGGTTTTGGTTGATGTTGTGGGTTACACAGGTTTAATAGCACAGACCATGCCATTCCATCTGATTTCCCTATCCCACTGATTTCACAGAATTTAAAATTTTATTTAAAGTGTGATTTTATAAAACTTGAGATTCCTTGTCAAATTTTGTACATCTGTATGTACAAAATTTGACAAGGTGCTGTTCATGAAAGAAGATGAAAGGAAATTTTTTATCCAGATTAAAAAGGCGATCACCACTAATCCGTTCAGCACTGAGAGAGTTGCTATTGATGCAGGATTAGCTGGCATCTCACCGTCCAGCTCCGTTGATGATATCTTTCAAATGCTGGAACATAAGCTTGCTGACGCCACCCGGAAGGTGGTTGAAAGGCAGATAAAGGGATTTCGCCTGGATGGCTATGATCAGGAATTACTGCGTTATGGCATATTATTTCGGCTTTTTTATCTCTATTCTGATGAATATGATCGATTGATCCAGAAGCAAGTTGAAAAGGGTGAAGATTCCTGCAAAGTGAACTTTGCCCAGGATGTACTGCAAAAACTTGTAGAATTTGGATTCACTCAAACCGAAGCGCTCCGATTCTTTGCCTTGTTTTTTCAGATGAGGCGAGCCTTTTTCTTCATTAATCGAATAGCCGGTAAAAGCAGTTCTGTTCAAGAGCTCAGAACAAACCTTTGGAACAACATTTTCACCAATAATATTGAGCTGTATGACACCTATCTCTGGAACAGAATGGAAGATTTTTCTACCATGCTGCTTGGTGAAACTGGTACGGGTAAAGGTTTGGCTGCATCGGCGATTGGAAGATCGGGGTTTATTCCATTTAACGAGAAACGGGGTTGCTTCTCTGAAAGCTTTGCCAAATCTTTTGTCTCTATAAATCTGTCTCAGTTTCCTGAGCAACTGATAGAATCAGAACTCTTTGGTCACAGGAAGGGCGCATTTACCGGCGCCATTGAAGCTCATCAAGGTGTTTTTTCCCTCTGTAGCCCTTTTGGCGCGATATTTCTGGATGAGATAGGTGATGTTTCTATCCCCGTTCAGATCAAATTGCTTCAGATCCTGCAGGAAAGACAGTATTCCCCGGTAGGCGGTCATACTGTAGAGCGTTTTCAGGGGCGTGTCATTGCCGCAACCAATAGACCACTTACAACCATGAGGGCGGATGGTACATTTAGAGATGATTTTTACTACCGCCTTTGTTCAGATGTAATCGAAATCCCATCTTTGAGACAGCGATTAGATGATGACTCGGATGAGTTGGAGATTATTCTTACATTTATCATCAGAAGAATTTTGGGAAGACCATCAGAAGATTTAGTCGATGAGATAGGATCATTCATCCACCAAAATCAACCCAGAAATTATCCCTGGCCAGGTAATATTCGTGAGCTCGAGCAATGCGTGAGGCAGATTCTGCTTCGTCAGGATTATAAGTGGCAATATGCAGCAGAGGAAAGTGCAACTCCCTTGGGCGTTGCAATAGATAAAGGGGAATTAACAGCACACCAGCTTTTGGCGCATTACTGCAATAGGTTGTACAAAAAACTCGGAACATACGAGGCGGTTGCCAGGGTGACGGACCTTGATCGTCGCACAGTCAGAAAATATATCGCCCAGCTCAGGCAGAGTTAATTTTCGTACAACTGTGCTCGGTTAATTGGGCTACATTATCCCGTTAAGAAGACGAAGCTGCTTCGTTGCCGGGTGCCCGTGAGGGCATGGCTCAAGGAGGGGAGGAGCAATAGGATAAGCAAGAAAAGTAGTCTTGGTAATCTCATTCGGCCAAGTCACATGTGATATTTATTGATGTAATGTATTGTGCTTGAAAGTCGAAGGGATGTCGATCTCCCTCCCTTTTAATGCTATGTAATATTGACCCCCTTCGCCGCAAGCATGTCATAGGCTTATTGGTCTATTTACTTAAAATTGTATCTGTAATATCGCAAAATCTCTTTCACAAAAAAACTCTCAAAAAAATTGCTATATAAAAAATGTTTGCTGTGTTCTGATAATTACAAATACCACTGAAGATTCAAATTGCACTCAATAATATGAAGAAATCTAGAGATGACATATGAAAACACCAAACATATCAGATCGACAAATTGTAAAAGGAGAGCAATATATCAGATAAAGTAAAAAGAGTCATAACTGTAACCGCCGACCACTCAGTTATCCTCTATGAAAACAAAAATCCAAGAGAAGGTTCATTCATCTCAATAGTACACAACCCAAACATAAACCACTTACCGGGTGAAGTCCTGATCGCCCCAGGCGACATTCCATCCCTGGTCAAAGCCCTAACTGAAGCAGCCCTCGAACTCACCGGCCACTCAGACGGCACCAAACACCACGCCGAAATCTTCAAATTGCTCCACAAATTCGCCGCTAAAGATATGAAAAAGAAGCAGAATTGAAATTTCATATCTAAAGTGACAAAATGAATAAAACAGTGGCCGCTATTATTATCGTCTTGCTGGTTTCAGTAAAATCTCCACTAGCAAAGCTACGAATGTGCAGGAGTATCGATTTCTCAGGTACAGTTTTTAGTCCAAGATCCAGATGGCTATCTGTTCCGATTCTGCAGTTAGACATATCGTGAGTACGTATATTGAAACTATCGTTTTAAGGAGTACAAAATGATTCTCACATTTGCTGATTTATTAGTCTGGATGATCGTCGGTATGATTGCCGGATCACTTGCCGGAGCTGCAGTAAAGAGAACGAAGGAAGGATTTGGACGTTATATGAATATGGGGATCGGCCTGGTTGGTGCACTAATAGGGGGATTCCTCTTCGACCTGCTCAGAATTGACTTTGGCCTGGAAAATATTGCGATTAGCCTCCAGGATATTGTTTCCGCCTTTGTTGGGTCACTACTGTTTCTTGCGGCTCTGTACTATGGGCGCAGGTGGTACAAAAAGAAACAACAGTGAAAACATTACTCCGGCAAATAATCCTCTCTCACCGTCGAAACACCTCAATCAGGAGCGAGTCCTCCTGTGATTCTGCTCGGCGCCCTTCATCACCCCGTATCCGACCCGCTGAGGCTACTGTCCCATCAAGGCAGACTAAATCACTTTCATCACAATCCTGGTCTATACCATCGTTACATATCTCATAGGCACCAGGATTAATTGTTCCATCAGTATCATCACAGTCACCTTGATTTTCAGTATATCCGTCGCCGTCATTATCGATATCTGGAGAAGACCAAAGACAAGCAGTCTGTCCGTCAGACATCTAGACCCATTCTGTTCCGTTACAGATGCACATTTTATAACTTAAAGTAACAGAAAGGGTTCCGCCATGAGTAGCATCACATTCGGTAGGGGCAGAAGCATATCTATTTAGTTTCATATAGCCCGCAACATCAAGGGTCGCTAAAGGGTTCTCGGTGCCAATCCCAACCATCGCTTCAGTTGACACGATATCTCCGGTATCTCCCTTAGGCCCTTGTGGACCTATTGGGCCTTGTGGACCGACATCACCCTTATCTCCCTTTACCCCCTGTTCACCTTGAGGACCCTGCAATCCGATAGTCCCAGCTACACCCTGAGGGCCGACTACTCCCTGCTCACCCTGAGGACCAGTAGGACCCTCGGGACCCGTTGCCCCTTGAGTTCCAATAGTTAGATCCAGAGTGTCTGTAAGGATGGCATTTTGGAATTGGCCATCGTTCGACACGATCAATTTGTAGGTTGCAGAAGGCATCCCTACCTCTATGAAAGCCTCAATATAAATATTAGTAAATTGTATCACAGACAAAAATGTGTTGTTTAATACTACTACAGGGTTCTTGCCAAAGTTATCCCCATAGATATAAATATACCCGTGATCAACATCAACCTCTGTACTATCTATTTCCAATGGGATATCGTCTTGATCTTGCGGTGGACGTTTTGCGAACACAGACACTTGAATGAAACTGAAACAGAAAACCAGAATACCAATCAGTGCGATCAATTTTCTCATATACCCCTCCTGTTTAAATTTATTGTCATGGAAAATTTTGTTTGTAATTAAATAAATTCCCGCGTGACAGGCCCAAAAATACAAAAAGCCGAGCCACCTCATCAAAAGGCAACTCGGCTATCTGTTAAGACCCGTAGCTTTCCGTCCCTGTCTTGCGGCAGGTTTGGTTTTTTCTTATATCAATTCAATAGCATTTTTTCCTAATGATATTCTTGACTCAACCCTAACACACAAAACAAGGCCACAACGTGGTACTAATCTCTAATGCCCTCTAATCATTGCGGGAAAAGCAAATTTTTATTTCGGCTGCTTTCGTTGAGCCACAACATATCAATTCATATGGCATTTGGTTCATGCGCAACCTTCCATTGCAATTCTTTGAAATGCAGGCTCACTTCTCCATAAAGGATCGCCTTTCGACTGATCATGTTTGTGAGGATTTGTATCAGGTCAAGTTAGCCGTGTCTGTTGGACTGATCGTTTTCAGGAAGAAGGTTAGGTTTCGTTTCACCGCCGATAGTTAACCCTGCCATTGGATTTCTACATAGTAATATGATACATTTTTAACTGTGTTTATAAGTTGTTGCTTCAGAGGGTGCATTTCGAGAAAGTTTGAATAGCATTCTAAAAGTTAGGCGATATTACAAGGGCAAGAAGCAAAAGATGAAAGATCAAGGTAAATCAAAGGCGAAACTCTTAGAAGAAATAGCGGTATTGCGACAGAAACTTATTGAATTGGAAGCATCAGCTACTACACGCAAGCAGGCAGAAAAGGATTTTCGGGAAAGCAAAGGGATACATACAGCCATGTTGCAGTCTATTGGTGACCACATAAGCATGATGGATAAAGACTTGAATATTATCTGGGCCAATGAAACCGCCAAAATTTTGTTTGGCAATGATATCGTTGGCAAAAAATGTTATGAGGCATACCACCAAAAAGATGAACCTTGTAAACCATATCCCTGTCTTACACTTAGGGCATTTCAAGATGGCAAGATTCATAGACATGATACCCAAGTGACAGATAAGGATGGAAGAGTTGTATATTTCCATTGTACTGCCAATGTAGCCTTAAGAGATAGAGAGGGAAAGCCAACGGGAATCATAGAGATTTCAAGAGACATCACTGATCGTAAGCTGGCCGAGGAAGAAAGAGATAAACTTATCAAAGAACTTCGAGCTGCACTTGCCAATGCCAGGAATTTAAGAGGGTTACTACCCATCTGTTCTTCCTGCAAAAAAATACGAGATGATGACGGTTATTGGCATCAAGTTGAAGTTTATATTCGTGATCATTCTGATGTTGACTTTTCGCATGGCATTTGCCCGGGTTGTGTAAAAACATTATACCCTGAGCTGTTTAGCGACAATCAGTAAATTCAGGAATACTCACCTAATTACGCTCTTGCAGCCGACAGCTATTCGCAGCGCCTGAAGAGCAACGATAAGATTGCCACATCGAATATCTAAGTTTATTGAATATTTCTAAATAGAAGATGTCTACTGTACATGTAGAATTTCCATTCTTTGCATCTGCTACCATCACGATCTGCATCAACCATACATAGCGCAATAGTAGAGGTGTTATGAGGTAAGGTAAAGTGGCTGCAGGTACTCTCTCAGTATAGGTTCATAGAAACGACCAGGGCAAAGCCGGTAACGTTATAGCCTGCTACAAAGTAGTGGCCTGATTGTCGTCCGTTTCTTCTGTTTCAATCAGAACGACCGTCTTCCGGAACAACGGTTCACCTTCATCGGTTGCAGGTTTCGAGAGTGCGCATTTTCCTGGCAACAAACAGTGTATCAGTGCTTCATAATGCATGTTGAGAGATGACAGGCTCAAGTTCAAAGGCCTTGGTATACGCCGGAGACACAACACGATCTGTCGTGTTCTTTTTCACGATTCGTGAAGTGAGCCACGGATTTTTCCCCAACATCATCGCCAACCGACGGTGTAGAAATCCAACCGGAGCAGCGCCTTTGTACAGTGTTACTGTAGTCACAGGTGGCAGATGCAGGCTTGAATGACTTGTGGATAGTGTGTTTCTCTCCAAGATTCATGAATGACAGGACGTTCATGGATGGTTTTTGGGGACTGGTGGTATGGAGTATGTACCCACAGCATGTGCAACGGGTTCCCTGGTCCCTTCGGAGTATAGTGATACCTCACCCACAGCCAATGATCTCCCTATCTTCATTAGGGTGCATACCCCAATAATATCTTTATGCGGGGATGGCTTTCTAAGGAAATTAATAGTTAGTCCGGTTGTTACCGCTAAAGGAACCAATCCAATCTCACCAAGGATTGCCACGTAAAGCGAGACGTCCGCTACAGCCATTAGAACCGGTCCTGACACAGTGCCACCAGGGCGAAGCTCATTTTTGCCAATCTTTTGTCTGACGGTGGCGGATCTATTTCCTACTGCCTCTATTGTGCATTTATTTTGAGGAAATTCAGCGCTCATAAATGTGCATATTTTTTCTTTTGAGACCACTATTGCTCCTCTTGACTGTAGACCTTTAGTACCTTACTCCAGAAACTCTGTCATAAAAAACAAGAAACCGAGGAATGTCTTTTGAAATTATTTTGTTAGATATATCACCATGGTACTTATACCCCTTTGTGGGGTGTTGATAGTAGATTGGTTGATACTTTGATTTGGTTTGCAATACTATTTCATTCTACCTTTATAATCGAGTTTGCAGTTGAAAGTCGAACTGATTCTGCTCCCTTTCGCAAAGAGATGTTCTTGTCAGTTTTGAGCGGATATGCTAGCCTGTGCAGCTGATTGCCAATGGAATTTCAACACTATTTGCGCAATTAT
>CAXMTO010000465.1:0-24408 GCA_964196355.1 uncultured Myxococcota bacterium
GATATGAAAGAGGCATACTCCGGAGATGAATACGTTTATACAGTTCGAGGCCGTGAGATTCGGGTTCCACTCTATTCAGAGTCGCTATCTCATTCAAAATTCCCCAAAATCTCCTTACCTAAATTCAGCGACCCCGCTGACATATACGGTTGGATGCGAAAGGAAAATCTTCCTGGTTACTTTCCCTATACTGGAGGTGTTTTTCCTATGAAGCGGACGGGGGAAGACCCGACCCGCATGTTCGCCGGTGAGGGCGGCCCAGCCCAGACCAACAGGCGCTTTAAACTGCTCTCTGAAAACTATGAAGCCAAGCGGCTATCCACCGCTTTTGACTCTGTCACTCTATACGGATGGGACCCTGCTGTCAGGCCGGATATCTATGGCAAGATAGGGACCTCCGGGGTGAGTATCTGTACTCTCGATGACCTCAAACTTCTCTACGACGGCTTCGATCTCTGCACTCCTACCACCTCAGTGTCGATGACCATTAATGGACCGGCACCTATAATTCTTGCCATGTTCATGAATACTGCCATCGATCAGCAGATCGATAATTTTACAGGCGAAATGCATCGGGAACCGGACAGAGGTGAAGCTGAAAAAATCAAGGCAGATGTGCTGTCTAATGTGCGCGGTACAGTCCAGGCAGATATTTTAAAAGAAGATCAGGGCCAGAATACCTGTATTTTCTCAATAGAATTCGCTCTCAAAATGATGGGTGATATTCAGGAGTACTTCATCACAAAAAATGTCAGGAACTTCTACTCTGTCTCCGTGTCCGGATACCACATCGCTGAAGCCGGTGCAAACCCCATAACCCAGTTGGCCCTGACCCTTTCAAACGGCTTCACGTATGTCGAATATTATATGGCAAGAGGAATGGATATTAACGAGATTGCACCTAACCTCTCGTTCTTTTTCTCTAATGGCATGGAGCCTGAATATACAGTTATAGGGCGTGTTGCACGGCGTATATGGGCTGTTGCCATGAAGGAAAAATATGACGCTTCTCCCGAGTCCATGCGGCTCAAGTACCATATCCAGACATCAGGCAGATCGCTCCACAGCCAGGAAATCCAGTTCAACGATATCAGAACCACTCTGCAGGCGCTCTGTGCCATTTATGACAACTGCAACAGCCTGCATACCAACGCATATGATGAAGCCATTACCACCCCCAGTTCAGAATCAGTCCGAAGAGCCCTGGCTATCCAGCTCATTATCAATAGAGAGTGGGGTCTTGCCAAAAATGAGAATATGAACCAGGGGAGCTTTATTATCGAAGACCTCACTGATCTCGTTGAAGAGGCTGTTTTGGTTGAGTTTGACAGAATTACCGAGAGAGGCGGTGTGCTCGGAGCGATGGAGACCGGATACCAGCGAAGTAAGATTCAGGAAGAGTCGATGTATTATGAACGGTTGAAGCATTCGGGTGATTATCCCATCATAGGGGTTAATACCTTTCTCAACCCGGAGATTAATTTTGACGAACAAAATGCAACTCTTGAGTTGGCCAGGGCCACTGATGACGAAAAAAATGATCAGATCAAACGCCTTGCTGATTTCCATGACCGGCATAAAGACAATTCCGAAGCGGCTCTTGACGGATTAAAAGAGAAAGCTCTTCGAGGTGAGAATGTTTTTGAGGAACTTCTTGAGACAGTTAAGTATTGCAGCCTTGGACAGATCACCAATGCACTGTATGAGGTGGGGGGCCAATTCCGGCGTAATATGTGAAGGGAGTTACACCCTACAGGGCTGCTGAATTGAGAGACTGGGTTTCAAGTCAACCCTGAAATGTCATTCCCGTGTAGACGGGAATCCAGGAGACATTACTTAACTAACCGTCATTTTATACATGACACAACACTAGTGATAGGTTTTCAGGAGAAAAGCACTTATGCAGACAATGATTATCTCCCCGGCAAGCGCTTCCTTTTTAGGGCTACCAACTATTCTCTTTTCCATATTGATTCCACTCATCGGCATAGCTGTATTCGCCTACATCATGGCCATGCGCCGTATACCGCTGATGAATGCGGCTCCGGACAGCCGTTTTGACCGTTCCTCCGAGCGAGTGTTTAATGTACTTAAAATATGGCTGGCCCAGTATCGTCAGCCAAGGTATATGCTGGCCGGGATTGTCCATATTATCATATTCTTTGGCTTCCTGATTCTCAGTGTCCGCGCCTGTTCTCTGGTGATAATCGGTTTTTCCGAAGATTTTGTCGCGCCTGGGTTCAGCGGTACATTCGGTCATATCTATACCGTCCTGAAAGATTATGCCGTCACCGCAGTGCTGATTGGGTGTGGAATTGCAGCATACCGACGGATTGTTGTAAAACCAGCCCGCTACGCAGTGCCGGACAGATACGGAAAAGACCACACTGCAGAAGCGCTGTTTGTCCTGGCGCTTATCTCCACTTTGATGATTTCCGAGAGTTTCTTTGATGCAAGTCTTACGGCTGCCCATATTCAGATGGGAATGCAAGCAGAGTTTATTGCGCCCCTTACCCTGGCCTGGTTTTTCGAGTCGATCCTGGTGTTTGTTCCGATTGGTGCTCTGCAGGTTATCCATGTTCTCTCTTTTTACATTCATGACCTGACCTTTTTCTTCTTTCTCTGTTTTCTACCCCTCGGCAAACATTTTCACGTAATAACATCACTATTCAACGTCTACTTCATGCGTCTTGACCGTGGTAATATTAAGCCTGTAAGGTACGGAATTAAGGATGAGGAGCTTGACGATCTTGAATCATTCGGGGTCAAAAAACTTGAAGACTTCACCTGGAAACATATCCTGGACTTCTATTCATGCGCAGACTGCGGCCGCTGTTCAGACCAGTGTCCCGCCAACACCGTGGGAAGACCTCTTTCACCGCGTTTTATTTCGATTAAGGGACGCGACCGTGTCTTTGAGAATTATCCGATCTACCCGGTTCAGAAAACCGATGCCCCGGACAAACCAAATGAAGATCTGATCGGCACCATCTACGAAGAGGATGAGATCTGGTCCTGCACCACCTGTGGTGCCTGTGAACAGGAATGTCCCTTAGGTATTGAATATATCGATAAAATTGTCGACCTGCGTCGTGGCATGGTCGACGATGGCAATGTACCACAGTCCCTGCAAAAACCGTTGAGAGCCCTTGAGAAAAGAGGTAACCCATGGGGCAAGATGGAGAAGAAACGTGCGGCCTGGGTAAAAGACAAGGAATTCGCCGCCGGATGTGAGGTTAAAGTGCTGGAAAAAGGCGAGCAGACCACCACCCTCTATTTTGTCGATTCAATCACCTCTTACGATGATCGCATGGTAGAGATCGCCCGCTCTACCGCAAAGCTTTTGGACAGTGCCGGCCTTGATTTCGGAGTGCTCGGGAAAAAAGAGAAGGACTCCGGCAATGAAGTTCGCAGGTTCGGGGAAGAAATGTTATTCCAGACTCTGCGCGAGGACAACAGGACCGCGATCCTTGAATCGGGAGCAAAGGAAATCGTCACAACTGATCCCCACGCATACAACTGCTTGAAAAACGAGTATGGGGATCTCCCTCCGGTCAGCCATATCAGCCAGACACTCCTTGCCAAGATAAAGGATAATACACTCAAGCTCAAACCGGTGGAAGACAGCAATAAAATCTACACCTACCACGATCCCTGCTATCTTGGGCGACATAACGAACTCTACGACGTACCTAGGGAAGTGCTGGACTCCATCCAGGGCCTGAAGAGGGTGGAAATGGACAAGAGCCGGGACCGCGCCTTTTGTTGTGGTGGAGGTGGTCTGATGCTTTTCTACGAACCGGAAGAAGACCAGCGAATGGGGGTACTCAGAGCTGAAATGGCAAAAGAGGCCGGTGCTGACGTGATTGTCACCGCCTGTCCTTTCTGTCTCGTCAATATGGAGGATGCAATCAAAGTTGCCGGGCTGGAAGGTGAAATGGAGGCTGTCGATTTGGCAGAACTGGTCGAACAGCATCTGATGGAATCGTAACCCGAATAAATCGAAACTTTTTAAAATGCCTGGATAAGTACCTTGGTCGTGTCACCATACATATAATTTTAAAAGAAGTTCTTTGGCTTCTTGTTTTTAAAGTCAGCTGGTTTCAATAATAAGGTACTAACACCCAAAACCTATAAACACTATTAAACACCCATTTTACAGGAGGCTGCAATGGAGATTTTAGTTTGTGTTACCCGTGTCCCTGACACGGCGGAAAACGAGATCGAGCTTAACAGCGCAGGTACTGATATCGACCGGGACGACCTGGTTTACTCAGTGAACGAGTGGGATAATTATGCGGTTGAAGAAGCAATCCAGATCCGAGACCGAGTCGGTGGTTCGGTAACCGTGGTTACCGTGGGTGATGATGAGTCGGAAGAAATTTTGCGGCGAGAGATGGCAATGGGCGCGGACAAGGGCATACTCCTTACCGACGATGCCTTCGAAGAAGCAGACGGACGTGGTATTGCAGCCGTTTTGAAGGCGGCTGTTGCTCAATCCAGTTATGATCTGATCCTGACCGGTGCCCAGAGCGAGGGTGGCGCCGGAGAAGTTGGTGGTATGCTTGCTGCGATGCTCGATCTACCCTACGCATCACTCGTTGTTTCAATCGAAGAGTCCGGCGACAGCAGCCTCAAAGTTGGACGCGAAATCGAAGGTGGTAACATCGAGATGAACGAGATATCTCTGCCCTGCGTACTTTCTATTCAAACTGGAATAAATGAGCCGCGTTATGTCGGCATCAGGGGTATCCGCAAAGTGGCCTCGTTGGATATTCCCGTGCAGAGTGCAGATGATTTAGGACTTTCAGATAGTTCAGTAAGCAGCGAGGTTAAAAGGCTGGATTACTTTGTACCCGAGACGGGCGAAGGAGCCGAGATACTGGAAGGCGATGATGATGAGATTATAGACAAACTAATCGAACTGCTAAAAACTAAGGGAGGGCTCAAATAATGCAACTCTTTGCCTATATTACTCACAAAAACGGAGTGGCGGATGACAGTGCAAAGGAACTGGCGGCAGCTGCTGCTAAGATTGTACCAGGAGCTTCCGTAACCGCTGTTGTCACAGGATCCGGCGATGGTTTGAATACGGTTTGCAGCGAATTAACAGCCTCATTTGCTGAAGTTATCAAAGTGGACCGAGAAGAACTTGGCTACCCCAATGCAGAGCTGATCAGAAAAGTACTGGCTGACCTTCTGCCCAAGGAATCAGTAGTTTTGATCGCCCATGACACCTTTGGCATGGATCTGGGGCCTGGACTTTCCGTAATGCTTGATTCTGTATTTCTCGCCGATGTAGTGGCGGTTGATAAAATAGAAGGCGAACAACTCACTGTAATTCGCCAGGAGTTTGGCGGCCAGGTCAGTACACACGTTCAGTGCAGTTTGGCTGGGGGCGCTGTATTAAACATTCGTCCCGGAGCCTTTGGTGCCGATGAGAGCTCTTCTGCCGGCGGCAGTGTAACAGATCGTTCTGCCGATTGTGGCGATTTGACCAGTGGCAGGCGTTTTCTGGAACTGGTTGAAGCCGAGGTAGGTGACGTTGACATCACCAAAGAGGAAGTACTGATCGCAGTTGGCCGCGGCATAGAGGATGAAGACAATCTCGAGATCGTCGAGGAACTCGCCAGTGCCATGGGGGCAGCCGTTGCCTGCTCCCGCCCCGTGGTGGATGCCAAGTGGCTGGAAAAATCACGCCAGGTTGGAACCAGCGGGTTGACCGTCAAACCCAAAGTATACCTTGCCTGCGGTATCAGTGGATCTTTTCAGCATATGGGAGGCATCAAGGGTAATCCCTTTGTTGTCGCCATAAACAAGAACCCTAAAGCCCCTATATTCCATGTCGCAGACGTTGGTATTGTTACGGATATTCTCGACTTTCTTCCGAAACTTACTGAAAAAATTGAAGAATTATAGCAATAGACATAACATTATACTCATTTATAACTGAAGAAAGGGATAATTATGGCACAAGTCATTGCAGATCGAAGGGATGTGGACTTTGTTCTCCACGAGCAATTGCAGGTAGGTGACCTCAGCAAGCATGAAATATTTGCCGAATTCAACAAAAAAGTAATTGACATGGTCATCACCGAAGCACGAAACCTCGCTGTCAAGGAGATTCTGCCTACACTGAAAATCGGTGATGAGGAAGGATGTAAGTATGCCAATAGCGAAGTTACCACACCTGACGAGTTCAAGCGTGCCTGGGAGCTCCTGGCAGAAGGAGAATGGATGGCCTTAACCCAGGACCCCGAAATGGGGGGACAGGGAATGCCGGCAACCCTGGCTCAGGCAGCAACTAATTATTTCACAGGCGGCAATATGGCCTTGATGCTGTGCATCGCTCTATCCCAGGGTGCTGCCCGTCTGGTAGAGGCTTTTGGTACCGAAGAACAGGTATCGACCTATCTGGAAAACATGTACACCGGAAAATGGACAGGGACCATGCTTCTTACCGAAGCTGATGCAGGGTCAGATCTCGGTGCCCTGACCACTTCAGCGGTAAAGAATCCTGATGGTTCCTACTCTCTTACAGGTAATAAAATTTTCATCAGCAGCGGGGAGCATGACCTCACCGAAAATATAATCCATCCAGTGCTGGCTCGTATCGAAGGGGCACCGCAAGGCAGCCGTGGTATCTCTCTTTTCCTGGTCCCAAAGTTTTTTGTCAATGAAGACGGCTCTCTTGGCGACCGCAATGATGTCTACTGCACCGGCATCGAGGAAAAAATGGGCATACATGGCAGTCCCACCTGTTCGATGGCTCTCGGCAGCAAGGGCAACTGCAACGGCTGGTTGCTTGGTGAAGAAAATAAGGGGCTGAGTCAAATGTTTCTCATGATGAATGAGGAACGGCTGATGGCAGGAGGACAAGGGTTGGCATGTGCATCTTCCTCATATCTGCACGCACTGGAATTTGCCAGAACACGCATTCAGAGTGCAGCAATCGGTTCCAAGGACAAAAAACCTGTGACCATCATCACCCATCCTGATGTGCGCAGAATGCTTCTCACCCAGAAAACGTACGTGGAGGGAATGCGTAGCCTGCTTTTTTACGTTGCCTACTGCGAAGACAGAGCTCTTATTACCGACAGCGAAGAAGAAAAAGAAAAATTGGGGAACCTCGTAGATGTTCTCATCCCCATCTGTAAAGGATATGTCACAGACAGGGCGGTTGACGTCTGCAATACCGGGGTCCAGGTCTTCGGCGGTTATGGTTATACTTCGGACTATCCTGTAGAGCAGCTTTTAAGGGATGTTCGCATCTGCGGTATTTATGAGGGAACCAATGGTATTCAGGCCATGGATCTTTTGGGCCGGAAACTCGGCATGAAAAAAGGCAAGTTATTCATGGACCTCCTGGATGAGATAAAGAAGACGGTTGGAGATGCTAAGGAAGTTGACGCCCTTAAGGAGCTGGCAGAGAAACTGGATTCAGCGACCAGCAGGATGGGTGAGGTAGCCCTCCATATCGGTAAAGCAGCAATGAGCCCCGACGCCCAGAAAGCCTTCGCCCATGCCTGCCCGTTCATGGATGTAGTCGGAGATGTAACAATGGCGTGGATGCTGCTGTGGCGAGCCACCATCGCCAGCCGGAAACTTGAGAAGGGCGCCAGGAAAAAAGATAAACCTTTTTATGAGGGACAACTTAAGTCTGCTGAATTCTTTGTTCGATCAGTCCTCCCCGTAACCCTTGGCCGCATGGAATCTGTAGCCGATACCTGCGGTGCTGCCGTGGAAATAGATACTGACGCCTTTGGAGGTAAATAAAGACTCTCCCAGGTGTCCGGGCATCAGGGGTTGGGTTCCCGGACACTGAAATCTTTAAATCGGAACTACCGCCAGGCAAAATAAGGTTGTTCAAAATGGGCAACACGAGTCTCATTTCCAAGAAGTGCCACCTCTCGAAACTGGTAGAGTATTGCCGCGGTCGGTGTTGCTATGCAGGAGTCACCCACAGGCATCAAAAGAATCGGGTGCTCCCCCTCAAGTGAATGGTCGAAAACCGGTGCATCTGTCCGTAGAAGCTCTTTGAAAGGAATCCTGTGGATCGACGCCACCTCCTCTTCATTGGCCTTGAGATCTACTCTATCACCTCCCCAGATAACCACAGGGGAAATGCAATAACCTGATCTGGTTATAAAATCATCAAGACAGCCAAGCACCTTGTCGTCAGACAGATGTAAACCGACTTCCTCCTCCAGTTCACGGAGCGCAGTCTGCTGGGGGCTTTCACCAGAATCAATAGCTCCGCCGGGCAGCGCCCACTGTCCGGCATGACTCTTAAGCCTGGTTGATCTTCTCGTCAGAATCAGAGCTGCAGCAGCATCAGGGGCAGTAAGTAAACCGGATAACGCACTCTTACCCTGATAATCCACCACAGTTACTGCTACCGCTGCCCTTCGTAGATTCTCAGCGCTTAGTGTGATTCTTTTGAAACTGGCTAAATAGTCCGAAATCCCGTTTTTAAGGCTGTCATTGCACACATGATGATTCATAATTGATCCAAACGTAACTGGATTCCCTCCAACGCGGGGATGACGTTCGAGATATAAGCTGTTTTTCAAGACAGCCTCACAGAAATTTTCCGGTTACAGTTTCGGTCTTTCGTGTTTTGCCGTCTTGAGACCCGTGTGTATAGCCAATCACATCGAAATCTTTTCCTATCTTTTTTACCAATTCTTCATAACCTTCGTATTTCCCTCGCATACAGGTCGATACATGTATTACCTGCACACCAGCTTCTTTCATTTTTTTGAGTTTATAATCCAAATCACCGCCGCTATGGAAAAACCCAACCAACTCAATTTCGGTATCGTGATATCGTGCGAATCCTTCCTTTTTTGAGAAAAAAGCTCGTAAACATCCTTTACCTGTGCATTTATCTGTGGTTTCCTGGCGCACCAGAATAGCAATCTTTAGCATGTTTTCAATCTGGAGTAGATATATTATTACATTTGCAACAACTGAAACATACATGTTAAGACTGTCTGTCGAGAGTGCAAACCCTTCCTCGAATAAGAGGATTGAAAACCAAAAAGAATCTACCACCCATTTTGCTGCAATCCGCATTGCTATGGACGAAAAAATACGCCGCTACCTGAAACCGACATTCTACCTCGATTACTATACCAGAGAAGTATCCAGATTTGCCGAAGCCTCATGCTCCCATGTTGATTCTCCCGTCGAAAAAGCCAAGTCTCTATACTATGCGGTAAGAGATCAGATAAGATACGATCCATATGCGTTGCGCTATTCCCGTACTGCCATGAGGGCGAGTTCCGTCGTTATTAAAAAGAGTGGTTATTGTGTATCAAAAGCAGTTCTGCTTGCTGCAGCAGCGCGCCAGCAAGACATTCCCAGTCGTCTGGGTTTTGCTGATGTAACTAACCACCTGTCCAGTCCCAGACTTAAAAAAATGATGGGAACAGATCTCTTTATCTACCACGGTTATACAGAAATGCTGTTGAACGAGAGATGGGTCAAGGCTACCCCGGCTTTCAATTTATCTCTCTGCACACGATTCAATGTAAAACCTCTTGAGTTTGACGGCAGGGAAGATTCTATCTTTCACGAATTTGATACTCTTGGCCAAAAGCATATGGAATATGTTTTGGATCATGGCCATTTTGCAGATCTCCCGTTCGATAGAATTTTTGCTTCTTATGACCAGGCTTATCCAAACTTTTTTGAAAACTTCGCAGGTAAAGAAACTTTCGATTTTGCAGCCGAGGCATCCTTGAAAAAGAGTGCCTGATTTTTTACCGTTTACTGGTGTTAGTACCTTATAAATTATTTCCTGCGTTTTTATGGAGAAAATAATTTGGTGAAGGTACTTATCCAAGCATTTTAAAAAATTCCGATTTATTCGGGTTAGGAGAAAAGCATGAGTAATATGCGATACTATCTTCTACTGATGGTCCTTTATCTAGGCATAGTTGCCGGTGTTTTCACGCTGCTTTACACGCCTCTTCGGTCTGCTTTTATGGCTAACTGGGGATTTAATTCGTTAATTCTTGCAGCCTTAGCCATTGGTGTTTTCCTTAACTTCAGTCGAGTATTGATCCTTGAACCAGAAATAAAATGGATAGGAATATTTCGTACCGGCCAGTCCGGCCTCTCTGTTGCTGTCAGGCCGCGATTGCTGAGACCGCTTGCCAAGGCCCTGGAAGGATTGCACAGGGATAGATTCAGCCTCTCTGCCTTATCTCTGAGCACTGTCCTGGAGGGAATTCGCGGACGCCTCGATGAATCCAGAGAGATATCCCGTTATATGATTGGTCTTTTGGTATTTCTTGGGCTCCTTGGCACCTTTTGGGGGCTTCTTGGTACAATTGCTGCTGTCAGTAACGTAGTGGGCGGTCTCGATGTCGGTAATCGGGATTTTGCGCTCGTTTTTACGACGCTGAAGGCAGGACTTCAGAAGCCATTACAAGGTATGGGGACTGCTTTCAGCTCCTCTCTATTTGGCCTTGGCGGGTCACTGATTCTCGGTTTTCTAGACATCCAGGCAAATCATGCTCAAAATCGGTTTTTCAATGAAATGGAGGAGTGGCTCTCTGGAGTTACCCAACTGGTTGACGATTCAGACAGCAATGTATTTGAGCGGGGGGTTGAAGGCCAGATAGGAATACTCATCCATGAAATCCGAAAAAACAATCACACCATGGCACAACTCGTGAAGTCAGGTCACATCAAAGATACTCCTGATGAAGGCCCTGCCAACACAGACCCATTATAGGATTTTACTATGGCATATGGTTCACGTCATTCCCAACAATCTATGAGTATCTGGCCCGGGTATGTTGATGTGCTCTCAGCCCTGCTCATGGTACTTATATTTGTCCTTCTTATTTTTACTTTTTCCCAGTTTATACTCAGTGATATACTTACAGGCCAGAGTAATGAACTTGAATCTCTCCACGAGCGTATTGCCGCAATTTCATTGCAACTTGGGCTGGCAAAGAAAAAAAACAAAGCTCTCAATACAAACCTCTCTACTCTCTCTACACGAATTGATGTACTTACCGTTGATAAAATAAATTTAGAGGCAGAAGTTGGCTCACTTTCCCGAAAGAATAAGGAAGATCAGGATTACATAGCCGCCCAGCTGCAGAATATTGCGAGCCTGCAGCAGGATATAAATGCTCTTCGTAAACTACGTGAAGAACTCGAAGGGGAAATTAAAACTGCAGCTGCCTCCCTGGAATCAGAAAAGCAGGTTGTGATGAGTCTTCGGGACCGAACTAAAGCTCTTGAGGCGCGATTGGCGGACCAGGAAGAAAGAACATTGCTTGCGCAGAAGGATATTGAGCAGCGTGACATCCGGATAGAAGCCCTCTCCGCGCTGATTGGTGAACAGCAGCAGGCGTTGGACGACCAGCTTAAACTGAGCGCCGATTCGAGAGCTGAAATGGCACTGTTGAATCAGAAAATAACACTCCTGCAGGCCCAACTTGAAGAGATCAACGAAGCCCTTGTCCACGCTGAAACTGAAAAGTCGGATCAGGCAAAGCAGATTGAGGACCTTGGTGCACGGTTAAACATTGAACTCGCCCGTCGTGTCAGCAATCTTGAGCAATATCGGTCCGATTTCTTCGGTCGCTTAAGACAGATTCTGGGTGACAATGCGTTTGTCAGGATAGAAGGAGATCGCTTTGTTTTTCAGGCTGAATTTCTATTCCCATCCGCCTCAGCGGATCTAGGGGAAAACGGAAAACAGCAACTCGGGCAGATTACATCTATTTTAAAGGAACTGAACAGCCTGATACCAGAGGATATCAACTGGATTATCCGCATTGATGGCCATACAGATCGTCAACCAATCAGGTCCCCCTATTTTGCATCAAACTGGGAACTTTCTACTGCTCGAGCGGTTTCAGTTGTACGCTTTTTTGCCGAACAGGGCATCCCCGAAGATCGCATGGCAGCCACAGGATTCAGCAAATTTCATCCCATCGATACAGCTGACAACCCTGAGGCATATAGAAAAAACAGGCGGATCGAGATTAAACTCACCTCAAGATAATACTGGCCAAGATTGCAGCCCCCCCCCTCCTCCTTTGTATTCCTGTATAACCCAACCCATTGGTTTTTTTAAATGTGCCCTCAGTCGATTTTTTTCACTTGCATTTAATCATCAAATAGTTGCATGATAATCCTCAGAACTACTGGAGTTTTTTGGGGTTTCGCCTCCATTTCCGTCACCTGACTACAAGACCTTACTCCCATGGCCATAATATATACTCGAAAGTTCATAAATCTTGCTTTACTTACCCTGATGGTTCTCTGTCTTCTTTTCGTTTTGTCCTGCGTTAAACAGGATGAGAAAAAAAAGAACAAAAAGAAAACCCGCCAGTCTCCGGTGGAAGTGGTACCCATTGAGCATGGCCCCATCACATTATTCCGTTCTTTTAACGGCACATTAGAACCACAGGCAGAATTCGTAGTCGCCCCGAAGATAGGGGGCCGAGTGGAGCGGTTGACTGTGAATCTGGCTGATACCGTCAAACGTGGCCAGGTAGTCGCAGAGCTTGATAATGGAGAGTATATCCAGGCAGTTGCTCTGGCCAAGGCAGACCTTGCGGTCGCTGCGGCCAACCTTGAAGAAGCAAAAACCACTCTCACAATTGCCAATCGCGAATTAGAGCGTGTGAAAACACTCAAAACGCGGGGTGTTGCCTCTGAAACCCAGTTCGATACCATCATGGCCAACATGGCTGAAAAAAATGCCAAACTGGAAGTGGCAAAAGCACATGTCATTAGAGCGCAGGCCTTGCTGGAGACATCCAAAATCAAACTGGAATACACAAAAGTCAAGGCGGACTGGCACGGTGGTGATGACCAACGGATCGTGGCGGAACGATTTATTGAAGAAGGATCCACTGTCTCCTCCAATACACCCCTCCTCCTTATTGCTGAACTCTCACCTCTTACCGGCATCATTTTTGTTACTGAAAAAGATTATGCCAGCCTGCATACCGGACAAACCGCACAACTCACCACCGACACCTATCCCGGAGATATCTTTGAAGGCCGCATCGAACGCATTTCTCCAGTTTTTCGAAAAGAAACGCGTCAGGCCCGGGTTGAACTCACAATTCAAAATAAGGAATACCGCCTGAAACCAGGCATGTTCATCCGCACCACTGTCAAACTCGACAGTGTAAACGACGCCACCATCGTTCCTGAAGCTGCCCTCACATCCCGAAACAATCAGACAAGTGTTTTTTTGGTTAATGAAGATAAAATGACAGTGTCGTGGCAACCAGTGCAGGTAGGTATTCGTCAAGACAACCGAGTCCAGATTATGGGCAGTGAGCTTGATGGCAGAGTTGTCTCTCTTGGACATCAACTTATAGAGGATGGTTCAGCAATTATCATTACCAACAGCAAACAAAAAGCTGCGACCCCATGAACCTGCCAAAATTCAGCGTCAGACGCCCTATTTTCACTACCATGGTGACTCTGATTGTCATCATTATCGGCAGTGTATCACTGACTCGGTTACGCATTGACCTGCTGCCCAATATCGAGTTGCCTACGCTCTCAGTACGAACCAACTATGAAGGAGCAAGCCCGGAGGTTATGGAAAGGCTTGTCACCCAGATCCTTGAAGAGATCATTGCCACAGTTCCAGGTATTGAGGGAATCACCTCCCAGTCCTCTGAAGGCAATAGTAGAATCCAGGTAAGTTTTGCCTGGGGCACAAATATCGACACTGCTGCCTCGGATGTACTGTCCAAGATTCAAGACGAAATCAATGAACTTCCCGATGATATCACAGGACCCAGGGTCAGAAAATTCGATATCGGCAGCTATCCGGTTGTCATCCTCGGCATCTCCAGCGATCTTGACCCGATAGAACTGACTCAGCTTATTGAAGATCAACTTCGCTATCGTTTTGCCAGAGTTCCCGGCGTGGCCCAGGTCGATGTCTGGGGCGGTTTCACCAGTGAGGTTCGTGTCGAGCTTGATCCTGACCGAATCAACGCCCTGGGCTTGCCTCTGGACCAGATACTTCAGGCAATCCGGGACGCCAATCTGGACGTGCCGACCGGCAAGATAGAAGAAGGCCGTTTCGAGGTAAGCTTGCGGGCTCCGGCTCAATTCTCCAGTCTGGAAGAGATCCGTAATACTGTGATCGCAGAGAAGAACGGTGCTACTGTATTCTTAAACCAGATTGCTGTTGTGAAGGATACATACGAAAAGAAAAACCGTATTATCCGGGTCAATGGTGAACCGGGCATTCGGGTCGCCATCCGTAAACAGGCTGACGCCAATACCGTCGATGTAGCCAAACAGATTCTCGAGGAAATCGATGCTGCCAACCAGGCTTTTCCCCAGATCAAAATAGTTCCGGTAATCAATCAGGGTAATTTCATTGAACGATCCATTGCAAACGTTGTCCGTTCTGTATTTTACGGTGGAGGCCTGGCGGTTGTCGTCCTGCTTTTCTTTCTACGCAATATCCGCAGCACCCTGGTGATCACCCTGGCCATCCCGATTTCGATCATCGCCACCTTCAATCTGCTCTATTTCGGCGGCTTTACCTTGAATCTCATGACCCTGGGCGGATTAGCCTTAGGTGTCGGTATGATGGTCGACAACTCTATTGTTGTCTTGGAAAACATCTACCGACACCGCAACGAGAGCGATGAATCCATCGAAGAGTCAGCAGTACAGGGAACCGTCGAAGTAGGCCCTGCTATCTTCGCCAGCACCATTACCACCCTGGTTATCTTTCTTCCTCTGGTTTTTGTACGAGGTGTGGCAGGCGTGCTCTTTCAGGAACTCGCCTATGTCATCGTCTTCTCGCTGATCTGTTCGCTTCTGGTTGCACTCAGCCTGATGCCCATGCTGGCAGCTAAACTGATGCGATCATCCGCCCGAGGAGTACGCAATCGCCCCACCTGGTTCAAAATGCTCTTCGCCTGGTCGGAGTCACTCAGTCAGTCCTTGAATAACGGCTATCGGGACCTGCTGCGCAATGCTCTCAAACGTCCATGGCTGATTGTTTTTTCAGCTGCAGTCACACTGGGTCTCAGCTTTCTTCTCTTACCCTTAATTGGCACGGAATTTCTACCGCCCAGTGACGAAGGTCAGGTCAGGATCACTGGAAAAATGGAGATCGGCACCCGCCTTGAGCTGGTCAATCAGCAGAGCCTGCTTATGGAAAAAATTGTCAAAGACAATGTTCCTGAGGCAGTTTCTTCAGTGGTCAGTGTCGGCTCCACCGGTTGGCGGGCTAATGCCATCTCCCGGTCCCAGATGAACCTGTCTCTGGTGCCGGCAGCGGAACGTCAACGAGCGAACACCGAAATCGCCAATGACCTGCGTAAACGACTGGATGGTAAAATAGCCGGCATGCAGATCCAAACCCGCGCACCCCAGGGGCAATTCCTGCTGGAACGCCTCCTTGGCGGCGACGAGGGGCTCACAGTCGAAATTCGCGGCTTTGATCTGCACAAACTCGAAGCCCTGGCCGGACAGGTCGAAGTAGCCATTTCCGACATTCCGGGTATCACCGATGTAGAACCCAGCAACCTGGCAGGTATCCCCCAACATAAGATCATCATCGACCGTGATAAGATAGCAGATATGGAGCTGAGTATCAAAGATGTCTCCAAAGTTATCGAAACGGCAATAGCCGGGGCAAAGGCTGGAGAATTCCAATCTCTTGGCAACTCCTATCGTATTTTTGTGCAGCTCAAAGACGCAGCAAAACGATCTCTCGATGAAATCCTCAATCTGACTTTAGCCACCTCCTCAGGTGACCTGGTCACCCTTCGTAACCTGATAACCACCGAAGTCGGCCTTGGTCCCATCGTGATCGACCGCAAGGATCAGCAGCGACTTGTCACAGTGCAAGCCAATGTGGCAGGCCGTGATTTCGGCTCTGTGGCCGCTGATGTCCAGACCCGGCTTATGCAAATTGCCACCCCGGTTGGGTATGACCTAGTTGTCTCTGGTAAATTTGAAGAACAGCAGAAAGCCTTCCGTGAACTCATCATAGCCCTGCTCCTCGCCCTGGTTCTTGTCTTTATGGTTCTTGCCTGCCTCTATGAGTCATTGCGTGATCCTCTTGTAGTGATGGTTTCCGTCCCTGTTTCTGCTGTGGGCGTTCTGCTCATCCTTTTTTTGACCAATACCACACTTAACCTGCAATCGTATATCGGATGCATCATGTTAGGTGGCATTGTGGTACAAAATGCTATCCTACTGGTGGATCAGGCGAGCCAACTGATGCAGGATGGTATGGTGGCCACAGAGGCAGTGGCTGAGGCAGGACGCAGAAGATTACGTCCTATTCTCATGACCTCCTTGACCACCATTCTAGCCTTGCTGCCTCTGGCCCTTGGTATCGGCGAGGGAGCTGATGCCCAGGCCCCCCTGGCACGGGCTGTAATTGGTGGGCTCAGCGGGTCAACACTGATCAGTTTAATTTTGATTCCCGCAGTTTATTCCCTCTTTCACCGTCAGGGTAAAAGAGTTTCCCCATGAAAAATCGAATCTTCTGCTCAATTTTTCGAACCGGAATCCTTTTCCTGATCCTCTTGAACGCCGGTTGCCTCAAACCGGATCGTCTCCCTGTCTTTGAAACTGAGATGCGTTACCAGGACATCATTACCGCGAATGATTCTGATAAAGTAGACCAACTGCAGCCCCCAAGCAGCGATATGGCTGAATTTGGGATAACCAGTCCAGACAGTAGTCTTGATCTTACTGTAGAACGGGCTATTACACTTGCCGTGAAAAATAATCGAGATCTAAGAATCAAGAGAATTAACCCAGTGATTATCCGCATCCAGGAAGGTGTAGTGCGAGGAAACTATGATCCTGAACTGTTTGGTGATATCGAATTCTTAAAGGATGAAAGTACAGAAGCGGAGGACACCGGCCCTCGGAGTACCGTAAAGTTAAATAACCAGTTTGGTGTAATCGGTCTTCGGCAGAAACTGCCCACCGGCACTCTTATTGAGGCCTCTGTGGGCCAGGGTATAGTTGACTCCAACAGCGACTCTGCAGAACACAATCCCAGGGTAGGCCTGACAGTGACCCAGTCTCTTTTACGAGGTTTAGGGCCCAGAGTCAATCTAGTCAGCTTGAAACAGGCCCAATTAAGTACCGCAGTTTCCGAATTTGAACTTCGCGGTATCACAGAAATACTCCTTGCCCAAACTGAAGCTTCCTATTGGGACCTCGTACTTGCAAGCCAGAAAATTGACATTATGGAGCGTTCGCTGGCCGTTGCCCTGCAGCAGCTTGACGAAATACAACAACGGATTGAGGTTGGTTCCCTCCCACGTATCGAAGCGGCTGCTGTCCATGCCGAGGTGGCACTGCGTGAACAGGCCTTAATAAATGCACGCAGTACCCTGGAGGAAAAACGTTTACGTCTCCTGCGATTGATCAATCCGGGCAGCAAGGGACAGTTTGATCTTCAGATCAGAGCCATCAGCACAGCTGAAACCAATCCGACACCAATAACCGACCTGGATGACCGATTGCTGCTGGCTCAAAAATCACGAGCCGACCTGGCGGAAGCCGACCTGAGACTGAAACAGAACCGGTTGGAAACAATTATGACTCAAAACGGTCTCTTGCCACGGCTGGATCTTTTTATCAATCTGGGTAAAACAGGATATTCCGACTCTTTTTCCGATTCATTTAAGGATCTCGTTGAAAATAACCATGACTTCAGCGCAGGGGTTACATTCAGTTACTACCTGAATAACAGACAGGCTAAGGCCCGTGACTTTGAAGCCCGCGTCACCCGCCACCAGGCAGCAGAATCGGTTGAAAATCTCAAACAGCTTATTGATCTTGACGTCCGGCTGGCGGCAAACGAGTTTGAACGCACCCGCCAGCAAATCGCAGCAACCAGGTCAACCCGTCTCTGGCGGGGCGAAACCTTGAAAGCCGAAAAGGAACGTTTCGATGTCGGTGTCAGTACCTCACTGCTGATGGCTCAGGCCCAGCGAGATCTTCTGATAAGCAGTATTGAGGAGGCCGCAGCTATTATCAACAGTCAAAAAGCACTGATTAAGCTTTATCTTGCCGAAGGCAGTCTGCTTGAGCGAAGAGGGATTGCTATTTCCAGCCCCTCAGCACTGTACAGATAAGTGAATTTGTTCCTGGCCTTTCACCCTATCCACAACACAGCTGAAGCAGTGTTGTGTATTTACAGTTTACGTTGTGGTTCATAAATGCTTCCGCCCTGACATCAACTGATTTTAACTACTGTGCGACCGCGTATTGTTCCGGAGAGGATCGCTTCAGCCGCCCCAGGCAGTTCTTCAAGGGAAATCTCAGTGCTCAGGGTTTCGAGTTTGTTAAGGTCAAGATCCTCAACGATACGTTGCCAGGCACGCTTACGCTTTGCAATAGATGCCATTACCGAATCAATCCCATAAAGAGTCACCCCACGTAAAATAAATGGTGCAACCGAAGCAGGTAACTCCATCGATTCTGCGAGGCCGCAGGCTGCAACAGCTCCTCCATATTTCATCTGACTCAAAACATTGGCCAGTGTATTGCCACCGGCAACATCTATGGCACCTGCCCACTGCTCTTTGTCAAGCAATTTTGCCTGTTTCGAAAACAGTTTCCTCTCAACAATTCTGGTGGCACCAAGGCTCACCAGATAGTCGTGTTCACTGCTACGGCCGGTTACTGCCACAACGCGGTAACCCAATTTATTTAAAATAGAAATGGCTACGCTGCCGACACCGCCAGCGGCACCGGTTACCAGGATATTGCCGCTCTCTGGAGTGATCCCATGGTTTTCCAGCGCCAGTACGCAGAGCATTGCGGTGTACCCTGCCGTACCAACAGCCATCGCCTGTCTGGCCGTGATTCCTTTGGGCAAAGGTATCAACCAGTTCCCTTCAACTCTTGCTACCTCACTGAAACCACCATTGTGTACTTCCCCCACACCAAAACCATTAAGTAACACTTTATCGCCTGCACTAAAGGAACTGTTCTCGGATGCAGTTACGGTGCCGGCAAAATCAATACCTGGAATCAACGGAAAGCGTCTAACAACCGGGGCTTTTCCGGTCATCGCCAATCCGTCTTTATAATTCAGAGTTGAATACTCAACCTTCACAGTGACATCACCGTCCATAAGATCCAGTTCGGTCAGTGCTTCCAGTGTCACTTTCTGACCTTTTTTGTCTTTTGTGATTTGATAGGCACGAAATATATTAGACATAGTTAAAAACTCCTCCAGGATATAAAATGGCCGTGTACAGTGATTAGTTGCATCTGTAAAGTCTTAGTGACGCGTAGGCCAACAGGTATTTTAGAATTCATTATAAAAAATACTTTCTGAAAGCCCTTTTCTTGAGTATTAAGCCTTCTATTAACAGGCACCAGTCAGGTGTCGCAGATTATCAGCAATCAGAGACGAGCGGATGCTAACTGTTTTTTTTATTGTATTACCGATATTTCTTGTCATTTTTCTTGGAAAAGGGCTGCAGCTCAAAGGATTGATCGATACACCTTTCATCAAGACAGCAAACCGTCTTCTCTTCAACGTCTGCCTCCCGGGCCTGCTCTTTTACAAAATATCAAACGCCAACATCCATCACATTTTAAACATCAATCTCCTGTTGATAATGACAGGTACTGTTATTATCACATTTGGCCTTGCCTTTGCGGTGACAAAAACTTCCCTGGTCACGCAGAAGACCCGCGGGTCCTTCATGATGAACTCCTTCCGCGCAAACTTTGCCTATATGGGTTTGCCTGTGAGTTACTACGCCTTCGGTGATACCGGTCTGCTCCATGCCAGTATCTTCATGGCCTTCGTAGTCCCTTTGGTTAATTTTTTTGCAGTGCTCAGCCTGGGTCTTTTTGCGAAGCGAAGCTCCATCTCTACTTTCATCGGAAATACTCTCTTCAATCCGTTAGCCATTGCCTGTATAGCCGGGTTAACCTCCTCTTACATGAATATGGTTTATCCCGATTTCGTCACCCGAACCCTGACTATCATCAGCGGTGTGACACTGCCTCTGGCTTTGTTCTGCATTGGTGCCTCTCTGACCATACAGCAATTAAGAGGAAATATATTTGTTATTCTCCTCAGTTCAGGACTCAAACTGCTGCTCATGCCGGCAATCACACTGGTCTTGCTGTGGCTCTTTAATCAGCCAATCGACCCCATGGCCAAAGTGCTGGTAGTAATGATGGCCTCGCCTTCGGCCACCGTCAATTCCATAATGGCTGCCACCATGGGTGGAGATACTCATTCTACAAACGGTACCATAGTCACCACTACACTTTTATCCATTTTTAGTTTTATATTCTGGCTTGCATGTTTGGGAATTTGACCGAAATGACACGGGCGCAACATTCCAGGGTTGATGAGCGAGTAGCTGTGATCTTGCGATTTAATAAACAACTGCAGCCAGTGCCCAAATGGGCCAGGTGTGATTGGTGGGAGAACCACCTCTTTTACTGAGCCCCCACCGGATTTCTGCGGTGGGGAATTTTTTTTTAACACTTTTTTAAATCCTGTTTAAATCGGACATAAAATATTTAAGCTTCAATTTTTCTCTCTTTACTGTTAGATTGAAATCGTGGTTCTGCGTTCAAATCTTATATCCACCAAAGCCCCCCCAACCTCAACCAAGGAGAATAGCATGTCTGAAAGTGTATACAAACTTATCGAAATGGTCGGGTCCAGCACTTCCTCCTGGGAAGACGCTACCAATAATGCTGTTAAATCTGCGGGTATGAGTCTGCGTGACCTCCGTATAGCCGAGGTTATCACATTGGATATGAAGATTACTGAAGGACTGGCACCCATCTATAGGGCGCGAGTCAAACTCTCCTTTAAACTTCTTTCCGACTAACGGGTATATCTCGCAAAAAACCGCGGAAGCAATCCGTTAAAACAAGTAGAAGTATTTCGGGTTACTCTAAACTCATCATTTTGGATACCAAGCTCTTCGCTGAGCTCGGTATCCAATGTCCCCCCACTCCTTTCTTCTACATCATAATATAGCCCAACCATCTACAGATGGAATAGACCCCATCTCAATCGTATCCAGACAAACCTCCCCTCCCAAAGCAAAGCAGGAAAAATCCTTACATAAAAGTGCTTGCGGAATCCTTTAAATACTATACATTCAGTCCTCATATCGCCCCTAGCCCGCATTTCTTATGGATATTGTGTCAATTGAAATATATTGCAGGATTCGAAGTGCACCCTGAAGTGTAGATGTCTCTAACAAATTTACACAATGTTCATAAGAAATGCGGTCTAACAACTCTTTTGAAAAACGAATATTATGAGCCAAGATACCCAAAATATTTTAAAAAAAATAAACTACATAGAAGCAGACATAGAAATTCACAAACAGATTCTCTTTTCAATTCCTTCAGATAACAGACAAGAAATTGAAAGTACCCTTCTGACAATAGCCGGGAAAAAAGAAGAGATTACTCAATTACGTGATGAGATACAAAGAATCGACCCAGAATGGTTCAAAAAAATAATCGTATTTGAAAAAGCAATAAACGATTTCAAAAAAATTGCAGGCGAGAAAAAATTTCAATCCATTGTCAGTAAAAATATAGACGAACAATGTACCCTTTCCCTGGCCAATAGAACTGAAGTTGAATGTCTGATCAAAGCCTGTGATGAAAACGGAAAGTGGACGATCATCACACCTGAGGGAGAAATACGTTGTTTTGAAAAAAAAGAGGTTGCCGAAGAACCTGCACAGGGGTCTGCCCCAAAGTGACCTTCTCCTGATCACTCTCTCTATCTATGCTCATCGCATCTTCCAGACACTCATACCAACACCGCATTCAACTGATTAGAGAGATAAAATCAATTGCTTAACAGTATAAAACATGGTAGAAATTCGCTGTTAAATGAGACCTTGAAAAATTTTCCCCCGCCTTTGTGATCCTGCAAGAGGGGGGGGTTATAATTGTTTTAATGATGCACATTTTTTAGGCAGTTTCTTCTATCCGGTTCTTTATGAACCTCAATTTTAATCGGGAGTATGACATGGTATTGGATCCTACGAAACATGCAGATTGGGAGATTGCGCAGGAAGCAGAAAAAACGATGTTAACAATCTATGAAATAGGTGAGAAACTTGGCCTGACGAAGGAAGAACTCCTCCCTCAGGGACACTATATTGCCAAGATCGATTTCCGTGCCGTACTTGAGAGGCTGAAAGACAAGCCTGACGGTAAATATATAGATGTTACAGCTATAAGCCCAACACCGTTGGGTGAAGGAAAATCCACATCCTCAATGGGCCTTGTACAGGGCCTTGGAAAACTTGGTAAAAGTGTTTGCGCAGCAGTCCGCCAGCCATCCGGCGGGCCGACTATGAATATCAAAGGATCAGCAGCTGGCGGAGGACTTGCCCAGTGCATTCCTCTGACACCTTTTTCTCTCGGTTTTACCGGGGATATTAACGCGATCATGAACGCCCATAACCTCGCAATGGTAGCCCTGACCTCACGTCTTCAACACGAACGGAACTATACCGACGAGCAGCTTGAACGACTTTCAGGCATGAAGCGACTGGATATTGATCCCACTAATGTTGAAATGGGCTGGATAATGGATTTTTGCTGCCAGTCGTTGCGGAACATCATTATCGGTATAGACGGTGTTAATGGCAAATCTGACGGTTTTTTGATGAAATCCAAATTCGGAATCGCTGTTTCTTCAGAAGTTATGGCCATCCTTGCAATCGCTAATGATCTCAAAGATATGCGCGAAAGAATGGGTAAAATTGTTGTTGCATATACCAAAAAAGGTAAACCTGTCACCACCGAAGATCTGCAGGTTGCCGGTGCAATGACCGCCTGGATGGTAGATGCGCTCAACCCATCCCTGATGCAGACCCTCGAAGGCCAGCCAGTTATCGTTCATGCCGGCCCATTTGCAAATATTGCTATCGGACAAAGCTCTGTTATCGCTGACAAGGTTGGTTTGAAACTTGCTGACTACCATGTTACTGAATCAGGTTTTGGTGCCGATATTGGTTTTGAAAAATTCTGGAACCTCAAGTGTCGTTTCTCAGGTCTTACCCCCGACTGTGCTGTAGTCGTGGCAACCATCCGCGCCTTAAAATGCCACGGTGGTGCTCCGGTTCCTGTACCAGGCAAGCCTATGCCTGAAGAGTACAACAGTGAAAACGTAGAGTGGGTAGCCAAGGGTTGTGGAAACCTGATCCACCACATCAAAAATGTTCGTAAAGCCGGTATCAGTCCTGTTGTCTGTATCAATGCTTTTTACAATGATACCGATGCGGAAATTGCAAAAGTTCGTGAACTAAGTGAAGCCGCAGGTGCAAAAGTTGCTCTTTCCAGGCATTGGGAAAAAGGCGGAGATGGTGCCATAGAATTTGCGGAGGTGGTTATCGAAGCGTGTGAAGAGAAGTCCGATTTTAAATTTCTCTACGAACTCGATATGCCTATCAAAGAGAGAATCGAACTTATTGCCAAAGAGGTATATGGTGCAGATGGCGTCGATTATTCTGCAGAAGCGAATAAGGCAATCCAGAGAATCCAGGCAGATCCGGAGCTTGCCGGTATGGGGATGTGCATGGTTAAAACCCACCTGTCACTTTCAGACAATCCGGCTCTCAAGGGTGTGCCGACAAACTGGCGCCTGACCATCAGAGAGGTTCTGACCTATGGCGGTGCCGGCTTTATCGTACCCGTTGCAGGAACCATCAGCCTTATGCCTGGAACCGGATCCAACCCGGCTTTCAAGCGTATTGATGTCAACGTTGAAACAGGTAAAGTGGAAGGTGTTTTCTAATCGTCCTTATTTATCAGGAGAGATGTGTGTTTCCCATCTCTCCCTGTATTTTACACCACACTGAAAATACACTTAAAGTCATATAAAACTCACCGAAAGGAGCGTAGTACGATGACTGCTGAAATCATTAGTGGGACCCAGATCAGGAAAGAGATTCTTGCGGAAATCAAGCAGGAAGTTGACGCGATGAAAGAAAAACATGGCAAAGTACCGGGACTTGTCACCATTCTGGTGGGCTCAAGCCCTGCATCAATCAGCTATGTAACCCTCAAAGTAAAAACCGCACTCAGCCTCGGATTCAAGGAAATCCAGGATGATCAGCCCGATGATATTTCTGAAGCTGACCTCCTGGCCCTCATTGATAAATACAACAATGATCCTGAAATCCACGGTATTCTGGTACAGTTACCACTGCCAAAACATATCGATGACAAAAAGGTACTGGATGCGATCAACCCGGACAAAGACGTTGACGCATTCCATCCTGTAAATGTTGGTCGACTTATGATAGGTGGCGAAGCTGTCCGTTTCCTGCCCTGCACTCCTGCAGGTATCCAGGAAATGATTGTTCGCTCTGGAACCGAGACATCCGGCGCAGA
>CAXMTO010000466.1:0-4686 GCA_964196355.1 uncultured Myxococcota bacterium
CTATATTTTCCTTATAGATATTTGCCGGGGAACTTCCTGTCTTCTACCAGGTCGCGGTTTTCCAGATAGCGCTGAATTGATTCAGCGGCAACCTTTCCCTGATATACTGCCTTTGCGACACTCTGAGGTCCAAGGACGTTACCACCGCCAGCAAAAACCCATGCAACACTGGTCTGCAAAGTGTCAGGATCTACATCGTAGGCACCCCAATTTGTCAGCTTGAATTCAATACCCTGGTCCGCTTTGTGATTGACCCTCTGGCTGATAGCCGGGATGATCGAATCGGCCTTTATAATGAAACTCCCCGCAGCAAGCTACGGGGTATCTCAACAAAGGATATTTCCAACAATAACGCTGCAAGCAGCGGGGTATTTACCCTAAGAGAGAATGAAATGGAATGGACCAGCCCCCGGCAAGCAATATCATTGCCAGCAAAACAACGAGCGTTCCAAGAAGGACACGATTCTTTAATACAAATGATTGAGATACAGGCATATTTTTATTGTACGTTACTACCCGGACTATACGCAACTACCAAAAACAAAAAGCCGTAACCCCTTTCAGGATTACGGCTTTATATGTATGGTGCCGAAGGTTGCGTATTTTTTACATCGCACCTCTTTACCATCCAGGCATGAGCTTCCATCGTATCCACTCATGGAAGTTAGCCAACATCTGTGGGATACTGAAATACTCATTATCAATTTCATTTATGGTAAACCCGGCAACTAGAAAAAAAGCCATGGCAAAAAGCACAATCGGGAGTTGTCTCTGTTCCATGTTTCCACCTCCATTCTTTTTCCGCATAATGGTCAGCCTCTAAGATGATGAATGTATGAGGTGCCAAAATGATGGAACATTGTACCGTTGTTCCCTAAGCCACAGTGTTATTGCCATCTCTTCAATTGATACGAAACATTGAAAAATAACAACACATCGAAACGGCCAGCCAATACCTGTAATGAATAAAAGATATATTGCTAAACACATCAGCACTGCCTGGATTTTTGTCGCCCAGGTATGGTAACAGGGAAGTTTTTTGAATTTTATAACACCTGCCAATGCTGGAAGCACAAAGAAGACAACTCCCATCACGACAAAGAATACTTCACGTTGTAGAATCTCAGGCCAAAGCCACCAAGCGCAGAACGCAACGGTAAAATAAGTTACCAAATCTCCCCAACTATCAAGCCTAGCACCTGTATTTGAAGTCACTTTGAGTCTACGTGCTATATATCCGTCAATTGCATCTGACAGTAACGAAACAGCTAGAATTGCAAGAAATAGATTTGGCCGGCCCTGCCATGCAACGATAAAAAGAAACGGCGCAGCAATTAAGCGAAAAATGCTCAAGAGATTGGGTATATTCTCGTATATTGTTCGCATGTCTATTGCCGGGCAATCTTTAGTTTCCTTACGGAATCCTGCAGCGATTTCATATGCCCTTGCTGCTTCTTTCCTTCTGCCGCTAGTTGGATCTAGTAACAAAACCTTCATTTCTCCCACCTTAATCTTCGCACCATCTGTTTGATACAGGCCTTACCGGACCATTCCGGGCCACCTCCCTCTTACGAGCGGCTACCCAACCTTTCAGTTGGGGTGACACTCAGCCGGATCCCGCCGGGCGCGAACGGAAGATGGTGCTAATTTTATCATCTCTTTACTTTTATAAGAGCAAAGGATGTGCCATATGGAATGTAATCCTATAACCACTTGAAATATTAAAGATTTTAAACGACACTTGGGTTTTAGTTACATCAGGCAGGAAGTATCATTATTGACACATAATGTACAGGCAGTGTACATTATGTGCATGGCTGGCAAAAGAGCATTAGATAAAAACAGTAGAGATTTTTTCCGTATTGTTGCAAAGGCTGCATTCAGCAATCCTTTCGGGGTCGAGTATTTAGGACTGCATTACAAAATCGCAGAGGGAAAATACGATAATGATGACATTCTTTACAAGAAAGTAATTACTAATGTTAGACAACGGCTAAAGAATATATCAACCGGGGGAGAACTTAACTGGAAACTTTTTTCAGGCGAAGATCGTGAACTTGTGCGTATCACCCTGTTATATGATGCGTTCTATGAATGTATTAAAGAATTTGATACCCTGATAGCTCAACAGGTTGCAGCTGGCAACAATCCATGCTCAGTTCCCTTTGCAAAAGACACTCTCAAATCTTTACACCAAAGAGGTTTTAATACTGAAGAGGCCAAACATAACTTCGCGTTTTTTTATCAACTGCGCAGAGCATGGTATTTTATTTATTATGGACTGATAGGCCAAAACCCTTCCATTGAAGATCTTCGCTCCCATTTGTGGAGCTCAATTTTTACATACGATCCAAGCTGGTATGAAAAGTTCCTCTGGAACCGCATGGAGGATTTTTCAACCTTTCTTATCGGCGAAACCGGAACCGGCAAGGGAACTGCTGCTGCTGCAATCGGCCGCTCCGGATTTATTCCCTTTGATGAGAAAAAAGGTTGTTTTGCTGAAAGTTTCACCAGTAATTTTATTGAAATCAATCTCTCCCAGTTCCCTGAGACCTTAATTGAATCGGAATTATTCGGACACAAAAAGGGCTCTTTTACAGGTGCTATAGGTGACCACAAGGGTGTGTTCTCTCGGTGCAGTCGCTATGGAGCAATTTTTTTAGACGAAATCGGAGACATCTCAATCCCAGCACAAATTAAACTCCTGAAGGTCATTCAAGAACGAAATTTTTCAGCTGTGGGCAGCCATGAAAAACTCCATTTTTATGGCAGGGTTATCGCTGCTACCAATAAACCCCTCGATGAACTCAGGAGACAAGGGGCGTTCAGGGAAGACTTTTATTATCGACTTTGCTCAGATATCATTCATGTTCCACCTCTTCGCCAACAAATAGCTGAGGCCCATAACTCCATCAGGATCTTGCTCAATCATGTTATCGAGAAAATTATTGGAGAGCCGGCACCAGAGTTACTTGAATCCATATTGGAAATCCTTGATAAGGAAGTTGGCACCATCTATCTTTGGCCCGGCAATGTGCGTGAACTGGAACAGGCAACAAGGCGCATTCTCCTGACCAGGCATTATAAAGGAGATACAAGTTGCGCGCCTGTCAGCCAGACTGACCGATTACAACAAGCAATAGAGGAAGAATCTGTAAATGCCCAGGAGCTTCTCTCGTCTTATTGTAATATTCTCTACCAAAAACATGGTACTTTTGAAGAGGTCTCTCGAATAACCAAGTTGGATAGGCGCACTGTCAAAAAGTACATTATTGCTGTCAAACAGAATTAAATACAGTTTATTGAAATTTTTTATTCATAGTGCTGATCTCCTACCAATTACTTATACCCACTTTCCAGCCAGCCATGCACCATCAAGTCTATTCTCTTAGAAAGTCGACATCCCTGTTGCTTCCATCCAGCGATACAGCATCTGACGAGGAAAAGATTTATCCGCATAATCAATATAATCAACACTGAATTTTTTCACGTCTGTATTGCTCCACTGCAAATCGATATAATTTCTAACATCCATAAATAAAGGCATATCTGTCGGCCCGCTTACCGCTATATCTGTTTCCAGGTTTAAATTATCGAGGTTTCGTCTTGTAAAGTTTGCTGATCCCAAAATAACTGTGCTTAGACCTTGCTTATATTCCACCAGAAACATCTTAGTGTGTGACTGTTCTCCATGGGTATTACTCCACCTGACAGAAATGCCCTGCTTAACCAATTCCCCAGCAACTTGCCTGTTGGGGATACCGTTCTTCTCCCTGCCAAATGCATCCTTATTAGGATCAAGAAGCACCCTAACTGCTGCACCCCTACTGTAGGCCTTCTTCAAGGCACCAATAATATCCCTGTCTGAAAGGTAAAAAGCTATCATTGACAGTTTATCACCTGCGACGGCCCGATTTAAGGCAGTAATCAGAACATCCTTAATTTTTCTTTCACTTATTATTTGAATCGTTATTTCGTTCTCTGTATTTTTTAACTTCTCTGCAGCAAGAACAGGCAAAGCGGGCCCTCCTGAAAAATCAAGTACTGCCTTCTCGCTTTGCAAGAGGTCAGACACTGCCGGGCCTTTAAAGTAAATTGCCACATTTCCATGAGCACTGCTCCCGTCATGTGGATTAGCAGAGGTTATCAAGGCGGAGTAGCTGTCTGCAGCATCGCAGATTATAAGTTTTCGATGATTGGCCTTGAAATTAAGCATGGACAGATAGCTGCGCAGGGAAACACGCCCTTTTCCGAACGGATTAGGCAAAAGCGAACCGGCACTGTTGCCAAAAGGCTTTACAAAGATACGCCAAAAAGATGAATAGGCAGGATTGCTGTCTCGTAGCCGCTCAAGTTCAGTAAATACCACTTGAATATTTTCAGCTTTCATTCTCTCAAAATAACGGTTTGTCATGCCCTTATAGACTGTATTTATAGGGTCTGTGATAACCACTATCAGCATTTCAGGGTATTTCGTTTTCTGGACCACAAGAGCATCTGTAACTTCCTGGGCAAGCCTGCGGTAGGGCGCCTGTTCCTTGCCTATAAAATCATTAAAAAGAAACATATCGAGCACAACAAGATCTCTAGCGCCACCTATCATTTTGAGAACCTTATCAAAAATTTCCTGCTGGGAATGCCGCCTCCCTTCTGGATCAACCCAAGTCAGGTCTTTATAAAAGGCTA
>CAXMTO010000467.1:0-3455 GCA_964196355.1 uncultured Myxococcota bacterium
CTCTTCAGGACAAAAGATGGCACGATGTCTGAGAAAGCCCTTTTAAGTAAATATTTTCCTTCCCTTCCTCGCAACTTCATTTGGCAGGGAAGACTGTTGGCAAACTCGACTAGGCGATAATCAAGAAACGGCACCCTTCCTTCAAGGTGATGAGCCATAGTCGCCCGATCCTCCTTAACTAAAAGATTTCCAGGAAGATAGTCGGTCTGATCAAAACGCAACAAACCATTAAGCCCCTCAACTGGGGTAGCAACAACACCAGACTGCATGAGATTTTCCAGAACAGAAACATTATCCCTCTCACCACGGAAAAGGTGACTGAACAGTTTCAGATAAAGAGTTCGAGGAGTAGACTCCAGCAGTTGGGTAAGCTTACTCCCTTTATCCTGGTCGAGTATTTTATATGCAGAAGACACACCTCGTTTTACCCATCGCGGAAAGGTTAGCATCCGCCGCAAAAGAAGATACTCTTGATACCTCGAATAGCCGCCAAAGAGTTCATCTCCTCCTGTCCCCGATAGGCACACCTTGACCTCACTGGCTGCTACAGAAGACACGAGATAAGTGGGGATCATTGAGGCATCGGCTAGTGGTTCGTCGAAATAATATGGTAGATCTTCTATAAGCCGACGCACATCAGCAGCGTTAAAATCGATTTCAAAATGCTCAGTCTTTAGGTGTTTAGCAACTGCTTGCGCGTGCTCAGATTCGTTGAAGTCCGGATCATCAAAACGGATTGAAAAAGTTTTGAGCCGGTCGACACGGGGACGCATCAAAGCGCAAATAATCGAACTGTCGAGCCCTCCGGACAGAAAGGCCCCAACGGGGACATCGGACAAAAGTCTTTTTTCTACCGCATCTTGCAGTAGGTATCGCAATTGCTGCGCGGCAGCAACCTCATCAACTGGTACTTCAGTAAAACCCGGCGTCCAGAATTTTTCCTGTTTAACAACCCTCCTGCTATCAAGATCAAAAATCAAGTTGGTGGCAGGTGGTAGCTTGGAAATCCCTTTTAGAATTGACGATGCAACCGGTGCATAGCTGAACATAAGATAATGGTTAAGTGCCTGACTATCAACGGATCTCTCAACTCCTTTGGCCAAAACCGCTTTTAGCTCTGAGCCGAAGACAAAACGACCATCATTTTCAAAGTAATACAACGGCTTGATCCCAAGCCGGTCGCGGGAAAGGAAAAGAAGCTTTTTCTGTATGTCGTAGATGCAAAAGGACCACATCCCATTGAAATGATTGACACAGTCCGTACCCCACTCCAGGTACGCCGCAAGCAAACATTCGGTATCACAGCGGGTACTAAATCGGTACCCCTTGGATACCAGTTCAGATTTCAGCTCTGGATAATTATAAATTTCACCATTATAGACAATTGCAACCTGCGGTTGAATTTTTGGTTTTATACTCCACTGGTCAGAAAAAGCACCACAATCAGCATTATAAAACATTGGCTGGTGACCGGCTGAGCTGGTGTCAAGGATAGAGAGCCTGCTGTGGCCTAGACTCACAGCATCATCCACATAAAACCCTTGGCTATCCGGGCCACGATGTCTTATTCGCTCCGTGAGAACCCTTATCTCCTCAGGGTCAGACCAATTAAAACCGACAATTCCACACATGTTTAAAACCTAACTAAGCAGTTCTGCAAAACGGTCTATTACCGATCCGCCAACATGGTTTTTCAATAGATATGCCTTGCCGTTTTCACCAAACAGGCGACATAATTCAGAATCACCAGCGAGTGCTTCAAAGTGATGAAAGAAATCTTCCGTGTCACTAGCGACCAAACCAAGTTTCAGCTGGACAATGATGCCGTCTGGGTCCACACCAAGACTCAAGATGGGGCAAGTGCAAGCCATCGCCTCCATCATAGTGTTGGCAAACCCTTCTGCCTCAGAGGTCAGAACATACATTTTAGCCTGCTGGAAATAAGACATCAACAACTCCGGGTTGACACCGCCGGAAAAGTTCAGATTGGGAAGAGATTCTGCTTCGGACTTGAGACGTTGAAACAAATCAGGTGCACGACCTTCTGGACAAACCATAACGAACTTCTCTTCAGGATTTCGACGGGCCAATTCAAGAAAAATTTCAGGCCGCTTCCAAGGCTCACAACGCCCTACCCAAAGAGTAATAGTTTTCATGTTTTCGCTGTTTTGCATATTTAGAGAAGGACGAAAAACGTTTCTCACAATGTGTGCTCCGCGACTATTCTCCCCTTGAAAAAGTTCAGCTTGTTCCTGTGTTTGCACACAAAGTGTATCAGCTAAGGGATAAGTCAGCTTCATCATAACTGCGGTAATCCAACCAGACATTTGCTTAAGCTTTGCGAATGAACCTTCATTAAGATGAGCAACCATGTAAACGACTTTTTTCTTGAGAATATATTTTAGATAAAAAGCTATAGGGCAGATCAGCGCATTTGCAGAACGAAAGATATAAACATCTGCGTTAATCTCTCGCAATACAATGCTGATTTTCAGAAGAGCTCTAAATTTATTTTCAGAAAAGCTGAAGGCTGGCCATAGATGGCAATTCTCTCTCTGTTCGCGACAACCTTGCCCATAATCTGCAACACAATAGTGAACTTCAAATTCGTCATGCTCAGATAATGCTGTACCCAAAAGATAGGCTTGTCTTTCTGCGCCACCAAAGGGGGCCCCGACTGTGGCATTAAAAAAAAGATATGTTTGAGGTACTACGAAACATACCTTCCTCACTTCCGCTACCTGCATTTGGCCTCTCTTTTAATAGAAGCAGACACATAATTCAATGCAAACAACTTCTTCCTTTCAGTATATGTATCCAGGAAGGAGAGCAAATAAACCCAGTATTTATTGATGCAGCGGACCAATGGATGAATCAGAGGAACCCCAAAAGTCAAATTCACCAAAAGGGTCGACGGGACATGTCCCAAGAGAGACAGAAGCCCTCCAGCAGGAGTAATATTCTTTATGTCAAAACCACTTTGCTTCAAAAGAAACTCCAGTCCATGATTGGTGTAACGATAATAATCATGTGGTTCATTGTGTAACCAAGAGATATGAGGGACAGTCAGGATCAAAGTTCCCCCAGGCTTCAGTACACGCTGGAACTCCGCAAGAGCTAACCAAGGCTGAGGCACATGCTCCAATACCTGAGAACAGAATATTGTATCGAAACTCTCATCTGACAACGGCAGCGTTTGAATGTCACCAACGACTGAAGTCGCTTCACTGGAAGAAACATCTATACCGACATACTCTTGAGAAGTGTTCTTCAGGATTTCACGATATGCTCCGCGCCCGGCACCGGCATCGAGAACTCGCCCACGACAATACTCTTCTACCAGCGGCAGCAACCCGTTCAGTAAGGTCTTCCCTGCAGGAGACAACAGGAAATACTCTCGGGTCCCGGCATAATGGTCAGAAACCGCCTGACCTTTTTCTTTGATTCCCTTATAA
>CAXMTO010000468.1:0-13473 GCA_964196355.1 uncultured Myxococcota bacterium
TTCGACAACACTCCAACTTGCATTGCCTACTGAAGATAATTAAGGAATTGTCCCTAAAACCTAACAATCCAAGAAGGTAATTTAGACTTTTAATTGATCAAGCTAACCCGGACTAACCTAACAGGAAAACAGTAGCTGCAAAGAGAAGATAATTCCAGACCATCAATAATCTTCAACAACCTGGAACCACTTCTCACCGGATGTCAGAAAATTGTAAGATCACTCGTTTATCAGTCGCAGAGGATTTATTTCAGGCATGGGCATTCCTTTGAAGGTCTAAATCCGGCACACCATTTATACGAAAAATTTGGCTTTCAGCTTATAAAACAGCAGCGCGGTGATCAGTGGGGTACCACGGTTAATGAACAATACTACGAGTGTCGTCTTGGTTGAATGATTCAGGCCCACAAGACGGCCCCACAGTAACAAAACTGCAGGGCCATCTGCTTATCCAGGCGTTTTTAAAAGTTTCGATTTATTTGGCTTAATCCTTACTGAAACTGAACTTCTGTCCACCAACACTGGCTTCGTACATAAGACCGCCCTTGATGATAGTGAAGGTGGCCATGCCTTTGTTATACCCACTCCTACCAATCTTGGCGTTGTTTTTGCCGCCACTGGCTGTTGAAGAGCTGCCGCCGGTATTGGCGGAGACGCTCGCTGCAGCCGTTAGTGCGACAGCCTGTACATCCGCACCAAACTCGAAGTTACCATTGATAAACTCAGCAAATGCTCTTTTGTCCTGGAAAAAGACGACTTGGCTGAAACCGGTGCCGCCAAGTTGGAATCCAATTGTTGCTTGAGTCATTGAGGTGTTGCCATAGTACTTGTTTTGCGTGTAGACGCGGCCTTTACCATAGGCACCGCCGATTACGAATCCTGCTTTGCCAATTGTCGGAAACAGTGCGTAACCAAAGGCGCTATCAAACAGGTCGGAGAGGCCGGCTTCTTTGAACATCTTTTTTGTTTCCGAGTAATTATCGGCCCATGCGGAAGAAAACAGCAGAGACATTATCAGGGTGAGTAACACAGTGCGCAGAATTAATTTCATGTCTTATTTCCTTTTTTATTATGGTATCAAGAGGTTGCATTTGTCCTCATTAGAGAGCTGAAAACAAATTAATACATTAATTGATTGTGTCAAAAGGGTCCGTCGGTTTTTCCAAACAATATAATGAGGATTTCCAGTCACTGCCGTCCTGGTACTCTTCTATCACATGAATCGGCCGAAACTGGGAAACAGATGACACCTGCTCGGCAATGGTATTCCCAACAACTTGAATGGCATTATCTACCAGATCTGCCCGGAAGCCCGCATTCAGTAAATCGAGAGTAAATTCGGTAGTGATCAGTCTGGCGACTATCTTGCCCAGTGCCACTTTTGTTCGCTGCGACAGATCCAGTTCCAGTTTTAGCGCCAGGATGTTTTTGTAGTACACTGCAATTTTACCAGTCAGTTCGAACTGGCTGATAAAATGGTAAAAGTTTGTCTCTTTGGTTTGTTTCATTTTTTTCAAAATTGCTTCTGCTATCTGAATATACATTACATCATTAGAACCTTCAAATATTTGAAATGGCCTGCTGTCTGCCACGGCCCTGCCGGCGATATGATCTCTTCGGTACGCCACCCATCGAATATCCCATGACCCCGATGTTGTTTCCATCTACAAATGGATGGCTTTGCAATGCATTAAGGGCACCGAATGCATCGGCAAGCTGGTCTGGGAAATTCACCTCCATCAGTCTTGAAATATACTTGTCTTTTTTGGTTAGACTTCTGCTGAAAAAGGTCTCGATGACTAAAGCACCTATCCCGTTTTGGCTTAATAATTCAGCGTGTTGTGCTCCTCTACCACCCCAGGTTCCCCCGCTCCCATGCAGGATGATCATGAGGGGAACTTTATTTTTTGTAGATGCATTTTGGGGTAAATATAGATGACCAAGGCCTTTATAATTAGGAGAATGATCTCCGTCAATTAACTCTTTGAAACCGCTAACGTTTCGTGTTGGGAATGCATAGGTTTCATAATTTACGCCCGTCGACGAATCTTGGTCGGAATATTTGGTTTTATTGTCACAACCTAAAAGGGTGAATAGATAAATAAAACCAATCGACGCGACAACAAGATGAAATAATTTTTTCATAAGTATCAGTTGGTTAGTTGGTTTGTTCATGTGATAATATTTTATTTGAAAACTAAAAGTAATTATATAGTTTCTGTATTACACGCCCAGATGAGCGTTATACAGAAAGATGGCGTCATTTCCGGATGCCTTGTCAGAATGCCTTACGTCTCAATGTATCTCCGTATTGTGTTAACTCTTCAACTTTCATGATTCCTCCAGCTTGGGAGTTATAATAACCTGTTGTTGAAATCAAAGGCGCCGCTTAAGATAACAATATGGTGAAATTTTGGTCTTCCCATTTGTTTAATGGCCAGCAATAACTGCGAACTCATCATTCCGGGAGTCAAATTCTCCCCCAGCTACGCTTGCTAGTCTGTCCTTGATTACTAACCCTTCTTGATCGAATTCAGCTTGCAATGAATCAAAGCTGAAATGTTGAAGCCAGTTATAGACGATCCTTTCTTCTTTGTTTGCTTCAAAGATTGTGTATTTGTCCAACATCACCTTTTCATCTTCATACTTAAGCGTGTTGACGAAGGCATAATATTCATTTGGACTCCAGAAACCAAAGAGCTGATTTTTTTCATAAGTTGCGCTTTCAGATTTTTTCTCAAAACTATTCAGGGAATAGACATCCATAAGAATAGAGCCTTCAGGTTTGAGAATTGCCTTAAATTTGCCGAGCAAAATTCTTCTTTGAGCTGGGCTTAAGGCGCAGAAGTCGCACATGATCATTATAACAAGGTCGAACTTCTCATCGGTTTTAAAGTCCAGATAATCAGACACTACATAGTTAATATGTAGTCCTTTTTTCTTTGCTACTGTTCGCGCATGGTTGATCGAATTTGCTGAAAAGTCAATACCAGTGACAAGTGCGTCTTTCTGTGCAAGCCTTGAAGTATAAAGACCTGGGCCACAACCGAAGTCTATGACCTTTTTACCCTTAATATTGAACCGATTTGTAATCCAGTTACATGATTTTTCAATAAAAGTGCTATTTCTGCTCGATGCTTCGATGTCGTCGTTTAAATGATATTGAAGCATTTGCTGCGCTGTGTGTTCACTGGTCCACAATTCTTCGGCAGTGTAGAATTCATAAGGTCTCTGGCGTGTATTTATTTCGTTTAATTTATCAAGCATAGTTATCTCCATTTTCACTTAACCAGTTATTATTCAAAATTAAAGCTAGTCGATGAGCATGCTTCACTCACCATAAGTTGTTTGAGGATATAATGCTAATACCGTGCCAAAATAAAATAGTGTTATATTTCAAGAAGTTAAGAAAAATAAAAAATCGATATTACTGTATACAACAATTTTGATTTGTGGTATACAGTAATATCTTGCTTGGTATGCTGAAAAAAGGGGTTCCTTCCGAGGGAGTTGTGGAATGTCGATAGACGAAAAAAACATTTTCCGTGAGGGTACGATTCAGATTTGCAGCCATCTCGAAGTCGAGGAGGTTATACAATCCTGTTTTTTGTATCTCCGTAGCTTTATTCCTATTAGAAGGATGTATCTTCATCTGGAATATCCCGAGACGCAGTCCATGAATTTCATTGCCAAGGCTGACGTGTGCAAAGCGGAAAAGCTTGATCTCAACATGTCAGTTCCTCCAGAGCACCGCTCCCAGTTTATTGAGTATGAGAGTCATGTTCGATCATTGGGAGATCAAATGTTTTCATTCGATAAGCCCGATAAGTTTGCTAAACAGATCTTCGATTTTCTGGAAGAACCATACTCGCCTGCAATGGGAATAGGTTTTGTAGTTGGCAAACAGATGCCAATTGGTGGGGTGACGGTATTTGCCGAGGGCGGTAAATGCTTCACCAAAGAACAAACAGATCTATTGAGGATCCTAAAAGAACCATTTGTGCTGACTCTGTTGAATGCGCTCAAGCACCGCCGTGCGGTCATCAGGAGTAGCGCAATCGAAGATTACAACCTTTTCTTGCAAAGCGAGCTTCGACGCATCTCGGGCGATCGGCTAATCGGCGCTGACTTCGGCTTGCGCGATGTGATGCGACAGGTAAACCAAGTCGCATCTACCGAAACCCCTGTCTTGCTGTCGGGTGAGACTGGCGTGGGCAAAGATATAATAGCAAATGCGATTCATTTAGCTTCGCGCCGGAGCAAAGGACCTTTTATTCCGGTAAATTGCGGAGCGATTTCAGATTCGCTTATTGACAGTGAGTTATTTGGCCATGAAAAGGGGGCTTTCACCGGTGCTTTGTCCCTAAAGCGTGGCCGCTTCGAGCGTGCTGACAAGGGGACGATCCTACTTGACGAGATTGGGGAAATGCCGATCGAGGCTCAAATTCGTTTGCTTAGAGTTTTGCAAAATCGTGAAATTGAGAGAGTCGGAGGAAACAAGGTAATTAAATTGGATATCCGCATCATTGCCGCTACAAACAAGAACCTCGATCAAGAGGTACGGGAGGGACGTTTCAGGGAGGATCTATGGTTTCGGCTCAACGTGTTTCCGATTGTCGTCCCTCCATTGCGTGAGCGGATGTGCGACATTCCAGCCCTGGTGGATTACTTCATTGACCGCAAATCAAAAGAAATTAAGATTGGCGTAAAACCACGCTTGGCGGAAGGTGCAATTGATGTGCTGCAAACCTATAATTGGCCTGGAAACGTTCGAGAGCTTGAGAACCTAGTGGAGCGTGCAATGATTCTGCATCAAGGCGAACCGCTGAGGTTTGATGGCATCAAAACCAGTACTTTACGATCGACTTCTGCGAATTTAGAAGCCGGCAGTGAGCAATCCTTAAAGTTGGACCTAGTGGTAGCCGCACACATCAGAAGTGTGCTCAACATGACAGGTGGAAAAATTCATGGTCCCGGAGGAGCTGGGGAACTTCTGGGAGTGAATCCCAATACTCTTCGTACCAAGATGAGCAAGCTTGGCATTCAATTCCGAAAAAACAAGTAGCCATCTTTGGCAACCAGCAAAAAGCTATATGGTGCTCTGCAGCAGGATTAATATTGCCAATTCCTACCTACAGCTAAATAGCAAATAGTCAAGTTTACCTTATTCCTGTGAATGTAGTCAAGAAGTTGTCCTAAGAACCTAACAGCATAAATAGGTGGGTTAATCCCTGTGAAAACAAGGGTTGCCTAACAGAAAAACAGTATCCTGATATCAAAGATGCTTCCAGATTATTTTTGCTGATCACATCAGAAGGAGCGTTAGGTGCCACAACAGTAACGGTTATGGGAAAATCGAGATTGAGACGAAAGTAGTATCAATTTTCTGCTGCTGAAAGAATGGAGCAACTCTCTCTGTTAATAATCTGGAATTATCAAGAATTTCAAATGCTCCATTTTCGGTTGGGTGTATAGACATAATCTTGGATGTTTAAAAAAGGTTGAATGCTCCCTTTCTGGCAAGTATTTAGGACATAGCCAAATGATAACCGTACAGGAAACACCCTAAGTTGAAGTATAAAGCAACATTGATTAGCTTCGTTGTGGCAATGTTAAGTTTAATGATAAGTCACTGACATGACGTGATCAGGAATCAGCTCAACCTGTGTGAGCTGATATTGGTTACCCAACTCGATAATAATCAATCAAAATCATTTAGTATTGCTTATCAAAGATAGAGAGGCTCTGTTAAAAGCAAATAGATTGTCACTGATAATTGTCTGTTTAATACTCAAGTAACAGATTAACCTTTTTCCTGTGACGTACTCTCAATGATAAGTCGCTGACATTATGTGATCACGAAACACCTCAACTTTGATTAAACATTGGTCTATGAGGATTGGAAGACCCATCTTACGGATGTGAGATTACCATGTGGGTTGATCGCAGACTGTATTGACAAATTGATCTGCAGTCTTTAATGTGACACACATTATTTAATATAAGGAGTTTTTATGCTTATCCATTCAATGGATATTGTGCTGGTTGTTACTGAACGAATAGCAGCTAAACGCACAAAAAATTGATTAGCAATTTGTAGTATCAAATCCCAAAGATCGTAATCTCAATATCTTTGATTTGCCCTCTCCAGATTGGTTCGATTGAACCTGTGAAGTATAGTTGCATCTTCTGTCAGTAACACATTCCTAATAGTAAATTCAGTACGTTCAAGATATTGATTGGCAATAAATGCGCTGTTGACATACATAGTTGACTCAAATTTTACAATTGCCTTTCGCATCCAAATAGCTACTTAGCACCAACATAAAGGAATATACATTGAAGATAAGAAAATCGACAGAATCAGAACGCAATGAAATACTGTACATCCACAGCCAAGCATTTGGGAAAGACAAAGGACTGGTAATTTCCAAACTCGTTAATGAACTACTGGAAGACGAAACAGCAATGCCAATATTATCACTAGTTGCTGTTGATAACGACAAACTCATTGGCCATATTTTGTACACAAAAGTAGTAATTATAAGAGCAGAAAATCCTATATTTGCTCAGATCTTGGCTCCATTAGCCATATTGCCAGAAGAACAAAAGAAAGGCATTGGCAAAAAACTAATTAATGAAGGCTTGAGACTACTTAAAGAATCTGGCACAGAGTTAGTTTTTGTTCTTGGTCATCCTACCTACTACCCACGTTGCGGTTTTATTCCAGCAGGGGGGCAAGGCTTTGAAGCACCTTATCCGATACCAGAAGAGCACGCAGAAGCATGGATGATTCAAGAATTAAACGGTGATGTTATAAAAAACAACTCTGGCAAGGTTCAATGTTCAAAAGTTTTAAATGAGCCCCAGCACTGGAAAGAATAATTTAACTAATCAGTAGTTTTGCCGGATGCCGCAAAATAGCGCGGCTCCGGTTAAACTCATGTTGCTCAATTTTCGCATCACCAAGAAACTAACAATCCATTTTCATCAGTCATTAGTAGGATGTTGACATTGCCAGGTAACACCTCTAATAAATAGAATAATGCTCCAGTTTGAGATGCCTACTATGAAGTTCTTGTTCTCATGCGCCCGAATGCCTATCACGTTTTTTCTTGCCGTCCATCCAAGATGATTATCAATCATACTCTTCGGCATTATACAAATGGACCACCATTAGCCACAGCATAGGGACAGTGCCACCGAGTTCCCTGAGTTTTTTATGTTTTTGTAGATAGGCGGATCCAATGCAGGTCTGCAGCTCTTTGGACTATAGCATCACAATATTGGTTGACATGGAAACTAATTTCAGGTATTAGTTGAAGTGGAAACTAGTTGTTGTGTTGTTTTTTTACCTATGGGAGAAATACTCAGCGGACATGTCAAACGGAAAATCGAAACTACCAGAGCGGCAAGAGACTCTGATTGTTCAGTTATTAATAAAAAGTGGTTTGTTCGTTCAAAGGGAATTGAATTTATTTTGCCAACAATTTGGACTAAATACCAATCAATTCAACGCATTAAACGAGATCATATTACGAGGACCTTTCAGCCAAAAAGTACTTTGTGAAAGGCTTCTCTTTGAGAAATCGAATATATCGAAAATCGTAAGATCCCTCTTGGATAAAGAGTTGATAAATGTTGTAACTGCCCCTGAAGATCGCCGACTTACATTGCTTATTGAAACGCAAAAGGGTGTTGAACTTTGGAAAGAATGCCGGCAGAGCTTTCATAAATCAAGCACAGAACTCATGTCTGCTTTGTCAGATGAAGAGATTCACAGTGCACTGAACCTGTTAAAGAGACTAGAGAAAGAGTTTAAGAGCATATCAGCTAAATAAAATGTCCAACTCGTATTCATAAGGGCCCCCTGCTTCATGGAGGTGAATGGTATGCGTAAATGTACAGGAAATAATACGCAAGGATGGTTGCACAGCTAACATCAATGTAAAATAAATGATGTACTCAGGAGTACATCGTCAGTTGTTTTGCCAACGAGGAGGACCTGCAATGAATTATCTACAAATGACTGCTCCATGCGGACTTGATTGCTTCAACTGTACTTTTTATCTGGCTCATAGAGATAAGGAGGCCATGAAGGAAGTTGAGATGTGGTCTGAACAATTGAACATTCCGACAGAAATCATGGTCTGTCAGGGGTGTCGAAATCACAATGGCCAGATCCCACTACATAAACATTTGTTTGGCAATGGGCATCGCTGTGGGGCATATGAATGCTCCAAGGCAAAGAACGTGAATTTCTGTGGCGAATGCGAGTCTTTTCCGTGTGATCACCTTCATCCCTATGCAGATAAGGCGGATAAGCTTCCGCATAACACGAAAGTTTTTAATCTCTGCCTGATCAACAAGTTGGGTTTGGAAAATTGGGCAAAATCAAAAGCGGCTGAGGTGAGGAAAACCTACTTCACAAAACCTTGGTCAATCGCTAATACATGAGGTAGCGACGTGGCATATTTTAATAACGCAATGGAAATTTTTCAGTTCCTTCCAAGAACCAACTGCAGGGAGTGTGGTGAAAGTACGTGCCTTGCATTTGCCGGAGCGGTTTTTACAGGCAGAATAGGACTGTCTAATTGCCCGTATTTCCCGAAGGATAAGCTCCAGCAATTTAGTGGCGAAAAAAAAGACACCAACCCTATCGGAGATGAATCAGATGAGGTAAAGAAGAAACTGAAAGCAAGACTCTTCTCTCTCGATCTGAAGGAAAGAGCCAACACCATAGGAGCTGAGTATAAAGAGGGCGCCCTTACCATTCCCATCCTTGGGAAACCGTTTAGTATCGACCGAAACAGCAATGTTACTACTGACATCCATGTCAACAATTGGGTTCTCGGATCTGCTCTGCACTATATTAACTACTCAAAAGGCGTGCCCCTTAATTCTAATTGGGTTCCGCTCAGGGAGCTTCCAAGTGGGAAGGACTGGTATCGACTTTTCGGGCAGCAATGCGAGAATATCCTGAAAGCTACCGCTGATAAATATCCGGATCTTTTTTCAGACCTTGTTGCGATGTTTCAGGGGACACTGGTGGATGATCAGTTCCAGTCTGACGTGGCCGTAATTCTCTCACCCTTGCCTTTGGTCCCCATGTTAATCTGCTACTGGCTACCAGAAGACGGTATGGAGTCATCGCTTAACCTTTTCTTTGATGATACTGCGGAGACCAATATCGGTATGGACGGTCTCTATACACTTGGTGTTGGTATCGCTCGGATGCTCGAAAGACTGTCATTGGTGCATGGCAATAATTGATTGGAGAGATTGACGCCGGATTGGAAATAACCAGAACAGATGAGATCTCACACGTTATTTGTGAGTCACTTTGGCTGTAGGGAGACAGGTGAATATAAATCTACCATCATCAACAATATTCTGGTGCCACGCAGATTGAAGAGTGTTAACTGCATAATGTAAAACCGCAGAAGGTGTGGAAATGGATATTCAAAAAGTGAAACTCGTTTATTTTTCACCAACTGGTACATCCCGAAAAGTAATGGAAAGTATCGCTGAGGGTATCGCTGTTAAATACGTTGAACAAGTAGATATGACTCTTTCAGAAAATGCTCAAGAAACAATACCACAATTATCGGATGAACTCGTGATCATAGGTGCACCAGTTACGGCGGTTGCTTATGCCTGAAGTGACTTTAAGAACTGATAGATCAAAGGTTTTAATCGCATGCACAATTAATCTGCTCGCAGTTTCTACTGTATTTATGACGCAATCAATTTTTTTGGAACTCTCTGAGTTCTTTAAAATTGACATCACCCAGGCACGGTTTTCATTCAGCATTGTTTCATTATTTTACGCCGTTGCCTTTATTTTTCTCGGCCCTGCCGCTGATAAATTTGATTTGCCAAAAATTTCTTTAACCGGGCTTGTTTTGCTGTCTATTACGGTTTTTTGCTCATCTTATGTGGCAAGTTTTAGTTTGTTTATAGTAGCCATGGCTTTGATTGGAATTTTCGCGGCATTAATTCCGGCATCAATGTTCCCACATATTGCGAAGACTTCTCCAAAGAATAAAATCGGTATTTATATGGGTTCAATTGTTGCATCTGGAACATTAGGTGTTATTTTCGGCAGAGTTTCAATGGGCCTTTTGACATCAATCATCGGATGGCAGTTTTCATTTAGAATTGTTTCTTTTGTTCTTTTTTTTCTTTCAGTCTTAACTTTTCTTTCTCTTGTTGAAAAGCATGATAAAAAGTCAAAAAATCATCAAAAATTAAACAGGTTATATGCAAATTCAATGCGACTGCTTTTCAACCCAAAGATCCTATCACTCCTACTGGCAGGATTCACCCTGTTTGTTGGATTTCTTGGAATGGTTACTTTTTTAACATACAGACTGATAGGACCTCCTTTTTACTTTTCATCAGGTGAGGTTGGTTGGATAAGTTTTGCAGGAATTACTGCACTAATCGCACCCTTTGCAGGGAATCTTTCGCAGAAGATCGGAACTTACAAAATTGTCTTCACGAGTTTATTGATTTGCATGCTGTCTTTCCAGCTAATGGGGTGGTTCGAATCAGTTACATTAACCACATTAGGTTTGCTATTGCTTTTCTTAGGTGTTTACACCTTCCAGCCGATACTGTTTTTAATTGTCGGGCAAAATGTACCAAAAGAATCAATAGGAAGCGCCTCATCTCTTTACATTTTATTCTGCATAGGTGGTGGGAGCCTTTCTTCTATTTTTTTAGGCCCTGTTTGGCTTTCATATGGCTGGCATGGCATTACCACACTTTGCTCTATTTCAGTGTTGATATCTCTATTAATAATTTCGGTTGTTGCTTTGAAAGAAAGGGATATAGAAGATAGGCATTGATGATAGCTATATCCGAAAATTGTTAATGCACCATGCTCTAATAATGCGTTCAACGCCGACCCGCAAGTACGTGCGTTTTTTTCACATTAATCCATAAATGTAGCCACGCTCAAAACTGGTATTCAGCCCGTTGGCGGGTGGGTTAACTTTGGCGTTAGAAATTTAAAATCCTGATTAAACAATAATGAATGTGGATACTTTAAATATTAGGCTAATGGAACTAAATGACATCTACGATTCAGCAAAAGTGCTCAGTATTGCTATGCTGAACAATCCACTACATATAGCAGTTCTTAAAGGTAATGGTGAAAGTCAAAGAGTGATAATCCAAAATATGTTTATCGACTTATTTAACAAACTACCTGGCATAACATTCATTGCGAAAGAAAATAAAAAAATTGTCGGTGTTATGAGAATGAAGTCTTGTTGTGGTTCAAAACTTGAAGATAATAATGAGAAGCAAAAGGAAGAGAACGCAATAGGTGATCGGATAGCATTTTGGCATAGAGAATGGGCACTTAAAGATCCTGTGGAACAACATTGGCACCTTGGCCCTATAGGGGTTCTTCCATCTCATAGAGGACTTGGGATCGGAACCACTCTCATGACAATTTTTTGCAAAGAAGTAGATAGTTGTTTAGCAAACGCCTTTTTAGAAACAGATTTAGACGAAAATGTACTTTTTTATAAAAAATTCGGATTCGAAGTTGTTTCCAAATCAAATATTTTCGATGTTGAAAGTAGGTATATGATAAGGGCTGCTATAAATTGAAACAGAATAGCATAACGACTAAGGATAGATCGACTCGCAAATCGCTTGCGACTTATCCGCAACATTAGCTCTGTATGCCGAGTGAAAATATGCTGTCAGGAAAAAGACTAATAATTAACTATATCTTTCTTTTTGGAATTCTTGTTATACAGATTTCCATGTTTGGATGTACCAATACAAATGCATCTGATTTGAATCGACAGCAACGCATTGCAGAAAGCCCACAATGGAATGGGGAAAAGTTCCAAAACACAGAACAGGTTCCATCTACTGAATGGGGAAAAAGTCTGGTGACTTTTTGGAATTATTTCTTCAATAAACCAGAAGAATATACACCTAACCCCCCGCTGCCTACAGAACCATTTGATATTTCCCTCTGGGATAGACATCGAGGCTTACAAATCGCCTGGCTAGGACACACTACCTTACTTATCAAGATGGATGGCAAAGTGATTCTGACAGACCCCATGTTCTCTCAACAAGCAGGCACCTATGGATGGTTTAGTCCTATACGATATTCTAAAACACTTACTTCAATGGACAAGTTACCGGTAATTGATATGGTGTTGATTACTCATAATCACTCCGACCATCTTGACGAGAATTCTATTAAGATGCTTATTCCTAAGACCAGGCACTTCATCGCACCTCTGGCCGTGGGGAAATTATTGGAAGAGTGGGGCGTATCTCATAAAAAGATAACCGAACTTGACTGGTGGCAGAAAAATTCCATTGATGGTTTAACAATTACCGCAGCTCCGGCCAAACACACTTCCGAACGGGGAATTTTTGATAAAAACGAAACGCTTTGGGTCTCCTATGGTATTCAAGGGAAGAAACATAACCTATATCTTAGCGGAGACTCTGGTTGGCATAAGGGTCTCTACGAGATAGGTGAACGACTAGGACCTTTCGATATGACCTTCTTTGAGATAGGGGCCTACGGTGAAATAAGAGGCTGGAAGGAGGTCCATTACACTCCCGAACAGGCGGTCAAAGCACATCAGGCCGTAAGGGGTAAACTAATGGTGCCTAGCGGCTGGGGTACTTTTGATCTTGGGATGTTCTCCTGGCATGAGCCAATCGAACGGTTTTTGATTGCAGTTAATCAAGCTGGTATCAATTACCTTACACCTAAAATTGGAGAAGTCGTCATTCCTGGGAAGCTAGGTGGCAGTGATGCATGGTGGGAACCATTTATCATAAATAAACAGTAAACTAGTAGAAATAAATGATTGAGCAACGTAAAAGAAAGCTAACAATTGCTTGCACTCGGACAAAAAGAGGAATGAGATAATGATCGTCAATAGCATGATATTTCGGAGAGATTGGCAACTGCTATGGAAATTAGATAAAAATCATTTTGGGAGAGTGGTTGCATGCTTGTTGTTTCTACTTTTAACCTTTGGAGAAGCATCGGCAGAAACGGAATGGCCTCACATTGCCTTTTCAAAAGACGCCACGCCAATCTCATATGAAATCTTCGGAGTAGGAGAACCAACTCTTGTATTTGTACATGGCTGGAGTTGCGATACCCGCTACTGGCGTGCCCAAGTGCCAGTGTTTTCAAAAAAATTTCGTGTTGTCGTTCTTGATCTTGCGGGTCATGGTAATTCAGGGATGTCCCGCACAAAGTATACCATGGGCTCTTTCGGAGAGGATGTCCGGGCAGTAGTAGAATCATCGGGAAGTCATAAGGTTATTCTAATAGGCCATTCCATGGGGGGCACAGTGATAGTTGAAGCAGCCCGCTTGATGCCTGATCGTGTTCTCGGATTAATCGGCATAGATACCCTTGAAAACATAGAGTACCCGATGACTCGCGAAGAACTCGAAAAGATGATCGCC
>CAXMTO010000469.1:0-3645 GCA_964196355.1 uncultured Myxococcota bacterium
AGCTAGAGGGATTGCAACATACAATGTAGACCTCTGATCCAATATAATATGGATTTATCAACAATTTAGATTGCTCCATTTCAGGCGAGTTTTTTTAGGCATGATCACAAGCAAACTGATCAGGAAACATCTCAACTGAACACATCTCCGTTTTTGTTAACCTTGCCGCTGGATCAATTCTCAAATTTGTGCTACGTATTTGGGAGTCGGAGGGGCAGATCTTTGCCGCTATCCTCCTGGCAGCAGCCGGTCTCTTCATTTCCTGGGGCCGGGACGGCGCCACAGTTCAATCATGGGTAAACTCAAGTATGGAATTGCTAGGTCAAAACGTCGAAGAAGCAGCCCACTACACAGTTCGTTGCAAACCGGAAAAAATGATAACTGAAGCGGTAAAAAAAGCGATTAATCTGCCCTGTTGGAAAGGAACAGTTGATCCCCAGCCATTAGCTGGAGGCATTACTAATATAAATTTAATCGTTGAGGATGAAGGAAAAAAATATGTAATTCGAATTGCCGACGATATTGTTCTTCATCAAGTGATGCGATTTAACGAACTTGCTGCCAGTAAAGCTGCTTGTAGCGCCGGGATATCGCCTGATGTTATGTACTCTGAGCAGGGTGTTCTAGTTTTACAGTTTATCGAAGGCAAAACTCTCACGGCAAAGGATATTCAAAAACGGAATATGCTCGAACGTATTGTACCGGTTATCCAGACTTGCCATAGGGATGTTAAAAAATATATCCGAGGGCCAGTTTTAGCCTTCTGGGTATTCCATGTGGTGAGTGATTATGCTTTAACATTAAAAGAAGCGAAGAGCCGGTTGATTGGTCAGCTTCCGGCTTTATTGACTGCAGCTCAAAATCTTGAAAAAGCGGTTGGAATGATTCAAATCGTTTGGGGGCATAATGACTTGTTGCCTGCAAATTTTATCGATGATGGATCTAAAATTTGGTTAATTGACTGGGATTATGCTGGTTTTAACAGTCCTTTATTTGACCTGGGTGGGCTTGCTTCAAATTGCGAGTTAAGCGCTGGTGACGAAGAATGGCTGTTGGAAAGTTACTATGATGAGCCGGTGACCGATGCTCTACGATATCGATATTTTGCCATGAAATGTGCATCATTACTGCGTGAGTCCATGTGGGGCATGGTTTCAGAGGTTTATTCAAATATTGATTTTGACTTCAAAGAGTACACCGACACCAATCTGGCCACTTTTAAAGAGCAATATAAGATTTTTTTGTCAATGTAAATTTAATGATAAATTTAATGATGGTGTCGTAAAAAAGTTCAAACCTTCCACTCTGGACCATATGTTCTCTTCATTATGCCAGCGAAACCCAAGAAACAGTTTCTTTTTAGCAAAGCTTAATTTCACATAGGGGGTAGCTACAACTTTCATGGCGCAACTAAGAAAGCCGATTGGAGAATCTATTGAGGCGGTTATCGGGTTGTGCGGGCGGGCAATACTTCTAACAACATCTTGTCCTAAACTGAATGCCGTTGCCGTTTCTTACTGCAGCCCAAATTGCCGTTATGCGGTGCAAGCGATCTCGCTAATCCTCCGCTGTTCTCAACGCTGTCTCACATTCCTGCCAATAATGGATCTGGTACTGTCTTTATCCCATGAAAGATATGGGCTTTGAATATCGTTCTACGCAAAATGGAAAATTGTACTAAAATAGAAAATTTTTCGATTTTCATCGCATTTTCGTATTTGGAATGAGAGTATTTTGGGATTGGATGTTGAGAAGGTGGTGGACCGTACGGCCGTGGAATTTAAATACAGTTATACTATGCAGTTTTGTTAAACGATTTTGGAATTATCTTCACCTTGAACTTCATTGAACAAGGTTTTTGTGATTTGCACGATAGGGTCGTGGTCTCAGGCATGTTACCTAACACTTTTCCAAAAGTGGACAGCAAACATAATCTGGAAACATCAATAATTTGAAATGCTCCATTTACTGTTGGGTTTCTGGAAATAATATTGAATGTTAAAAAGAGCCAGAATGCTCCTTTTTGGACAAATATTTTGGGCAGGATCAAGTTCAAATGGCTCAGGAAGAATTTAAAATTGTAGTTTTGCTTAGATGGTTAAGATTGCCATAGGATTTCCTCTACAATATGAATATCCACCATAAGAGCATTGAGAATGCTATTTTCTTGATTCTGGTTGAGCCTAGGTAATAGAATCAAGCATCTTTGATGTGGTCATATTAACGTCATGCCTGTCTGCCTAAGAGAAACACTGTAACTTTATCACTGCTTTTCAGAATTCACGATACCTCCTATCCAGCCCTAATCGACATGAATATCAGTTTAGACAAGATAATTCATGTCAATTCATAGTCGATACTAAGGATTTACATGACAACAAAGGGACGGGAAGCCTGCCATTCTTTCAGCCGATCAGGAAACCAACCCTCCAGCTCTTTGGACAAGTAAAAATGAGGGTAAAGCAAGTTGCTTTGGGAGGTGATGACACCTTGTTTTTTTTGCAGTTTCAGCCAATTGTGTGTTTGGATAGATAAGGATAACTATTGTAAGTTTCAGAAGATCAAGTTTTAAAGAATCAGCAAATCCATGGTTCGCGATTTTTGGATGCGGAGGCAGAGAGGATATATGTCTCCGGGAGAGTGAATTGTCTCCTTGTACAACTCACGGCTCGAAATGCCTTACTCCACGGTGCTTCTACCCGGAAGCATCAATAAAAAAAGACGCTCCGGAAATATATCGCTAGCCTTACAAAGCGATTAATTACTATTTTCTCCAGGAAAAATAACTCGCTCACAACCTCACCTGCAACAGATTTTCAGTTCCTCTCATACGATTACCGAATGAACAACATACATTATTTTCCTGTCTAATACCCATCTCCTTGTGATATTCTACAGGTAGGTTCTGCAATCAGCGGCGGAGGTGACTTATGAAATATAATATCCAAGAAAAGCTGATCAAGTGCACAAGACTCTTCACACCCCTCACTCCTCTCCCATACCTGATTGCTCTGCTTTTTTCTCTGGCTCTACCACCGCCTACAGTAAGTGGTGCACCCCATGCAATTGTACTCACGGTCAAAGGTGCAATTGGGCCGGCAGTAGCCGATTATATAGAGAAGGGATTGAAAAAAGCCACTGAAAACCATGCCAATGTTGTTATCTTGCAGATGGATACCCCGGGTGGTCTTGACCTCTCTATGCGAGACATCATCCAGGCCATCCTGAGTTCCCCCATACCTTTCATTAGTTATGTCGCCCCAGATGGTTCACGGGCTGCAAGCGCAGGCACCTACATCCTTTACGCAAGCCACATTGCTGCGATGTCACCAACAACAAACCTCGGTGCTGCAACACCGATTCAGATCGGCGGCCTGCCTGGTGCACCTAATCCGTTGGAGAAACCGGCAGAAAAAAATGGTGAAGAGGCTCAGGACACCTCCGCCCACAGTGCCATGGAACGTAAGATGATTAATGACGCCTCAGCGTATATCAAATCCCTGGCGGATAGACACGGGCGCAATGCAGAATGGGCCGTCAAGGCGGTACGTCAAGCAGTAAGCCTTACGGCAACAGAGGCACTTGAGTTACATGTGATAGATATTGTGGCAACCGACCTGGCGGATCTGCTTCGGCAGGTGGACG
>CAXMTO010000470.1:0-4550 GCA_964196355.1 uncultured Myxococcota bacterium
CAGAAAGGTACTCGCACCTTTCCGACAGTACCCTGAAGCATGCTGCGCTGATGATTCAAGGGGATTAAGGGGATTGGTCGAGGTATACGTATACAGCCTCCAGACCATCTCTCAAAGATAATCTGGAAACATCTTGCACTCCATAATGTTTTTTATTGTCAGGCATTTCTGAGCAGGATTGAAATTCTATAGGTCAAGAATAGGTTTTTATGTTGCTAGGTTTTTTGTGCTACTTCTTAATTACATTTACAGGAAGCACCTCAACTTGAAGTAGTGGTAGAATATGCAGACATTCGAGATGGCAATATTAAGGTTTTACAAAATCAGCACCTTTGGCTCCATCCAAAACCTTTCGGACCATTTTTGCTAACTCGGATTTCCTAATCGGTTTCATGATATATGAACGTACTCCAATGTCCGCAGCTTCTTTTTCAGAAATCTTGGCACTATAACCCGTGCATATAATCGTCGGCATATCTTGACGGATTTTTAAGGTTTCAATAACTAATTGATCACCTGTCATATTTGGCATGGCCATATCCGTGATAAGCAAATCAAATTTATTTGGATCGCTTCTCACCATATCCAATGCTTTTTCCGGATCGGTTATTGACTCGGTAGTGTATCCAAGACTTTCTAAAAGACGTTTACCAAGTTTAGCTATCGATGGTTCATCTTCGACATACAGAATACATTCATCTCCGACAGGTAGAATATTTCGTTCATCAATTTCCTGTTCAATGAGACCTTTATGAGCTGGGAAAAATATAGTGAAAGTTGTTCCCCGGCCAGGTTTGCTGTCGACCGTTATTGCACCGTCATGCTTCTCAACGATACCATGAACTACGGCCATTCCAATGCCTGTCCCCTCGCCAATATTTTTCGTTGTAAAGTAAGGCTCAAAAACTCTATCAAGAGTCTTCTTTTCCATCCCGATGCCATTATCACTGACCATCAGTTTAGCATATTGACCAGGGGTTAATTTTGTCTGATGCTTGGTTTGCTGCATATCAATGGTTTCATTTAATAGCTCAATGGTTATTAAACCTCCCGTTTCCGGCAGAGCGTCAACGGCGTTATTGCACAAATTTATAAGGATTTGATTTATCTGGGTATCATTACCCATGACCGGATACGTATCTGCTGACAAATTTTGCTCAATCTTTATATTTACTGGAGTTGATGAGCGAATAAGTTTCATGGATTCCTCTACTACAAATTTAAAATCCATTACCTTTTTCACGACATCATCCTGTCTACTGAAGGTTAAGAGCTGTTTCACCACATCTTTGGCACGTAATCCTGCAATTCGGATCTCTTCAGTACTCTCACGGGCCAGACTATTTTGAGGTAATTCTTCCATGATTAGTTCATTGTTACCCATGATGATGGCGAGCATATTGTTGAACTCGTGGGAAATCCCACCCGCAAGAGTTCCGATGGATTCCATTTTTTGGGATTGCTGAAGCTGGGTTTCAAGCATTACCTGTTCTTCCTCTGCACGCTTTTTATCTGTAAGGTCGCGCCCCACGCCAATAATCTCATTGACGCTTCCTGACTTATCGAGAACAGCTGTATCCACCCATGCCAACCACCGCCAGCCCTCTTTGGTCATTACTCGTTGTTCAAGATAGGCCGTATATGGGGGTGAAAAAAGAGCCTCCATTGCCTTCGCTGTTGGTTCTCTATCTTCTTCGTGTACCAGCGGCATTAAGTTCTCTCCTAAAAGTTCATGCTCCTTTTTGCCGAACATCCGGCAATAGGAAGGGCTGACAAATAAAAACCGGCCCTCCAGGTTCATCTTGACTACAAGATCCGTCTGATTTTCCACCAGCAGCCTGTAATTCTCCTCACTTCTTTTCAATTCTTCTTCTGCTCGCCTTCGCTCGGTCAGATCAATACCCAAGCAGGTTACGTCCACAATTTCGCCCTGACTATCCTTGGTGAGAACGTTTGACCAAGCGACGTTTCTCAGCGTTCCATCTTTGGCAATTATTTCGTTTTCATAAGAGGAGAATCCGTGCGTGTCCTTCTGGCTCATAACGGTTGTGAACAATCCCCGTACCTCCTCCCTGATATTATCAGGAATGAACATGTCGAACCAATCTCGACCTATTATTTCTTGCTCTTCCCATCCGGTCAGTTTCATAAAATATGCATTTGTAAAAACAATTTCGGCGTTTGGATTCAAAGCAATGCCGATTTGAGGTGTATTTATAAGAATATTACGCCATTTTCTCTCGGAGTTTTTCAAAGCTACTTCTGCCAACTTTCGCTCGGTGATATCTCGGAGGAAAAAAACACATTGGCCATCTTTTTCTGGGCGGAATTGGACACTGACTTCAACATCAAAAAAAGTTCCATCTTTGCGATGATGTTTAGATTCAAAACGATCTGATCCTTGAGAAATAACCTTTTGCATGTGTTGAGTTACAAGTTGGAAATTCTCGGCGTCCTCCAAATCAGAAATATGCATCATCAGGAGGTCATCTTCACTGTAACCACTCATACGGCAGTAGGAATCATTGACCTCAAGCAGCCGCCCTTTGGTGTCAGTTAGCCAATACCCATCCATTGCTGTTTTAAGAATGGATTTGTGACTCTTCTCACTTGCCTCAATCAGTTTTCGGTTTTCGATCTCTTTGAGCCTTTTCAAGCCGCTTTCTGAGATAACAGTAATCAACCCTTTGATGAAGAATAGGTAGTTGTTGAGTTGTTTCTGTGTCCAAATCGGCACTCGTTTAACCGCCTTAAGATATGCATCTTCATCAAACGCATATTTCTTGGCTTGAGCACGGAAGAATTCCATATCCGGTTCTTCCAGAAAAAACTGGCCAGTAAAGAAATTTCCGTAATAGAACCCATCAATGATGATTGGCGTTGCGTTATCCACCAATCCGTGCGGGCAGCAGTAAGTCACAGCTGGGTTCGCTTCATGTATATGATCTTTTATGTATTGGTCACTCTGAATACAAAGCTTTTCACACTCTTTGTTTTTTCTATGGAACTGCGTACAAATGTCCTGCCAGGCAGTGGCGGTAAGGATGTTTCCTTCGTTATCAATTATCGATGAAGGGAAAGAATATATTTCATTTAACTTGTCCTGCAGATTCTGAAAATGGTCCATATCAATCAGATCTTGAAGTTTATATTTCATTTAATGACTCCAGATTGATGTGCTTAAGGTTAATTTGAAATTCTGACTTTGCAGATAATTATATAATTAAATTATCAATAAATTCTATCATATGTATTTTCAGGAATAAAAGAATTTAGTGGAATTTTCGTCAGACCTTTTCCAAAGCAGTCATGGTGTGATTACTTTTACCACTTGAGATTTCGCCATCTTTTGCGATGTCGAAGACTTGTGAAGGCAATCTCAACAATTTAAGCAAAATCGCAAGTTCACCTTATTCCTGTTAAGTTCCAGTTTGATCATGTCCTAAAAATGCGCCCGAAAAGGAGCATTCTGGAACTTTTTACAATTAAAATTTACTTCCAAAAAACTAGCTGTAAATGGAGCAATCAAGATTATTGATGTTTCCAGATTATGTTTGCATGTTACTTTAGTGGAAATGTTAGGCAGCTTGAAAGAGAACACGGCACTTTAGTGCATGAGCCTCAACAATAAAAGCTTATCGCTACTAATGTAAAACGAGTTCGAGAAAGACACAGTTAACCTTCTTCCTGATTCTTCTCAGATCAGAGGGGGGGGTATCTGTTGAAGAATGTATGAGTATTGTAATTGCATTGAAGCTTCTTTGTTTATTTCGATAAGCCCATATCCAACTTTACGTGTGAATATTGACCACGCAACAGAAATGGATTCCCTGAGTCTCTTGTTGAAATTACTGGAGCAGAAAACCTCGGGCATAATATTTCCTCATTTTGAGGGGCACAACGTTATAGCTCAGGGGCAAGCAGGATTTGCAGTACTGAGCTTTGATTAACCGGGTACTTGGCCAGCAGGAAAAAGCCAAAATAAACCGCGCTGCCCCTTTGTTTCTTGCAGTGCTTTGTTATGCGATATTTTTTTTCTAAACAGAGTGTTACGCGTCTTGCACATCAATAAGAGGAAAAGGATGATCGCTAAGCTTGTCGCTATTCCCTTTTGTATGTTGTACCGACAAGTCAATGGTAACCTTTGCCGTCAGTTCAGGGGAGTGTATAACGTGCTGCACTGTATCAGTTTGTGTTTCAGTAGGCCAAACTAAACCATGATGATCCACGAATTCCTTCACACGTTGATGGGCTCTTCTTTTTTGCGGCCATCCTAATCGCAGATTGAAATCGCCACCGATTATGCATTTGCTCGTCACCAACCGTGCAAATATTTCCAACTGCTCTCCCAAACGATCAGTGTAAGTTTTGTCGCTATCCTTTTTCCACTGATCTTTTATGGTTATGACATTCCGTATGGCACTAAAGTGACGGTGGAAGCCTTGCGGATGATTGATACGGCCGAAAAATATTTGAAAGAAAAAGGTCTCGTTCAGGTGCGTGTACGTCACCACAAGGACATTGCGCGTATTGAAGTGGCACCTGAAGAA
>CAXMTO010000471.1:0-9807 GCA_964196355.1 uncultured Myxococcota bacterium
CAGGAGATCGATCCCCACCTGCCCGTATAACTGCCGTTTGGCTTCGGCCACAAAGGCATTACCCGGACCTACCAGAAAATCTACAGCATCAATGGTCTCGGTTCCCATGGCCATCGCTGCGACAGCCTGGATTCCGCCTAATACATAGATTTCATCTGCACCGCCAAGGGACATTGCCGCAACAGTGGCTGCAGGAGCCGCGCCCTGATTTTATCTCCTGGTTACTATTAAGGTTGGGATGCGGTGTCCTGCAAAATATAACACACAACACTGCTGTTTTTCTATTATTGTGTGGTTACTGGTAACATTGCAGGACCTTGTCCTGATTCAAAATTCCCACAGCTTCATAAATCAAAGTTCGTTGAGAGATAAATGTTTTAGTACCTCATTACTGAAACCCTGTCATAAAAAACAAGAAACCGAGGAGTGTTTTTTGAAATTATGTTGGTAGTGCCTTACTCCTGAAAAGAGTGCAGGCTTTTTTTACCGTTTACCGGTGTTGGATATATCACCAAGGTACTTATTCCCCTCGTCGGGGTTAGAGTGTCGGTGGAGATTCTACAAGAAAGGGGGTCTCATTTGCGGGGGGTGTTTTCTGCGTTGCTGAGATGGATATTTTGGAATGATTGTTCGTGCTGTATGCACCACTGAGGTTATACATGATTTTCAGAACACGTTCTGGTATGATTCTATTAATGTACATGTTTTTCCTCCTGTGAGGTGATGAAAAGAGCACCCTACGGAAGGTATTGGCGGTATTGGCTGGAATTCCTTTTGTCGGAGCTGGCTAAAAGGATTCTGATAATCAAATTCTAAACCACATATTTCATTTAAGTTATGGCTGATAAAAAACCGAGCTGGGATGATATACCCTCACTGGAGGGTTTCGAGGTTGATTGGGATTATAAACCGAAAAACCCAGAGGGGAAGAGAGCCCACAAGAGGATGAAAGATACGGAACTGTTTCCGGTTCTGAACGTCAACACTATTCCCGTCAAGGTTGCCGCAACTGACTTTGAGGAAAAGGGATTTATGGCCGATATAACTCCGGCCGGCATGGCTGTCATTCTAGCCACCATGCTTGGCAGGGAGCAACCGGTAATGGTTGGTTTCTTTCTGGGAGAGCAGAAGATAGTCTCAAAAGCGATCGTAAAACATGTTCAGGAAATTGACGGGAAGTATGAAACAGGGCTGTTATTTGAAAATCTAAATAAAGAATATGAAGACTTTATTATAGGGCTCTTTGCTTCCAAAATTTCAGATTTCTGATAATTCCGCATCGGGAATAGTCCGGAAAGAGTTATGACCGTAGAGTGCAGTGAGTTTTTACGCCGGTGTCTGCTCTTTGACATAGAGGTGAACGAGGCGAACAGGGTCTATACTGTTGGTGCTGTTTTCAGGGGTGAGAAATTTCAGATCAGCTCTGGGAAAGAGGTTGGAACCAGGCAACTCCAGGCTCTTGACGAATTTGGATCCGGCGCCTCATTTATTCTCGGTCACAACATCCTCAGACATGATATCCCCCGCCTGCAAAATCTTGCACCCTCTTTGCGTATTGCACACAAGCCTGCCATAGACACGCTCTATCTCTCCCCCCTTGCCTATCCGGAAAACCCCTATCACCACCTCGTCAAAGATTATCAGCTTGTCCGGGACAGTATAAACAATCCTTCTGAAGATGCGCTCCTGGCCGGCAGAGTATTTTCTGAACAGTGGGATTCTTTTTGTGCCGAGATAAAAAAGAAGAATGATGCTCCTCTGCTTTACAGAAATTTCCTGCAAAAAGACCGCAATCTTGCCGGCACTGCAGAGGCTCTCGGTGCTATGAGAATCCCACTGTTAGACGATGATGAACTTTATGGGTGCTTTTCTCGTCTTGCAGAAAAAAAGAGCTGCAAAAGTGCACTGAAGAGCCTTGTCGATCAGATGATTACAGGCGATGTTGCCTCTGCGCCCCTTGCCTACGTGTCCGCATGGCTGACTGTGGCGGGAGGAAACTCTGTTCTGCCGCCATGGGTCCGACAGCAGTTTCCGGAAGTTGCGATCATCCTGCATCAATTGCGGGAGAACCCATGCGAAGATGTGGAGTGCATTTACTGCCGGAAATCTCATAATCCGAAATCATTTTTGCATGATTTTTTCGGTTTCGAGGATTTCAGGGCCAAACCGGCAACCGCCGATGGTGCAAGTCTTCAGAAGGAAATCGTTGAATCCGCTGCACGTGGAGGAACTCTTTTTGCAACCCTGCCAACGGGCGGCGGCAAATCGCTCTGTTATCTGCTTCCAGCTTTGATGCGTTATCAGAGTCGCAATATTTTGACAATCGTCATCTCCCCTTTGCAGGCCCTGATGAAGGATCAAGTGGATAATTTTTCAAAACTGACGGGGACAAAAATTGCTGTAGCACTCTATGGTATGCTGACCATGCCCGAAAGGAGTGAGGTGCTTGAAGGGATACGATTTGGAGATGTGGGGGTGCTGTATATCTCTCCTGAACAGCTGCGAAATCACTCGTTTATCAAAACTGTCAGTCAGCGTGAAATAGGTGCCTGGGTTTTCGATGAGGCGCATTGTCTCTCCAAATGGGGTCATGATTTCAGGCCGGATTATCTCTATTCCATCCGATTTATCAGGGAATTTTCTCAGAAAGAAAAGACAAAAATACCTCCTGTTCAATGTTTTACCGCTACGGCGAAAAAAGATGTCAAAGGAGAAATCACCGATATCATTCAAAGAGAACTGGGGTTGCGGGTCAAACAGTTCGAGGGTGGTCACGAGCGCACCAACCTGCACTACGAAGTCTGGCCCGTTGAAAAGTATGAAAAGAAACAGACTATTTTGGAGTTGCTTCGAGCCCGGTACAGAAAAGAAGGCAGTGTGGTAATCTACTGCTCAAGTCGAAAAAACACGGAAGATATTGCTGATTTTCTGCAGGGGGCAGGGTATGTAGCAGAAGCATTTCATGCGGGTCTTGACAGTTCTTTGAAAAAGCGTATCCAGGATAATTTCATCGAAGGGACAACACCAGTTATCTGCGCTACCAATGCCTTTGGCATGGGTATTGATAAGGATGATGTTCGGCTGGTTATCCATGCAGATATTCCGGGTTCGCTCGAAAATTATTTACAGGAGGCAGGTCGGGCCGGAAGAGACCATGATGCTGCCGAGTGTATCCTCATTTTTACCGAACAGGATATCGAGAGTCAATTTCGGTTAAGCAGTTCATCCCGGTTGACACAGAGGGAGATTGGCCAGTTGCTCCGGGGTATTCGTTATGGGTTAAAGGGAGAGGATACGATTGTACTCACAACCGGTGAGCTCCTTCGTATGGATCAAGTGGATATTGACCCTGATCAATATTCTGATTCGGAAACCAGGGTGCGTACTGCAATTTCCTGGCTTGAAAGGGGGGGCTATCTTGAGCGAAATGAAAACAATACCAGGGTGTTTCAGGGAAAACCTCTTGTAAAGAATATGCAGGAGGCGGTGGAGAAAATTGCAGAACTGGGGCTCTCGGCCAGACAGCGATCACGCTGGCTGGCAATCCTGGCTGTATTCATGGAGCAAAAGGGTGGCCAGGGAGTCAGTGCTGATGAGTTGGCCAGTCTATCTTCATTTTCTGTAAGCGACGAAGATGCGGACACCCTGACAGAGGCGCAGCGTGTTCTTCGGACCCTGCACGATATGTCAGGTCAGGGCCTGCTTTCCAAAGAAACAGGATTGACCGCGTATGTTCGTTACAAGGTGACAAAAAGTGCTGAAAAACATCTGCAGCTTATCTCTCTGCTGGAGGCAGATTTTCTGAAAATCCTGGGAGAGATTGCCCCGGATGCTGATACCATGAATCCTCTGGAACTTGACCTGCGTCAGGTCAATCAAAAACTGCTCGAATTCGGATACGAATACTCCACTCCCCACGGCCTGAAATTGATTCTCTATGGTCTGAGCCGTGACGGTAAAGGGTTGGCTGGACAAAAGGGGAGTGTCAGCGTTAAAGCCAGGGGAAACAACAGATTTACTATCCAGCTGCATCGGGACTGGGAACTTTTGAAAAAAACAGTGCAGGTGAGACAGCAGTCTGCGCGTGTGACACTGCAGGTCATGCTTGGCACGATTGATCCTGCGGCTGTTCCAAATGCGAGCCTGCTGGTGGAGTTTACTCTGGAACAGATAGTTGAAGGGCTTCGCAGGGATTTGCTTCTGCTCCCTCTCTTGAAAGACCCTCTTGCCGCTTCCGAGCGGGCACTGACATTTATGCATGAGCAGGGTGTTATCGACCTGCAGCATGGGCTGGCAGTTTTTCGACAGGCTATGACAATTACAGTAAACCCTGAGGCAAAGGGGCGAAGGTATTCAAATGCTGATTTTTCTCCGTTGAAAACCCACTATTCGGAGCGGAACTTTCAGATCCATGTGATGAACGAATATGCCAGGCGCGCCCTGGAGAGGCTGAGTACGGCAATGAGCCTTGTCGCTTCCTATTTCAATGATGAGAAAGAAGACTTTATCGACCGGTTTTTTCCAGACAAAAAGAGTGTTCTTGAAAGGGCGACCAGTGAACAGTCCTATGCACATATCGTTGCTGATTTGAAAAATTCCTGTCAGGAAAAGATTGTTGCTGCAGAAACTGACAAAAATATGCTGGTGCTGGCGGGCCCTGGTTCAGGAAAGACCAGAGTCGTGGCACATCGAGCCGCTTTTCTGCTCAGGGTTAAACGAATCAGGCCAAAAGCAATACTTATACTCTGTTTTAGTCGTGGTGCGGTGATGAGTTTACGCAGAAGGATTCGTGGCCTGGTTGGAAGCGATATGCATGGCATCACTACGCTCACTTTTCACGGTCTGGCTTTGCGGCTGACCGGACGATCCCTTGTGACTGCAACCCGGTCTCAGTACAGTAGTGAAATCGATTTTTCAAAAGTGATACAGGATGCAGTCAGATTGCTCAAAGGAGAGACCGATGTGCTCGGTTTTGGTAATGCAGATCCCCGTGAAGCATTGACAGGCAGGTTCAGCCATATTCTGCTGGATGAATACCAGGATATTGATGAAGGGCAGTATGAACTTGTCTCTCTGTTGGCCGGAAGAATGGAGAAAGAGAGCGATCAGAAAATGACGATTCTTGCAGTAGGGGACGATGACCAGAATATTTATCGGTTCAGAGGGGCAAATGTGGGGTTTATCCGCAGGTTTCATACAGACTATAATGCTGAGATCCATCACCTTATTGAGAACTACAGATCTACCACGCATATCATTTCTGCGGCAAACGCACTCATTGCACACAATTCCGACAGAATGAAGAGTGAGTTCCCTATTGAGGTGAATCAGGCAAGGCAGACATTACCGGAGGGAGGGAACTGGCAGCAGAGTGATCCGTTAACCAGAGGGAGGGTCCAATGGTTTGAGGTTGATGATAGAGAGGAGCAGGCCGGTGTTCTCCTGGCGGAAATTTGTCGTCTTCAAGCGCTGGGAAATGACTTTAATCTCGGCCAGTGTGCGATTCTCTCTCGGGAGTGGAAAGATCTTGACCTGGTGCGTTCAGCTTTTGATGAGGCGACAGTACCGGTCAATTTGAACTGGGGAAGGAGTGATGCTTTTCCCAGTTTGACGAAGATCCGAGAAAACAGTGTGCTGCTTGAACACTTGCGAAAAACACGGTTGGCGATGGTGAGTGCGGATGCACTGCTGACTATGCTGCAGGGAAGTGCTGGTGATGACAATATCTGGCAGGCTAATCTGCGTTCTATAATAGAGGAGTGGAGAGAGGAAACAAACAATACTCCACAGCCGGTGTCCATGATAGAAGAGTATTTTCATGAAACTTTGTCTGATCAGAACCGGTCAAAAAATCTCGGCAACGGTATATTTCTTTCTACTGTTCATTCTGTTAAGGGCCTCGAGTTTGATCACGTCTTTATCCTCGGGGAGAGTTGGAAGGAGATGCAGGAGAGCGAAATGGAGGAGGAGCGCAGGCTCTATTATGTCGCAATGTCGAGGGCACGGGAAACATTGCATCTCTTTTCGACGGGAAATCAGTATAATCCTCACACGGCTGGACTCTCAGGGGATTATCTGGTGAAAAGAGAAAGAAATCCAATCCCGGGGAAGAAATTTACAGGAAAGAGATACAGGCTCCTCGGTATGAAAGATTTTTTCCTCGATTTTGCAGGGATAAAGGGTGAAAACCATCCTGTCAGGAAGGGTCTGCAGGAATTGCAGATGGGGGACAGGTTACAGGCACAGATTCGAAAAGATCATATTGAGCTTGTGAATGGGAATGGAGTTTCAGTAGGTCGCCTGTCAAAGGCAGCCAGGACAGAATGGGCAGATAACCTTGACCAAATTCAGGAAATCAGAGTTGTTGCTCTTGTTCAAAGAAACAAAAGGGATATTATGGATACGGTGTTTAGCGATCGGTGTTATGGTGAGAGCTGGGAGATGCCGATTGTTGAGGTTGTTTGTTGAGAAATGCGGGTTACCGGCACCTTTGTTCGAGTTGAGCAAAGACAATTGAAGAGAAAGCGTTTTACGACACCATCAAAGTTACAGGTAAATATTATGCAGGATAGCCAGAAAAATTTTAAGCCTCCCCCTAAAAAATATCAACCCAGGGGTCTTACTGTCCTCTATGAAGATCGTGATATTCTGGTTGTTGAGAAAGCGTGTGGACTTCTGACAGTAAGCAGTGAGAAAGTTAAAGAAAATACGGCCTATTATCTTTTAAATGAATATGTACGAAAGGGAAATATAAAATCAAAAAACCGGGTGTTTATAGTACATCGTCTTGACAGGGATACTTCCGGTATTCTCATTTTTGCCAAAACTGAAAGCAGTAAGCACTACCTTCAGAAAGAATGGAGTGGATTTCAAAAAAAATACTATGCCGTAGTGCATGGAACGCCGGTGCAAAAGGAAGGTATTATTACTTCATATCTTGCAGAAAACAGTATTCATAAAATGTATTCTGTTGATGATCACAATAAAGGCAAACTTTCCAGGACCGGATATAAGGTGCTGACAGAATCAAAAGAATACAGCCTGCTTGAAATAGATCTTCTTACAGGCAGGAAAAATCAGATCCGGGTCCATCTTTCGGAAAAAGGCTGGCCTGTAGTTGGGGATAAAAAATATGGGGAAAGGGAAAAGGGGATCAAGAGACTTTCACTTCATGCGGCCTCTCTTTCAATAACTCATCCCCACTCAAAAAAGAGCATGGTTTTTGAAACAAAAATGCCCCCATATTTTAGTGCCTTACTGCTGAAAACCAGTCACTCAGTTCAGTACCCCCTTGAGGGGTATAAAAAACAAGAAACTGAGTAATGTGTTTTAAAATTATTAGGTTACATATACCACCAAGGTACTTATACCCCTCAAGCTGATACTGAAAAAAGTGCAGGGCTTTTTACCGTTTACCGGTATGAGGAACTTAAAGTAATCACCAGATAGCGAACGTAGAGAGACCTTCGAGGCACTTATACCCCCTCGGAGTCTTTCGCTTACCTGTGGGGTGTTACCCATTCATCAACCAGCTGTTCGATTTCTCCAGGTATAATTCCCAGGAGTACAGCTAGATCAAGAATCGTAAATCGTTCCCGCATCTGGTTGGCGTTGCTGACAACTGACAAAAATTTATCTTTTGTTAGATCAGTTTCGTTGTCCCGTATGTCTTTGAAACTGTGGGCACCATCGGCCTGCATGAGGCAGTTTTTCAATTTTGCCGCCGGAATCAGATTGGGCTTAATCAAGGCTCTTAACCTGTCCCAATTCTCTGATTGAGACAGGTATTCTGCTGCATGTTCCAATTTTGGGATTTTTTTTGAGTACTCCTGTTCAACGACAGGTGAGAGACTACCCCAGAATCGATGGTTAATATTTTGCGGGATTCCTTTATAAACAGGTTTTTCGATGCGCATTATTTTTTCATAGAGAGCCGCCATCAGGATGGAACTGACGCCGACCTGGCGGCCATGGAAATCATGTTTTCTGCCATCTCTATTAGCGATCATATCCAGAGTATGGGATATCAGATGTTCCCCCCCCGAGGCCGGTGAAGAGGTACCGGTGATTGTCATGGCAATACTGGATAAGAAGAGCGCATCAAACAGAGCTTTGACTGCGGCAGGATCCTTTTCTTTTATTTTGTCAGGATTTTCCAGGTAGATAGGTTCAAGTTTTTTAAGCAGATCGACTGAAAACTGGCAGTGATATTCGTCAAACAGGAACTGATTGAGTTTCCAGTCAGCAGAACTTACAGATTTTGCGAGTACATCCCCAAGTCCGGATGTTGTCAATTCGAATGGTGCACCAGTGATAATTTCCGGGGTAGCAAAAACTGCAATACAAGCCTCTGCATGAAATAAAACTTTTAACCCGTCAACTGTTGCCGCGACATTAGCCGATGCATATCCATTCATGGATGCTGCAGTAGCAACTGTGATATAGGGTTTTTTTCGCAGATAAGCCACCCATTTGACGAGGTCATTAATTACTCCACTGCCTACAGCTATATAGAGATCGGCCTGGGGAGCCTGATCCAAAATCAGATCTCTGGTCTTGTCATCTGTAGCAGGCGGCTCTCCTTCTTGATCTGGAATGATAAAATGAGATACTTCAGCACCACCGCTGCGTAGCTTTTCTTTCACAGAGAGTCCTGCTACGAGATAGGTTCTGGCGTCGGCTATAATCAGGTAATCTGGGCCATCTGCGATTGATTGAGCTGTATCCAAAAGAAAGTCAAATGCGTTTTCTCCGTAAAACATATGCCTGGTAGGAACTACATGGTGTCTGCCGCACTGACAGTTAAATGATGTTCCCAGGAGATCGTTTTCTTCCATTTCTCTACCTGTCTATTTTGAATGGTTTTGGGCTGGGTTAATTGGCAATAACCTGGTTTCATCCTAACTCCTAAAAACAGGAAAAGCTCGGTATAAGTGCTTCGGAATGGTCTTAAATTCATGCTGTTTTGAAACTGCATCTTGAATCGACACCATTTTGGCGTTATATATTGTAGTCAGAAAAAAAATTATCAAGAGGTGCTGTTTATGGCCAGATCAAAATGTCCTGCCTGTGAATACCATGAGTTTGAGGCTGTTCGTGTGACAACCCCTAAAGGGCAGAAGTTTTGCCTGATCCAGTGTGTTAATTGCGGAACAGTTGTTGGCGCCCTTGATGAGGTAAAAATCACTAATGTGATAAAGGATGCTGAAAAAAAATTCTCTAAATTTCTTGAAAATCTCAACCGCAAGGTCCTCAATGTATGCAGTAGAAAAAACAGCTGACGGGCTGTCGTGACGTACTCCTGGCAGTTTCAATACCTCAACCCTCTCTCCTTTAAGATTAACACCCCACAAGGGGGTATAAGTACCTTGGTGGTGTATGTAACCACATAATTTTAAAACACATTACTCGGTTTCTTGTTTTTTATGACAGGGTTTCTGGTGTAAGGTACTAAAGAACCAAAGCAGATAATATGACAAATGATATAGGGGCAAGACTTGTTGCAGCTTTGAAAGACCCTAATTCTCTTGAGAGTCAGGAAAGTATTACCAAGGCAATGGAGCTTACCAAGGCATATGCCAGCTCTGGTTCAGCTACCCATTTCAGTACGGTAACCAAACTGTTTTATGACCTGTTTGAGATGTTTGAGACGGGAAAAGATCCGCGGACTAAGTAACCGGTGGCTTCCGTTTCAGAAATTTCCTTATGCAGTCCATTTCCTTTTCACAGTCCGCTATAATTTCTTCCAGATAGTTGATGTTTTTGTTAATATTTTCAGAGTAAAGGTCGCGGTCAATTTTATATCTT
>CAXMTO010000472.1:0-2471 GCA_964196355.1 uncultured Myxococcota bacterium
AGGTGCAATACTGTTCTGTGTTTTCTTAATTTATCTATTTAAAGGTCGTTCGCCGTTGATCTATCTCGCTGCTTTCTTTATCACTACCTGGCTAGAATTAATTGGTACGGCAGCCGGGACCTGGAGATGGGTTGAATTAGAGCCTATTTTTGGGCTGCCACAAGGAAACCCTCCAAGTGGTGTTGCTGCTTGGTATTGTTTGGTTGATGCAGCTGCAATTAGCGGCGCTCCGCTATTATTAAGTTGGGTTAAAAAAAGTAGCGAGTGGATTACAAAAAAATCCAGAAGGGGAATTCCTCAGGAAACGACGGAAAATAAATAAATAAATGTATCTATATAATAAATCAAATATGAATGCTGTCTTTATTAGATCAGCCCCGGCAAACTTTTGTAGTTTGTTGAGGAGTAATGCGAATGACATTTGATCAACTCGGCCTGTCGGCAGAGATTCTTCGTGCAATCCATGATCAAGGCTACACGGACCCTACGCCTATCCAGGCCCAGGCAATTCCACCAATACTTGATGGTAAAGATATCATGGGTGGAGCACAAACAGGAACCGGAAAGACTGCAGGTTTCACTCTGCCAATGCTGCATCGGTTACAACCCTATGCAAGCACCAGCGTATCGCCTGCCAGACACCCGATTCGTTGCTTGATCCTGGTTCCTACGCGTGAACTGGCAGCTCAGGTATTTGAGAGCGTCAAGACTTACGGAAAATATCTGCCGCTTAAATGTACTGTAGTTTATGGTGGTGTCAGCATGGACCCCCAGATCGCAGACCTACGTGCCGGAGTAGAAATTTTAGTAGCCACCCCCGGGCGTATGCTGGATCACATTCAACAAAAAACAATGCGTCTTTCTAAGGTAGAAATCCTGGTACTAGATGAAGCTGACAGGATGCTGGATATGGGTTTCTTGCCGGATATAAAGCGTATCCTTGCATTGATGCCACAGAAACGGCAAAGTTTAATGTTCTCTGCAACCTTTTCCGAAGAGATTAAAAAACTTGCAAACAATATACTAGAACAACCTATATTGATTGAAGTAGCAAAGCGCAACTCCGTGTCTAGCCTGGTGACACATGTAGTACACCCTGTCGATCGAGAACACAAACGAGAACTACTGACTCATCTAATCAAATCTCAGAATCTGGAACAGGTGCTGGTATTTGTGCGAACGAAACATGGCGCAAATAACCTTGCCCGACAATTAGAAAAGGATGGTGTCTCTTCTACAGCTATTCATGGAGACAAAAGCCAACCTCAGCGCACCCAAGCTTTAGAAGAATTTAAACAAGGGAAAGTACGCGTTCTGGTTGCAACTGACGTTGCAGCACGTGGACTTGATATTGAAGATTTACCCCATGTAATAAACTTCGAATTACCAAACACACCGGAAGATTACATTCATCGTATAGGTCGAACTGGTCGCGCCGGCACAAAAGGATGTGCAATCTCACTAGTGTGTGACGATGAGAATGAATCACTTGAGGGTATCGAGAAGCTTCTAAAGGTTAAGCTTACAAAAGAAATAATTACCGGATTTGAACCAACAATAACAGATGGTTTGACAAAATCCACAAGTAAATCTCATGAACAAGAGCGTCGTAACTACACTAAAGAAAAAAGAAACTCTAATACTCATACAAAGAATCAAAATAAAACAAGTTCAGGATTTGATTCTAAGAAGCATATGTATGCTAAAGAAAAACAATCAAAAGAACCACAGGATCCGTTATTCAGTCAACCTTATGTACCCGCGGAGACTGATCCTACAAAAAACAAATCAACACCCGACACTACAACCGTGCCATCACTATCTTTGATTAAAAAACGACCTGATTCTCACCCTAGAAATAAGCGGCAAGAAAAAACTCTACCTGCATTATTTATGCGCCCTTCTGTAAATAAGCCCAAACAAAGTAAGTAGCTAAATAAGTAGATCCGTACTCTGATATAACTTTATCATCCATCCTTTATACTGTTTTGTAGCCAAGAGACTGATAAAAGTACCCTATCTAATAATAAAGGGACCACCAGTCAGGAAGCTAAAATATGTTTTTCAGAGTATATACGGACTGAAGCTGTGTCGGTACAGGAAATATGGTTCAATAACCATTGCACAATTGTTAATTACTTTTCTTTATGTTTAAAGCTTTCAATTATTAAAAGTAACGCCCCTATAAATATAGCCGAATCAGCCACATTGAATGCGGGCCAATGATAACCACCATAATGAAAATCCAGAAAATCAACCACGTAGCCAAGAGTTATACGGTCCCATAAATTCCCTAGCGCACCACCCAATATAAAGCTTAGTGAAACACAAAATAATTTTTCTGAAGTATGTTTTTGTAGAAGATACACAATCAGAACTGAAGCACATATAGAAATTCCACTAAAGAGCCATCGTTGCCAACCAGACTCGTCACTCAAAAAACTAAAAGCTGCTCCGGTATTAAATGTCAG
>CAXMTO010000473.1:0-3428 GCA_964196355.1 uncultured Myxococcota bacterium
ATCTTCTTATAACGGCATTAATTGTTTTTCGATCCTCTATGAACTCTTCATAAGTCATAGCTTGAATAAAAAGTCGTATATCACAAATCGAATCGTAAATATCAGATATGAAATCGGTAATGTCACGTTTGATTGACATACTCGACCTCTTGCATGATTCGCTGACCAATATGCTTCTTTAGAGCTGGTTTAGTGACAAGATCCACTTTTGTATTTAAGTTCTGTAAATTATTTTCGAGTTGGAGAAATCTCACCATGCCTACAGCCTGAGAAAATTCAACTAGAATATCAACATCACTGACAGTTGTTTGTTCCCCGCGTACAATTGAGCCAAATAGGCCAATTTTTTCAACACCATACTCCTTCTTCAGTTGAGTAAGATGGTGCGATAAAATCTTAAACACATCCTGACGTGTTTTCATATTCTTTTCCCCCTACAGAAATGCAGTGACTGGCGAGCATGGATTCAGGGAACGACTTCATCCTTCCAATTTATCCTGCGACGAGGCTATCATCGGAGGATACGACTTAATTTATCTCACCCCGAGTCTATAGAGCCTTTTTAAGTCCTCCATTGAAGGTCGATATTTTATGAATGAATAAATTAATTTTCTAACACCGGTAAACGGTAAAAATCCAGCACCCTTTTCAGTACCAGCTTGATGGGTATAAGTACCTTGGTGATATATGGAACCACATAATTTCGAAACACATTCCTCAGATTCTTGTTTTTTATGGCAGTGTTTCAGGAGTAAGGTACTAAAGTCCTCCATTGGAAATGGCAGTTACGGATATTTAGAGTTATTTCTTAATGATTTCAATATAGTTTACCTGTCTGCTGTATCGGAAGTCAAGGAGATGGGGAAAATGAGATGGAAAAATGCCTTTTTCTGTTCCTTTACCTACTTTAGCATTTAAAGCCAGTGAATCAGATCATCCAGTAGCTCCCTGGTGAAAGCAATTAACTCATCTGCGTCTTTATCGGTAGCTCCACCGGTATAATCATATTCAATAATGTTTCGTTTTCGGCGGCAGGTATTGAGATAATCGGCATCCGCCTGTACCCTTAAGCTACCAATAAGGGGCAGAGTGGCAATAGTCCGCAGGTATGGTGACTACCTGATCCGGAGCGATACTCCTGTGTGTACAGAAGAATGGTGCAGAGTTTATATGGGAGTTGATTTCTCGTCCTGTCTGTTCTTCCTGGCCCGATATCAGGGACGAGAGACCTCGCAATCCGATGTCACCGATGATCATCAGGTTCAAATCGCTCCCGGCGACCGCTTCATTTCTTGCCTGTGAACCAAAAATAAAGGCCATTTGGATTGCCGGATGTGTGAGAGCCTGGCTCAAGAAAGCGGCAAAACCGGATGGAGTGAATGACCGGTGTTGGCTTTGTAATAGAGACGGTTCCCATCACGTCTGCTGGTGATAAAATCGAGGCGAGAGAGCTTTTTAAATTCCTGACGGATCGAGTTAAACGTCACACAGGATTCTCTTTCAATCGCCCGGACATGAAGTTCTCGACACCTGTGGTCAAAAAGCAGTTGAAAGATATCAGCCCGTACCCTGGAAGAGAGGATTTCGCTAAGAATGTTCATGAGAAATGCGGGCTAAACCATATCAGACACTTATCTCCAGTCTTGTGCACAAATACCTCAACGGTTCTCTGGCCCCAAGAAGATAGCTCAGGTGGTAACATGCGTCTTTATTTGGGAATTACTATCTCCCAATAAGCCCTTGAACGATACAAGAAGGTCTTGTTTGGGGTTGCTTTGATTGGGAGGGTCAGGTGAACTGAGGGGTGGCGGTTGGCTGTTACTGCTGTTTTTATTTACAGATTTAAAGCCTTTATTCAATCCAGTTTTCCAGGTTCAGGCCGACAATTCTTTCGAATTCTTTGGTGTTGTTGGTCACCAGTATCATATCCAGTGATTTGGCTAAACCTGCTATGAGCATATCGTAAGGACCAATGACCATCCCTTTTTTTTCAAGTTTTGCGCGAATAGCAGCAGCTTCTACGGCAGAGGAGCGATCAAATTTAATAAGGTTCAGCGGCAGAAGAAACTTGGTAAGAGCATTCTCTGAACGTTGCCGATATTTGCTTTTTTCGATTCCATATTGAAGTTCGAAAAGAGTAATTGTGGAGATTGCAACATCCCGTGGAGGGTGTTGTCTGAATCGCTCTATAACCTCCAATGGACGTTTCTTTATGAGGTAGATGCAAATGTTGGTATCAAGCAGATAACGCATTAGAAAGATTCTCTCTTCTGCATGGCAGGTTGATTACGCCCATCTTTCATAAAGTCTTTCGGAAATTCACTGAGAGATTCGAATAACAGATCCCATGTTGGTTCTATAGGCTCCAGTATAATCTGGTTGCCGCGTTTAAATATTTTTACTTCTTTACCGGGAATTCTGAAGGCTTTAGGTAATCTTACTGCTTGAGAATTGCCATTTTTAAATAATTTTGCTCTTTCCATTTTATCACCTCTTTCTGCTGTACATACAATTAGTATATACAAAACGGTCTGAAAGTCAATCCCAATCTGCAATGGGGGTCACATGCATTTATATAAGGGGAGGTGGACTTAGATAGTGAGAGATGTCTCCAGTCTTGTGCACAAATATCTCGACGGTTCTCTGGCCCCAAGAAGATAGCAGTATTGCATGAAATAACACAAAAAACGATTCGTGTTTTTTAACAGATTTTCCGAATTATCAAACTAGTTTACACGTTTGGCTATTTCCATACAGCAGGGAATCAAGATGTGATCAGCAGGAGGACCAGAGGCCTCTATTCTTGTGCCACATTCGCCCTATTCAAACTACTCAATACAGCCTTAACAGAAGCGATAATAATATCAGTATCAATACCAACTCCCCACTTTATAGTTCCATCAGGGTATTTGATTTCGATATAGGCCGCGGCTCGAGCGCTGGAACCGCCATTCAGGGCATGCTCGTGATAATTGCGCAGACGAAAGTCACCTGTGATTTCAGCCTTCAGCGATGAACAAAAGGCATCCAGTGGCCCATTACCTTTGGCGGAGATAGTTTTTTCCTGCCCATTAACCAACAGTGTGGATTCCACTTCGGCATAGGATTCATCTTTACTGGCCGCAATATGTCTTTTATTTACATGGAAGGCTTTGAGTATATACGGGGCATGCGGCACAAGATATTCATCATGAAATGCCTGATAAATTTCTTCATGTATCAACTCCCGGCCTTCTATTTCTGATACAACCTGAATAATTTTTCCGACCTCAGGATGCATATCTTTCGGCATTTTAAAACCAAAATCTTTATCGAGGACGTAGGCCACTCCACCCTTGCCCGACTGGCTGTTGATTCGAATAACAGACTCATATGTCCTCCCCAGATCGGATGGGTCAATTGGCAAATAAGGCACCTCCCAGACATCA
>CAXMTO010000474.1:0-4181 GCA_964196355.1 uncultured Myxococcota bacterium
CATGAAAAAGACAATTATTATAACAAGTTTAACTTTATTACTGGCAACTGCCCCGGCCATGGCCCAGATGATGGGAAGTGGTGGTACTGGTGGCGCCCAAATGATGGGCGGCCAGGATACCAGATCAAATCAACAAATGATGCAGCAGGCTGCTCCAACAGGAGGGCAGAATTACTCCCAGTACATGAATCCGGGCATGATGGGCGCTTATGGTGGCTATGGCATGGGACCGCAGATGATGGGCGGTGGCTATGGTTACGGTATGGGCCAGAACATGATGGGCGGCGGCTATGGCTACGGAATGATGCATAATATGGTGGGTAACGGCATGGGACCCGGCATGATGGGCGGCGGCTACGGAATGGGGCCTCAAATGATGGGCAACTATGGTTATGGTATGGGTCACCATGAGATGATGCACGGTTACTCAGGATATCCTAATAAGATGGGCGGTTACGGCTACAATGCTGGGAGGCAGGCAATAAACCCTGAAGCAGAAAAACAATACAAAGAATATCATGAAAAAACCAACCAGTTCCTTGACGAAACCAAAGAGTTACGTAAAGAGTTACACTCTTTGAAATTTGATTATCACGAGGCCCTTCGTTCAACTCCCGAGCCAAATGAGAAACTGGATAAAATGAGAAGAGAAATGTTTGACCTGCACCAGAAGATATATAACAAGAGCTTAAAGATAAAATAATACAACGATACTAAGGAATATTATTAACACCATAAGAGAATATTCTTCAATTTACACAAAAATTAGGGGGATTAAATTAGAGGAAAGAGAGCCAGAAAAAACATTTCAAGTTATTTCAGCTGGTTGGGTTAAATTAATGTTTCTGGCACATCATTTGCTTTATAAGAATCAAAGTATAAAGTAATCCCATTCTTTCATACTTCCCCCTTTAAAGCGGGAATTGAGAATCCCACCCAGTTTTCAATTCCCGCTTCTCCTTTTTAGGGTCTTCTGAAAAAAATTGATTCCAAAAGCTCATACTAACAACATGGTGTGAAAAATAAGGGAGGATGAAGGATACTGGCAGAAAACAGAAGCCTATTTAAAAAGTCACTCCGACCTGGACTTTACCCATGGTATCTGCAATGACTGCGCAAAAAAAGAGTTCCCTGGACTCTCTCCTGAATTAAATGAAAAAATGGATGATGAAAATCCATCAAGCTGAAGTCATTCAGCTCAAATTTATATTTTTTAGAAACACTACTTATACTAACAATTCTAATGAGCAAATATTATGCTCTCAAACAGAATCCATGAACAACCAATGGCTTCTTCCCTGCCAAATAGGGGCCTATCTCTAGGTTTACGCCTTACGTTATCCACTGCACTCATTGTAAGTCTTGTAATGGGTGGGATAACCTTTATACAGCACACCATCTATCTTAGAAATCAGCATGCTGTACATGAGAATCTACTCAAAGAATCTCTTTCACCACTTGCTGCTCGAATTGAAACAGCCACCAATTTAGAAGAGTTGCAACATGATATTGAGCAATTTCACTTGTCATATAGCAATAGAGGGTATCCGAGTCATGAAGTAGTTTTGCTAGATGGGAGTGATACAGTCATTGTTTCAACACGTCCTGAAAGTACTCCCGAAGGCAGCAAATATGCTTTCAGTGCTTCAATGCTTGTTTCGATGCAGGTACCTGATATTGAAGTAGGTACTTTGATAGTATTAAAGGACAGCACGGAATACGAACGTTCGGTCAAGCGTCAATGGGTATTTTGGGTTATCCATATGTTGATCACTCTGGGCACGATATTTTTATTCCTTTACCCGGCCATTCATTTCCTTGTTACAAAGCCAATAAAGGGTCTTGTGAAAGGCATTCAAAAAATGGAAATGGGATACTGGGGAAAGGTGCCAATCCGCAGTGGTGCCTGGGAAATAAAATGGTTGGCCTGGCGTTTTGAAAATATGATTTCGGAAGTCAAGAAGGCGGTGGCCCACTTCTTAGAGGCTGAGCGTAAGGCACAAAGTTTAATGCAATTGTCTTACAGCGAAGAAAAAAATTCTCTGTCAAAAAAATTGGTTAAATTGACACCATCATATTCAGAAGACCAAACAACACCTGCTTATCAGGATCTACTTATGAAGTGTCAACAGTTGGAGTCAGCTTCACCAGGTGACCCGGATTCATTAATTTTGGCTCAAAAAGTGTGGGAAGAAGACTCTGTAACAGCCAATCGTCTCGGTTATTGGGAGATCAAGTCAAGATTGGAAGATGGAGCCCTTAAACTTCTTGACCCTGAAGCCTATTCCACTCTGAACAATCAAATATCTGAAATGAAAGAATCGCTCCACGTATGGGCTGAAAAACGAGGCGAAGAGTTATGCAATGCTCTCGAAGACAAGATGATACCTTGTGTAAGTGTCTTTCATCGTGTGAAACATACTGCTGGAGTATGGGCAAAGATGCAGAACAAGGATTTGAATCTTGACGAAATACACGACCTTTATGCTTTCAGAGTATTAGTTCCCACTGAGTTGGATTGTTATTCGGCACTTGGTGTGCTTCACCAGGCTTTTAAACCGGTAATAGGTCGATTTAAGGATTATATTGCCCACCCTAAAGAAAACGGCTATCAGTGCCTCCATACATGTGTCATACCTGAAGAGGGTCCAATATTTGAGATCCAGATTCGGTCGATAGCAATGCATCAACATTCTGAAACTGGAACCGCCGCACACTGGTTGTATAAGAAGGAAGGAGGGAATGGTTACCCTCAAACCAGAAAACATTGGTGGAATAGATTATGGTTGCCATAACTATTAACTGATTAAAGATTGCAGGAGACAAGTTCATGAAGAAATTAATATTGATTATCGCTCTGCTCTTAGGGACAGCCTTGAACGTTCAGGCAACGGAATTAAAAAACGATAAAGCCTTAAACGGTGTTTCAAATACAAACGCAGTTTTTGATATCAGTCCAGGCGGCAAGCGGCTATTGGCACAACTTAATGTTATTAATAAAACCTATGAACAACTTGTAGCCTTCGGCCACAAACCAAAATTCGTGCTCGCGTTCCGAGGTGGAGCTACTAAATTCCTCACTAAAGACGATAAGTATGTCCCGGAAAAAGAGTTGGCAATCAAAAAGAAAGTACAACAGAAGATAAAGGAGTTTGAAGATCTTGGGGCAACAATGGAGCTATGCGGAATCGCTGCCAAGGGCAACAAGGTTGATCTGGGTGGTTTTTTGCCAGGGATAGAAGTTGTCGCCAACGGATATATTTCTGTTATCGGGTATCAGAGTCAAGGATACAACTTGGTGCCAATTTATTGAGTTTTTCTTTTTGTTTAAGGAATAATTAACCTCCGCTCTTCACTCAATGCGAATCTTATTTAAGAGTATGTTAAATTGAAGCTCTCGACGAACAACCAAAAGTGGTTAAAGGTCATTCACGTCTATTTAGGCGGTATCTGGGGAGGTGGTGCCGCAAGTCTTTTTGCCATACACTGCTTATATCCTACAAATTCAGGGCCCGAACTCTATATTCGCAATATGACCATGATTTATATTGATAATTACATAATAATTCCAGCAGCAATCGGCAGTTGTTTAACAGGGCTTTTGTACTCTCAACTGACCAAGTGGGGCTACCTGAAGTATTACTGGGTTATTGCTAAATGGATTTTCACGATAACTTTTATTGTCATAGGTTTTTTCTGGCTTATACCATGGCTGAATAATATGCTGGAAGCTTCCAATGCAATACGTCATGCCCACATGATCGATTCCAGCAACTATAATGTCGATATGTCCTTCCATCTGGCAATGACGATAGTGCAAGCTGTCCTGATCTTCTTCATTGTGATAATCTCAATTTTTAAACCATGGGGAAAGACCAAATATAAATGGTAAGTTCAAATAAGTTGCTTCAATATAGAACATTCTAAACAAATTGAGATTGTTGGTGTTGAATCAAAAGTCCACATGTCTTGCCAACATCTTGAGTTTTGTCATACAAAATCTGACTCAACATGTCCACTGTACATCTTGATACTTTAGGAAGGATTCATGACTTTTGATTGATAGCAGATATTCAAACTTGCACTTCTACATAAATTGCTTTCTTAGTACTCTCATATTTAAAATTATTTTGGGTCCCAAGCACCAGTTTGAACTTTGCAAAAATTCTCCAAGAGTCTTT
>CAXMTO010000475.1:0-5018 GCA_964196355.1 uncultured Myxococcota bacterium
CTCGAACATGATGTGTACCTCCTTAAAAAGGTCACTACCATAGCGACTCGAATTATGTTGTGAAGTTGGGGGCAGCTAGCCAATAATATCGCAACATTGGATAGACTTCACCACATAACAAGGTTCGCAACATAACTCATCCGGCTCTCCAGTTGGTGATATCCTCATCGGGATTGGCTCGCAATTACCCAGGCTTTATGCAAGGTGAAAAGCCCTCGTTCTGTGAAAAATGCATTTGACCAGCGCAATTTATCACTCCAAGCGTTTCCTTGACCAGGATGTTTCATCTGTTTGCGAAGGACCGGACGTAGTCGACGTCGAACAAAACCGTCCACACCCCTGAAAGTAGTAGAGCGGGCAAGCTTGAAGTACACAAACCACCCTTTGAGGGTTGGATTGAGATCTTCAATTATATGCTCAACACTGATCCCACATGTTCTTTTCGTTTTCTGGCGAATCTTGTCTCGAAGAGACATAAGGCTTTTTTACGAACATATCGAACAAAAACGGCTTTTACATGAACGTGGGACGTGGCAAATTTCGGAAGAATGGGTTGGGCAGGCAAAGGTAGCGTAACCAAGGCCATCAGGCTCCCGGCAATTTATGATTTTCCAGACGTTATATGCCGCATACCATTTAACCAAGAAATGATAGACATCAAGAAAAGAACACCAGTTTTGTTGTAAAATTTGTTTTAAGGTAGGGAAACTGTCCTGACTGGATAGCTTCCATCGTGAAACTCGATTCTAATCATATTTTGGGACAGATGGAAATAGTTCAGGGAACGATCACATCAGAAATAGATATAGGCTGGGTTGGTTTTTTTCCCGTAGGGCATCATGTTCTAAAGTCTTTTCCCGAAGTATTGTGAAAATAACATAGTTATGGTTAGGTGATTTTTGATTCATTTATGAAGAGAATTGTCAGGAATCACTTATCCTGTCATGAATTATCTCGGAATTTGTAAATCTTGCTAACGGTTCTATTGCTGTCGTAAAATAAATGGTATCGGCGTCAGATGATTGCTCAATTAGGGGGGGGGATTAAGCTTGCTGTGGAATTGGCAGAGATGATTGATAGATAATTTGCTCTGATGAGCAACAAATCTTCGGATAATTTAATCCTTTTATTGAATCTAAAGTGCTCACTGAACAATTACAAACTAGAATTTCAGCAATAAAGAGAAAAAGTGGAAAGACAATTTCCTGAGACATTATACGCTATAAGTAATGATATAGGCATTGCGTATCAAGTATGGGGAACTGGTCCAATTGACATAATCCTTGTTCCTCCAATTGTTAACCATATAGATCATCTGCTTGAATTGGAAGAATATGTTCATTTCATCAGAAGATTATCATCATTTGCACGAGTAATTGTGTTCGATAAGAGAGGTCAAGGTCTTTCAGATTTCCCTCGGCAAGGACAGAACGGTCTTGAGACACGCATGGACGATATTGGTGCGGTTATGGATGCTGCCAATAGTGATCAAGCCGTTATATTTGGCTGTTCCGAAGGGGGACCTATTAGCATAATGTTTGCGGCGCACCATCCAAAACGTGTCAGTGCACTGATCTTATATGGCACCTTTGCAAACTTTATCAGATCTGAAGAATATCCTAATGCTCCATTTGATCGACACATGCTTGCTGGAGTAATTCCACAACTAATGAAAAAATGGGGAACTGGCATTATGGCTGGTTTTCTTGCCCCTGATTTTGTGGGACAGCCAGAGAAATATGAATGGCTTGCCAAATTAGAACGGTTGTCAAGCTCACCTATAAATTTTAAATCGTTTTTAGATCTTAACTGTGATATTAACGTGCATCCTTTGCTTAAATTCATCAAAGTACCAACTTTAATTCTCCATAAACTAATCGATACAGGAGTTTCTTTTAATACCTCAATTGATCTACATGAAAATATTACTGATTCAAAATTTATCGAATTATCAGGCATCAATCATCTTCCCTATTTAGATGATACTAAGAGGTTAGTCGATGAAGTTGAGAAATTTTTAACTGGAAGAAAGGAAAGAGGATCAGTTATTGACCAGACTCAGTCTGGTGTCGAACGTACACTAGCTACAATATTATTCACCGATATTGTTGACTCTACAGCTAAGGCTACCGAAATTGGAGACCATAAATGGAAATCCATTTTGGATCACCATGATAGAGTCTCAAAGAGACTAATTGAGCGTTACCGTGGACGGTATATAAAAAGTACGGGAGATGGGCTTCTAGCAATATTCGATGGGCCAGGACGAGCAATATCATGTGCAAAAAATCTGATTAACCAGCTTCAAGATTATGGAATAGAATTACGTTCAGGTTTACATACGGGTGAAATAGAATTACGAGGTAAAGATATAGGAGGTATTGCTGTTCATATAGCGTCTCGTATTGAGTCAAAATCAAAACCTGGTGAGATACTGGTATCGCGTACCGTAAGTGATCTTGTTGCTGGATCTGGAATAACTTTTACTCCGGCTGGAGTTCATGATCTGAAGGGCATTAAGAGTAGTTGGGAGTTGTTCTTTGTGGACTAATAGAATGAGCTGTCAGTAAACCAACATTTTTCAACAAATAGAATATGAAATTCTCATTACTTCTTTTTATTTTATCCATTGTACTAAAAATTGCTTCTTGTACACACAAGGAGTTTAAGAAATATATCGACAAAGTTAGTGCCAAAATACTTGTAAAAACAAAGAACGGAAAGTACGCGCGTCTTTTTATTTTTTCTAAAGGAAAATTTTCATCCTCACCAGGCGACCATACTAATTTTGATGTCGCGTTAGTTTGGAAAAATCCCAAAGTTGGTTTTGCAACAATGATAGATAGCAATGATGAGGCGTCAATGAAAGCACTTGCAAAAGGTAACCTTCAGATTGTGGGAATGAGCGTATATGGCCTCTGGTTTGAAACTGGAATAAATCTGTTATTAGGTCGTGGAAAAGAGAGTATTTATACTTGATGTATGTAATGTAATTTGATTTGTAGTGAATAACTGGCAACCACAAATGAAAGAAAATACTCTCTAATGCTCCGTAAGTATGTAGGATAAAAACCAAATATTCCTTGGTTAAATCCAGTTAAATAAGTGTTCTCATTAACATCGCCGCTAATAGCCAGTGGTAAGCTCTCTATTTCGTTTACCTGCCTAAGGTTCAACATACTACTGTTATGTAGTCGAGGAACCTCTCCCAAAAGCCTAACGACATAGAAAGGTGTTTTATCTCTAAAAATTCAAAATTACCTAACGAAAAAACAGCACATTCAAGCCAAAGATGGTTCCAGAAAGTCAATAATCTTTTTACCGGGTTTGTCAGCTCTCCGGCATTCACCCACTGGCTAGCAATAACCGATTTCTTCTCGGTGCACGGGATTTCCGAGGTTGTGGATTTATCTCGGTACGAATGGAACAATCCTTGATTGGAAATTTTCTTAAATGGTTGAAGGTTTCCACATCATATTTTTCAGTAATTGTTCCAAAGGTCTTACCCTTTATTAACAACTGGTATCACTTTGTTCCATTGACGTGATATGCTCTTCTCATATATAATTTTTTGTAGAGTTATATTCAAAACAAGACAAAGCCAAACCTGCCGTAAGACAGGGACGGAAAGTCACGGGTCTAAAGCGATAGCCGGGCTGCCTTGGAAAAGAGGTAGCTCGGCTTTTTTATTTACTACTGCTTTTAGTAGCAGAACAAAGGGGGGATGCCGACCATTAGTCTCACTATTAACCGGTTTGCCGCATAAATGGTGCTTCGCAAGTGGGATTTCACTAAGCGTATAGGAGGTGTTATGAGACAGGGAAGATTTCGAATAACAGGGCGTGGTTTGAGGACATGGGTTCTCGTCACCGGATTTGCTCTCTTTAGTGGGTGTGCGTCGGTAGATACCGGAACTGTTACAATGGTTTCTAAGGATGTGTTCCTGGTATCAGGGACCAATCAGATGTGGCGGGCTGATATGTCGAGAAGGATAACAGATAAGGAAGGCGTAGAACAGTATCTCGGTTCACTGAATATTGGAGAATATTCGGACTGGAGGCTACCGGACAGGCATGAACTACAGACTCTATTCGACGCCTTTGACGTTCATGGACGAGGTGATGTTGATATCCGGCTGGAAAGGTTCTATTGGCTGGCCGGTGACCATGGGGCGCCGCCCTATGTGGGGACGTGGGAGCCAACGGACCAATGAGGACCTGGTCGTTCTTTTTTAAAGGGAAAGAACGGATATGTACGGGCAGTTCGTCCGTGATCGATAGGATATGAATTTATACGAGTTTTGCTACCTCTCCTTATCATACTGAAAGATGTATATTTGTTTTAGAAAAACGGTTTCACCGTCAGATTGAGCTTGCAACATTAAAGTGGAATCCCAGTTAAGCCGTTTTTCTCTCCTTCCAATACTCTTCCAGAAAAAGAGAGGTGGTCTCAGTTTCTAATACAAAATCAGTGCAAAATTAGAGTGAGAACTGGCAATTTCAAACTTTCACCAACGTTGCGTACTGAAGATGTTTCCTTATCAGTTTGGATTTTGATCATAGTCCAAAAACATGCCAGAAATGGAGCATTCTCTCAGGTAGAAAAATGCACGGCAATTTTTCAAAAAGTACTGGTAGAGTGAGCATCTTGAAACGCTAGATTGTTCCAGATTATCAATTTTCAGCAGGCCTCCTACATCCATTCTCCACTCTGGTGTAAAAAATTTGTCAGATCTCTTTTCTATAGTGACATTCATAACTTTTCACAGAGAACTCACTAAAGGAGAGAGAAATGGAAGCAGACCCGTATACAGATGATTACACAGATGAAATAAGTGAATTGGTAGAAGAGGCACATGCAATATTCAATGCCACTACAGTCACAGAGGTAATGGATATGAGGGACAAACAGTCACAAGAAGATTTCCTGAATAAAATTTATAACAATCCAAAACCAGAGGCTATTAACCGTTATCTTGACGTGGCAAAGAGGTTGGAACGGGCAACTTATGGTGGGTA
>CAXMTO010000476.1:0-4516 GCA_964196355.1 uncultured Myxococcota bacterium
TTCAAATCAGCGCTTAGTTATTTATACAGAAAACTAACATTCCTGTCAATAACAACGATTAACAGAAGCGTAAAGCAGAATCAGGCACTGTTGGCGCGGCCAGTTGGAAGATTGCGGTTAGTGTGACATTATGTCCCAACAGGGTTTCTCTACCCTCGCAAAATCCGCTTTCAAGCTAGAGGAAAATACATCTCTTCGGGAAAAGGGATATAACGACGAGAGCAGAAAGATTCTGGAATTATCAATAATTGGGAATGCTCCATTTTGGGTGAGTTTACAGAGCATGGTCGCACATTAAAGATACTACTGTAAGTCTGCAGGGACAGGGCTTTCAAATCTCATACCCGTATTATTTAGTTCTGCCGGTCGCATTCCTGGAATATCTTCCAGCAAGGGAATTGCTGCAGTGGCAACTGCCGGTTATTTCGGTTTTCTGGCTGGGCCACCACTCATCGGCTGCATAGCGGAATTATCAACCCTCAGTCTGGCCCTGAGCATGGTCGTTGTTGCAATCCTCATCGTAACAATATTTTCATATTTAACAGAGCACCCAGCCAATAATGAAACGTTTCTTTCTGAAGAAACGGCTGAGGTGGAGATAATATAAAGATCCGCCCTGTTTACAAATTTCAACAAGCCAGGATCACAAGAAGATGGGAGTGGCTATGAGTTGGTTAGATCTACATATGCATTCCAACATCAGTAATGATGGAGATTATTCCCCTGAAAGATGGCACTTTGCAATCATGCAGGTATGAAAGTCGTGGCCTTAGCAGATCATAATTCTGTAAAAGGAGTATCTGAAGCTATCCGGTATTCTTGTTCACCTTCTGGTAGCCACTGATCAAGAGTATCCCTCCAGATCATCTACCGGATCACGACCTTCACAGTCAAACATCTTTTAGAACCGACTCACCGACAACACCAAATATTTCTCCTGGAAATCATAAATCTGAATTAGATAGCAAGAACCTGAGTGATCCATTGTGTTGAGGGCTATATACTGTGTCTAATCCAATCAATAATAACCGGAGGAAGACACATGAAATCCAATGTAAAATCAATGAACTCCCCTGAATGGCTACTTGGCCTTCCAGTATTAGGTAATGCTCTGAACCAGTATTTCATAGTTTCTTCTGGGCGTTTGTGGGAAGTTCTAAAAACAACGTTCTGGATTGTTATCGCCATCACCATGAGCCTGTTGGTTGGGCAATTGCATTAATATAGAGTATCTAGACGGTGTTGACAGAAATGAAAAAGAAAGGAGAACATACTAATGAAAACATATTTTAATCCTGGCTGCGCCTTAAGTATATACAAACCTGAAATGGAAAATAAGATTATAGAATATTTGAACAAAAACTATGAAGAAACGGCTATGCACAAAAAATATTGCCGGCATGAACCGCAAATCGAAAAAGGGTCTTTAGTAATAAATGTATGTGCGGGCTGTGATAGGCGGTTCAGAAGCCTGTATGAGGGTATAGTGGCAGCTGTCTATGCCCGTCTGATCACTGCCAGTGCATGCTCAAGGGCCATAAATACACTTGTCAGGCGTTGGAATGCTGGAAAGAGCTGTAGTTGGTGCCAAAGGCGATTTTTCAGCGACCCGCCTGATTGCAGACGGTGAGCAATTATTGTTCACCGGTTTCCTCCTCAGTCTCTGCACCTCTGCCTGCGCTCGCTACGAATCCGTTATAGCTCAAAAGGTAAACAATGGCAGGAAATGGGTGACCCCTCTTTCTTTTTTCACATCTAAAGGGTTTAACTAGCCAAGCCAGAATATTATTATCTCAGGTCTTTTGAGGCGGGTATACATTCTCCGCGGGCGTTGATTGATAGTTTTGGACCAGGATCAAGGCGGCATGGCGGGCAGCATCAATATAGTCCAAATTATCATGAATAAGGGCAAGGGACTGACACCCTTCGATCAACAACAAGACTTCTCGCACCAACTGTTCGGCATCATCCAGATCCTGTGCGGCAAACTTTTCTACCAGATACATTTCGACCTTCTCCTTTTGCCGACGTGCCGCTTTTCTGGCCGGATGTCCTGGCTGATCGGCAAATTCTACAGCCGCCCGGGTAAAGCCAGATCCCTGCCAATCTGCTCCGGCGGCCCATTGGGCGAGTTTTTCAAAAATCGACTTCACCATCTGATCTGGCTTTCCAGTGATACAATCGGCCCACCGCCGGATACGTTCAAGAGCAATCTGATCCTGATGTTCCAGCACCGCTTCGATCAACCCATCCTTACTGCCAAAGTGCTGATATAGTGTTCGTTTGGTAATACCCGCCGCATTAGCAATAGCATCAACACCGGCACGCATAAAGCCGCTCTGATAAAAAAGGGTATAGGCGGCATCAATGATTTGCTGCCGGGTTTCTGCAGATTTTCTGCGCATGCTGTTCCTCCTATATAAGTATACTGACAAGTGAGTGTACTTTACACTTATTCTAGTTTAACATAAGGTCAAGATCCATCTATTTCTTTTTACTCGAAAGGAGGAACCCTATGAAAACTGAACAAAGGGATGAAGAGCTTGAGAAACGGATGCATATGTTTGACGGATGGGTAAAGGAGGGGAAGATTCCGTCCTCATCGAAGGTTATTCCAGTGCAACAGTCGCTGGAGTTTTTGCAGTGGGTATTGCCGACGCAGCAGGTACTGGAAATCGTGGGGAATTCGCGCTCATATGCATTAGCCAATTGTTTATGTAGGACAAAGCATAAGCGATGCGATAATCCTCTGGAGGTCTGCTTTTATACGAACGATGTGGCCGACAAAATGGTCGAGCAGGGGGCAGCTCGTCGGGTCGATCTCAAGGAAGCCACAGAGGTTCTGAAACTGGCGAATCAGCACGGACTGATTCATCTGACTATCTATAACCCCGAGCAGCATGTGTATGCCCTCTGCAGTTGCTGCGAATGCTGCTGCCACGATATCGAGTTCATGAAGAAGCTCGGACGCCCGGACCTTGTTGCCCATGCCGACTACGTCGCCGTGGTGGACACGGACGCATGCGTGCAGTGCGGTGCGTGTACGGAACGGTGTGTTTTTGGCGCTCAGAGCGGGGAATCGGGAGCGGTGGTGTATCATCAGGATAAATGCTATGGATGCGGCTTGTGTGTCTCGACCTGTGCCTCAAATGCCATCCGGATGGTGCTCAGGGCAGGCCGGTAAGAAAATCCCTAAAAGAAGGGCCCTATTGTGTGAAATAATGCAAGTATCCAGGAGTGGCTATTACTCATGGAGAAAGCGGGGAAAATCATCAAGGCAGCAAGAAAGAGAGAGGTTACTTCCTAAAGTAAAAACTATTCATCGGCAGGCAAAGGGGACATACGGTGCCCGCAGAATTTCTGGAGAGCTAATCGCTCAGGGAGAGTTATGCGGCAGAACAAAAGCCTCAACTCTTATGGGATTAGCCGGTGTATCTGTTAAACATCGGAAGAAGTTACAAGACGCTCAGTAGTATGAGTAAAAAAGGTGACTGCTGGGATAATAGTGTTGTAGAAAGTTTTTTCGGTAGCCTTAAACCTGAACGTATCTTTTCTCCAGCATACAAAAATATAGAAGAGGCCAGAGGGGATATCGTTGACTACATTGAAATGTTCTATAATAGTAGAAGGCGTCATTCTTATCTCGGCTATCTCAGTCCGAGAGAATATGAAAAAATGATGTCTTTGAAAAAAGCAGCTTAGAAAAGTGTCCTTTTTACTTGACCAGGTCATTTACCATGGGTCATGTATACAGAGGCAGTTTACCCTTTGTAGTGCTGCAGATCCTGGGCCTTATCATTCTCGGATTTTTCCCCGGTCTTGTTACATGGCTGCCAGGTATCTTTTTTGGTTCGTAGCATCCAGTGCGTGGTGTCCACAAAAATAACACCACGCATTTAATTCTGTTGCCCCGTGAACAAAAACACCTCTTTAATAAGGGAGATACAGCATGATAGACAATATTGTTGACCAGTTCATTGAGTCTGCAAAACGTGTCGGGACAGTGGTTGTACGGATGGAAAACCTTCCGGATGCTGTCGCCTATATCAGTGAAAAGGTGGAGGGTACAACTCTTATACCCGAGACAACGCTTACAAAACGTCACGGCTTACGGGCTCTCATTACCAAAACAGGCATTGATGTCTTTGCCGGCAGGTTTAGAGATGCAGGCCAGGTTCCCGGGGCCGGAGTAACCTTCTGCAATTTTTGTCTGGCCGACAGTGGTACAGTGGTATTGAACAGCACCGACGAGGAAATCCGCTTGGCAACAACTCTGCCTGAGATTCATTTTATTCTTGTGGACCCGGCAACAATTCTTAAAGACAACCTTGCCGCTGTCCAACCGATGACTGATTTTCACCAAGGCAACGATCCAAAATTTATTGCATACATCACAGGCCCCAGTCGTACTGCTGATATTGAACGCGTACTCACTATAGGATGCCACGGCCCCAGGGAAGTGCATATTCTTCTGGTGGATGATATTTCCAATAATTTGATGGAAAACTGATAAAGG
>CAXMTO010000477.1:0-23843 GCA_964196355.1 uncultured Myxococcota bacterium
GTAAACTCATCGATGAGAAACTCGGAAGTGAAGGGACGGCGATGCTGGAGGCAATGCTGAGTGCAATAAAAGCAGCACAATAAAGCACAATCCAGGTAATCTAACACCGGTAAACGGTAAAAAATCCTGCGCTCTTTTCAGTACCCGCTCGGAGTCTATCGCTTACCTGAGGGGGTATAAGTGCCTCGAAGATCTCTCTACGTTCGCTATCTGGTGATTACTTTAAGTTCCTAATTTAAATGCACTCTCCAGATTTCTTGTTTTTTATGACTGGTTTTCAGGAGTAAGGCACTAATAGTAGGCCTGCACCGTATACGGTCAGGCCTGCTTCCTTTCTCAGTTATTTACTGTTGTTCATGAATGCTAGGAGGTTGGGAGGCAAATATCTCGGTCTGCGCCGATTGGGATGCAATACGCCCCAGTGGGTCTCTGCCGACGTATCCCTTGACATATTCCAGCAGTAGCACCCTGACCATCTCACCGTGGCTCATCTGCTGCAGATATTCGCCTGAAGACACCTTGCTCCTGAAGAGCTTGCTGCACACATCTAAAACACCGGTGTCGCTCAAGGCTTGCAGATAGGGAGAGACCATCTGACGCAGGTCTGGTTCGCTAAACAATAGCAGCTCCCGATATTTTCCTGCCAGCACCCTTGCTTCTGGTAAACCGGGAGATTCCAGTACAGCCTTGAAATCTGAGGCAAAACGCTTGATGCCGTTAAGAATATGGCTCGACTTAACCATGTTTATCTTGGCCCATCCCGCATTAAGCCATTTAAACGAGCCCACATGAAGCATATTTGCTGAAGAATCGGCTACATAAATGATGACAGAATCAGCGTGGTACATATAAGAATCCACCCACCCCAGTCCGGTTTTGTTTAATCCGGTCTCATCGGAGTACAGATAGTTCCAATTTTTATCGTCACCGACGACGCATCCTTTCTTGCCCACTTCTGACGGATCGACCTGGCTCGAAACAGAGATGAGCACCGGCCCGGTGGATCCTGGCAGAATAGTCACTAGACGATCCTGTGTATATACATAGTAGCCGCCAGTGTTGGTATCTGGAGTGATAGCTTCATAGTCCCGCCCACGCACCAGGCGGATATCAGTTGTCGATTCCACACTGCGCGGCAGATTCCGTAGTGCGTCGTTTACCTGTGGGGTCAGCCATTCCTGATTCTGTAAAGACGACGGCATTGTCACATAGATGGGAATATCTGGGTTATAGGCATAGTCCAGCACATTAGGCAGATTACCGTGAACGGAAAAGGCATGGAATGCACCGGAAGCCCCCCGTCGCTCCTGAAGAGTCATGCTGGACTCGGCAGGTATAGATCGCACAAAACTTATGAGATCGGATATTTTTTCCGGCTCAAGGTCAGCCTTGGACTGAGAGAGAGAAAGAACATATTCCAATGCCGGATAGACTTGTTCGGGAATTGCCTGCTGCTCCTGCCCGTGCACCGGGGCAACCTTTCCCAGCACCAGCAGGACTAGGAGAACATAACGAAATGACATACTGTATTCCATAGTATCTTTTGCTTACCACCCAAATTTTGTTTCAAAATAGCATTAAGAGCCGTAGATTTGCCACCAGTATTCTATGTATTTTTTTGTTTTCATTGGGTGTTGTCTCCCATGTTGAACCGGCAGCAGACTGTACTTATAACAAATAAGGTTTGAAAATCAAGGAGCGAAATAAATCATAATCCCTGTACATCTTTGACCCGAAGACGTACTGGGAGGATTTTATTAGCGATCTTGAAATAGCCGCAACGGATCACTTCTTCAGGTAGGTGATATCAAACTCCGACATAGATCAACTCAATCCAGCGATCGCAGGAGAAAAGACCATCACCCGATGTTGCTTCCCTCTCCAGTAATCATATATATCTGCTCAAGAGTCGGAATAAGGGTGATTTTATCATCATCAGCTTGAGCGGCGATACCATATGTCAGAAACTATACATTTAAACCCACAATGTGGCAGTAAAAGTTTTGTATTCTAATCCTGTTTGTCAATGATCAGCAGAAAATGATTTCTCTAACACCCCACAAAGGGGTATAAGTGCCTTGGAGATATATCTAACCGAATAATTTCAAAATACATTCCTTAGTTTCTTGTTTATTATGGCCGGGTTTCTGAAGTAAGGTACTAAAATACTTTACAGATTTTTCAGATAATTCTGATTGGTTAATTCGGGCATGGATAATAATGAAACTTTTTAAAATACTCTCCTCGCAAAAGTCGGTCTCTGAGGAGTTACTAACAAAACCGTAGATAACGATACATAAATGTGATAGCCTTGCCAGGGTTGAATGGGAAAAAACAGGAAGCAATTACCTGTCGCACGTAGCCAGGCAATTTTTTTTCTGGCACTTATCAATAATAATATAGAGAATCGACTGAAAAAAGACCAAAAGAGGATGATATGAAAGTAGACCATTGGAAAGATGTGGAGGATGTAAAGATTGAGAAGTTCCCTTATAAAGGGGAAATGCATGATGTGATTGGAACCAGTGTGCGCTGGTTGTCGAAACATGGTGATGATGGAAACGGTTATCCAGAGTATGGACTTCGTTTTTTCACCATACAGCCCGGCGGCCAGATTCCTGTTCACAACCACTTTTATCATCAAACTATGTATATAGAGAGTGGCAAATTCGAATGCTACTCTTATGATGGTGAAACTGGTGAAGCGACTGAAACAAAAATCTGTGGCCCCGGAACTTCAGTTTATATCCCCAGTATGGAACCCCACGGTATGAAAAATATCAGTGATGAACCCTCTACTTTTTTATGTTGTATCTGTAACGTTTATGATGATGAAGAAAGCCTTTAGGAGAGATAAGCGCGAACTTCGACCTGGTGTTGAAGCAATCTCTCCTGGATTCCCGCCTGCGCGGGAATGACACGGGTGCGACATTTCAGGATTAACACGACACCCGTTATCTACGGGTTCTCAAAACTTTCCGGGAAAAACATGTAGAGCCTAAAGCCGGCGATTATGGAAAAAAAGAGGAGTATAATGCCGGCCAGAATAAGCCCGGATGAGAGACTGAAATTGTTTGACATCCATCCAATGAAAGGGCCTAACAGAGCAAAACCGAATCTGACAAAGAGATTTCTTATAGAGAGTACAGTAGCACGGATGGAGGAATCGCAATTGTGGTTTATAAAACCCTTGAGTAATGGTGTGGCATACCCCCTAACAGAATAGAAAAGGTAGAGTGAGATAAGTGCAGGGATAAGGGGGATCGAGCCAAGCAAGATGTAGACAGTGGGGATGTAAAAAATAATTATCCAAAGGGCTACCCTGTTACCGAGAATTTTTATTGTTCTGGCCGTAAAGGCGGCAACAATTGCCACCGTCAGGTTAAGGGTAACCCAGAGCGGTGTTATGGCAACCTCATCAAAACCCTGGTTTACGAAATAGATCTGTGCTGTCCAGGCCATACAGAGCGTACCAACACCGGTGATGGAGGACAGCTGTATGCTGCTGCTCAGTTTTTTGTCGGTAAACAGAGCTTTCTTACAGATAGCAATAATATGAGAAAAGCCTGGTCGACCGTGATGTCTTTCTCTTTCAGGCTCGAGTAAAAGCAGGGATGCAGGGATAGCAAAAGCCGCGATGGCTGTCTGCGAGACGTATACCTCACGGTAGCTGAGAAGTGCAGCAATGACCCCGCCACAAATGGCAGCTCCTGTTTCAGCAAAATTGCCAAGAGATGTGATCCTCCCCTCAAACTCCAGATACCGGTGTTTCATTCGGGTTGCAACCAGGCTGTCGAATAAAAGGGCAGAATCGGCACCGGATATTAGACTACCGCCAAAACCGAGAACGATTTCTGCTACCAGGAATCCGGTAAAGGTCGTTGAAAACGAATAGACGACATAGCCAAGGGTACCTAGAATAGATCCGAAGACCAGAGACTTTTTTCTTCCGACTATATCGGCCATATAGCCGGAAGGTATTTCTAGGAGAGCAACACTGATTGAATAAATGGCCTGCAGGAGGAAAATATCAAAATCATTGAGACCATTATCGTTATAAAAAAGCGCAACAACCGGCATGATAAGCATCAGCCACTTGGACAGTTTTATAATGTAAAGATAATAAATATTAAGATGATAGGATTGTTTCATTTCAAACGTCTAGACACATCTTTGTCCGAACCTTGGGACACCTATTTGTAAATAATATCAGGGGAATTACGTTTAGGAATCCGTTTATAATGAAATTTTGGATAGCCAACCATAACCGCTCCCTGACACTCAAAATCCACTGAAAAACCGAGAAAGTCCGCCAACGGCGGCCAATTGTTGGCAGCAAAATTCACATACCCGGCCCAGCAACTGCCAAGGCTAAAAGACGGAAGCGCCAGTTCTAAATATGCAATAGCTGTGTGACAGTCAGTTGAACCATTCCTCACTTCCTTGGCGGTACAGGTGAAAAGCAGATGCGGTGCATCTCTGCAGATACGATCGATACCATTTTCCCAGGCCTCAATGAGCTTCGCCATATTGAACATTTCAGCCAGCTCAGGGTTATCAGCCTTCACAGAACGCATCCAGTCAATAACATGCCCGGCGACTGCCTGCACCTTGCCTTTTTCATGAACGACCATCCATTTCACAGGCTGGCGATTGCTGCCCGTCGGTGCCGAGGAAGCTATAGCCAACACTTTTTCCAAAACATCCTTTGGTACGGATTTCTGACGATAGGTCCTGATTGACCTTCTGGAGCGAAGAAAGTGTTCCACGTGGTCAACACTCAACTGTAATTTATCATCGATGGGGAGGCATGATTCCGGGGCAAGAAAATTCAGTTGCAAGGCAGCTTCAGGGCAGATGGCCACACAATGGCCGCACCGGATACAAGTCTCCTCTGCTCCATCTATGGCAACAGGCCCTTGATCCTGCATTTCAATTATCTTTGCAGGACATACCAGACTACACAAACTATCCTGATTGCACTTCTCATAGTCCACAGAAAAAAACATATACGCCTACTCCTATTTATGATGATTTTAAAAGATAATCCTCGACTAAAATCCACGACCCGAATCAGGCCAATCCTACTCTATCGATTCGGGGGAAACAAGCTTTTGGCCACTCTTGTATCACCACAAAAACAGGCACCCCAAAAAGAATTCATAGCTAATGCTGGGGTAGCGACGCGGAAGATGTGATCATATCAGCTGGCCTTTGGTGAACATTGTGTAAAATTTCTCGTCAAATCGAACGGGTGGCAAGCTGTTACAATGAAAACACTTTCAGAAAATTGACACAATGTTTATGAGAAATGCGGGTGAGAGGGTTCCGGCAGCAGTGAATGAGAAAGGAGAAACGGGATGAAAAACATACCCACTAACAGGGTCGCTGTAATTACCGGTGGATCGCGGGGAATTGGTTTTGGAATAGCACAAAAACTTGCCGCGGAAGGTTTTGATCTGGTTATCATCGGCAGAAGGGAGGAATCAGAGCTAAAAGACCTTGATGAACTGAGGAAGTGTGGGCAAAAGGTATTCTATTGCCAGGGTGATATTAGCTCAACGGACAACATTGAATCCATTGTCAACAAAATATATTCCCACGTCTCACAGGTGAATCTCCTGGTAAATAATGCAGGTATAGCTCCCAGGGTGAGACAAGATATTTTACAGACCACGGTGGAAAGCTATCGCGATGTAATGGACACTAATCTTACGGGACCGTTCTTCCTAACGCAGCGGATCGCAAACCGTATGGTTGCAGTAAAGAAAGAGCATCCTGAATTTGAAGCCCTCATTGTCACTATTTCATCAATCAGCGCCACTGTCGCAAGTGTTGAGCGAGCCGAATATTGCATCTCTAAAGCTGGACTGAGTATGCTCACAAAATTGTTCGCCTGTCGATTGGGAGAGTTTAATATTCCTGTTTACGAAGTGCAGCCGGGGATTACCAAGACTGACATGACAGCAAATGTGAGCGAAAAATATGACAAATTGTTGACAGAGGGGCTATGCTTGACTGCAAGGTGGGGTTTTCCGGAAGACGTTGGTAAAATCGTCGCCTCCTTGTCTCGCGGTGATTTTTTATATTCAACCGGACAGATCTTTGTAGTAGATGGTGGATTGGCCGTCTCCCGATTGTAGAGTTTGTCTCTTCCGCGAGGGCTAAAATGCTGCCTTAAGCCTGTTGACAACGCTCATGTCTTATTATCAGCTTCAAATCTTCTTACAAAGATTATCTGCAGTTTGTTTAATAAAAGAAAGGGACGGGGAACTTACTATACTGATTTTGGCTGCCTCCATTTTTGATAAAAAGGATATGCCAGCGATAAAACAGCAAGCAGGAGAAAAAATGCTGATATAGGCTGTGTCACGAAACGGCTCAGGTCTGAGTCAGTCATGATCGCCCGGGTAAAGTTGGTCTCAGCCATTGGACCCAGGATAACACCCAGAATTGCTGGAGCGAGAGGATATTTGAATTTCGACATGAGATAGCCGACAACTCCGAAAATTGTCAGCGCCCATATATCAAAAAAACGATTATGAATCGAATAGGATCCAACAGCACAAAGTACCAGAATGCTGGGGACCAGAAGGTAGACTGGGATTTTTGTGAATTTAACCAAAACTCTGATGCCATAGAGCTGAATACCCAACATAAAAAAATGAGCAATAAAAAACGCAGCGAAGACACCATAGACAAGATCAGGAAATTCTGTAATCAGAAGCGGCCCAGGCTGGATACCGTGTAAAATAAGCGCTCCCATCATGATCGCGGTTACTGCATCTCCAGGTACACCCAGAGCCATCGTAGGTGTGAGTCCGCCGCCACCGGTTGCATTATTAGCTGCTTCAGATGCGACAACCCCCTCAACGATCCCTGTACCAAATTTTTCTGGATGCTTGGATCCTTTTTTTGCCTGGTCGTAGGACAGAATACAGGCGATAGATGCGCCTGCTCCAGGAAGAGCACCGACAAAAGTCCCTATGAAAGATGAACGTATCAGGTTAATGGGTTGTGAGAATATCCTTTTCAAGACAGACCAGGAGTTAAAACTCAGATCGGCATCTTCAACAAGAGCACCTTGGGCGTTTGATCCTCTTTCCAGATTCTTCATGAGTTGTGAAAAGGCAAAAAGGCCGATCAGGATAGGGAGAAAAGAAAAACCACCGGTGAGTTCATGAATACCAAAAGAAAAACGAGGTATGCCAGTCATCGGATCCGTCCCCACACAGGCGACTGAAAGTCCAATCAGCCCAGATATAATACCTTTCATCATTGACTCTGAGGCAAGGGACGCAATAATTGTGAGCCCGAAAACAACCAGAGAGAAAAATTCCCATGGCCCAAATTTTAAAGCAAAAGTAGCTAGAGGCGGAGTAAAAAACATCAGAGCGACGGCGCTAAGCAGACCGCCAATAAATGAAGCCCAGGTACCTGTAGCAAGAGCAACACCTGGCTGACCATTTTTGGCCATGGGATAACCATCAAATATCGTCGCCAGTGAAGATGGTGTGCCTGGTATACCGAGAAGAATCCCCGAAATCTGGCCACCTGCAAGACCTCCCACTAATACGCCAATCATCACGCATAGCCCCTCAATGGCGTGCATGCCATAGGTAAGGGGTAAGGCAAGTGCTGCGCCCATGGTGATGGTGAAACCGGGAATACAGCCAAGAACAATACCGGCGAAAGTTCCGAGCAAAATTAACAGCAGGGGATAGGGCTGCAATACCTGAGTAAAACCTAAAATAAATAAATCCAGCATAGTGCAATCTCGAACTATTTAGAAAAAAGAACCTGAAGGCAAGAAGACTTGCAGTAATTTTGTGAAACTTAGATAGATGATGGCTGTCATGCCAATGCTTGTTAGAGATATGGGCACAAGGGAAGCCTTGGTTTTAGGTCCAAGTATCCACATAAGCGTTGGCAGGAAAAACAGGGAGGCAAAAACAAAGCCGAAATATTTAAGTACCAGGACAAAGAGGAAAAAGAAAACAAACGCAATAATCACATATCTATATCTTTCCGGAGAAAATGATTCTGTTTTTTCTTCACCTGTTTTTTTCACAAAATGAATAAAAATAGATTGCAGGACGAGCACAAAAGAAAGAACTGCCAGTGTACCAAAGATAATTCTTGGAAAAAATCCTGCTCCAAGCGTCCCAAACATCCCCTCAGGCAGTTTGTGGGCTGTGTAATACATAAATATGCTCAAAACACAAACAAAGGTTCCTGTGTACACATCGGAACGCATGGAACGTCTCCTTCATACAATCATTTATAAATGGAAATGACCCTTAGAAAGACACTCCAAGGGCCCAGGCAAACGTTGTACTATTGTTTTTTGGCGATACCGAAAGTTTTGGCAAGGTCGAGTAACTTGCCGGACTCATTTTCGATATAGGCTTTGTATGCTGCGCTATCTTTGTAATCAACCGTTGATCCTAATTCATGGATTTTTTTGATGAATTCAGGGTCTGCAGCCATTTTCGCAAATACATCTGAGAGTTTAGCTACGACTTCATCAGGAGTTCCTTTGGGAGCACAGACACCACGATGAACGCCCAGATATGCCTTAATTCCCTGTTCTTCCAGAGTTGGGACGTCGGGGAGCAGGGGATCACGCTCTTTTGTGGCAATACCCAGAGGCTTGAGTTTGCCAGAGGAAAAATATTTTGAGCCGGCAGCAGGATTGGACTCACCAAGATCAAGAAAACCACCCAGCAATGCAGCCTGCCGTTTTGCAGTACCTTCATAACCAACAATTTTGAACTCCACCCCTGCCGCGTGGGCAATATCCAACGGAAAAAAGTGACTGGTAGAGCCTAAGGTTGCGCCAAAGGTAAATTTCCCCGGGTTTTTCTTGGCATCTTCAACCATCTCTTTGGCACTATTCCAAGGTGCATCGGCGCGGGACACGACCATTGCTGGTGTATTAGTAAGGTTTGCAAGCGGAATAAATTCCTGGTAACCAAAATCAACAACACCAACTATCTGGGAAGTAATAACAGACTCGTGGGTAGCAATCAGGGTATAGCCGTCAGGACGAGCATCTTTTCCCTGCCGACTCCCTAGAGTGCCACCTACACCAGGAACGTTAACGACGACCATTGGTTTACCAAGATACTTCCCCGAAAAATGGGCGACAACGCGCATGAGCGCATCAGTTCCGCCACCGGCACCCCAAGGTACGATGAGTTGTACCGGTTTGCTTGGATAGTCTGAAGCGATCGCTGTAAAAACAGCGGTTGTTGTTGTCATGGTGATAGTGATGGCCAGGGCAATACACAATTTCATCAGATTTTTCATGATTTCTCCTTAGTAAATGTTAAAACGGCTGCCAACGGACGTGTTTATTCGTTCACAAAAGCACATCAACCCGACATTCATCGACGGTCCCTTTATAGAAAGACACCAATGCAAAAATGGTCAGACCTTATCTTTGTCCATATATTAGTATAATGTTGTATATTTTTTGTAAAGCGTTTATTTTTCGTGTATGGCTTACAGGTGAAAACCAAAATCTACTACCAATAAAAGCCACCAGGTGGCCCCGAATAAAGGTTTGCACCTTGTTCAGAACACGTTACAGCTCAATAGAGCATAAGAAGATTTGAGAAACCAACTTCCAAGGGTTCTCTGAGATAACACTGGCAGAGATGTCGGCTTAGAGGAAAATAACAAAACGGTTATTCATGAGTACAGAGCGATTCAAGTTATCTGAAATGCCCAATGGCATAGCCAAACAATCAACCGTCACTGAAAATTTATTTTTACAGCTGCGCAAGGATATTATCAATGGGCGCTACACTCCCGGCTCCAAACTGGGACTGGATAAATTGCGAACTACCTACGGTGCAGGCAGCAGTCCCCTGCGGGAGGCGTTGTCGCGTCTGGCTGCGATCGGATTGGTGCGACAGGAGGTTCAGCGTGGGTTTAATGTAGCCCCTGCTTCGGTCGAGGATTTGCTGGACATCGGCGAAAATCGGGTTCGATTTGAAGCCATTGCATTGCGCCAGGCCATCGAGCAGGGTGATGATGACTGGGAATGCAGAATCCTCAGCACAGAGCATTTGCTGGCTAAAAAGAAATATACTCAAACTGGACAGGATAACGAGGCCAATCGGGCATGGGAACGTTGCCATCGCGATTTTCATACGTCCCTCATCGAGGCCTGTAATTCGTATTGGCTGCTCCATTTTTGCGGCCTGCTTTATGACCAGTATGACCGCTATCGGAGAATGGTAGCCGACCATGGCCAGAAGCGAGCAAAACTCGATCAAGAACATCAGGAAATCCTTCGGTTAACTTTAAATCGTAAGACAGATCAAGCCTGTGAATTGCTGGTTGACCACATTCGCAGTTCAATGGAAATTGTGCTGTCCGAATTCAAAGTCTTGCCTTAATTTGCCCCCTTTCATGTGCGATATGACCTGGGACGTTACCTTTAGGACCCAATAATGAGTTTTTTTTATGTGAAATGGATTCTGGCTTTTTCGCCAATCCTCGCCGTTTTAGTATTGATGATAATTTACAACTGGAGTGGCACTCGGGCTGGATCCGCTGGCTGGCTGGTAGCGCTCGTTGTTGGACTCGCCCTTTTCGGAGCCCACCCAGCCCTGTTATTTTATTCTCAGGTCAAGGGACTCCTTCTTACCATTAATGTACTTTATATTATCTGGTCCGCGCTTATTCTCTACCATGTCGTGAACGAGACAGGTGCCATCAAGGCAATAGGGGCAGGAATAGAACGATTCAGTACTGATAAATCAATCCAGATTCTTATTTTCGGATGGATATTCTCATCCTTTTTGCAGGGAGTGGCGGGCTACGGCGTGCCCATAGCAGTAGTGGCACCACTTTTACTGGGACTCGGCTTCTCACCGGTGGTCTCTGTGGCTGTACCCGCCATAGGACACTCCTGGTCCGTCACCTTTGGCTCCATGGGTGCTTCTTTTCAGGCCCTGATGTCGGTTACCGGTCTTGAGTATAGTTACCTGGCGCCCTGGTGTGCAGGCCTTCTGGGACTTGCCGCCTTCTTATGCGGCATCTTTGCCGTGCACGTTTACGGCGGCTGGAAGATGGTCCGACATGCACTGCTCGCCATTGCCATTGTCGGCGCAGTCATGGCAGGCACCCAATACCTGCTTGCAGTCTCCGGAATGTGGACCCTGGGAGGCGTCGGCGCCAGTCTGGCCGGCCTTATAGCTATCCTGGTAGTGGCGAAACTTAAACCGTACCGCACCGCCCATTCAGTTGATACTTTACCCGGGATGCGGCTGGAGTGGGCTCTTGGCGGGTATTTCATACTTATAGTTGTCGTCTCGTCCGGTGTTGTAATAACTCCTTTAAGAAATTTCCTGGGCCAGATAGTTTTAAAAATCCCGTTTCCTGAAATCGTATCCAACTCCGGATGGATCACTCCGGCAGGCTTTGGGAAATCCATCAATATTTTTGGGCATGGCGGGGCGCTGCTCATATATTCGGCGGTTCTCAGCTATCTCCTCTACCGATCCAAAGGGTTCTATAAAAACGACGCTGTAAAAACTATTGTCGCAAAGACAATCAAGGGCGGTGTCCCCACAAGCCTTGGCATTATCACAATGGTTGGATTTGCCATGATCATGGATCATTGCGGAATGATCTATATCCTCGCAGAGGGTGTGAGCCGGATTTTTGGTTCATTTTATCCTTTCTTTTCTCCCTGGGTAGGCCTTTTGGGAGCGTTCATGACAGGCAGCAATACCAACTCCAACGTCGTATTCGGGGCACTCCAGCAACAAACGGCAGCACTTGGGGGATTCAGTGCCGCTATTATCCTTGCTGCTCAGACCACAGGTGGTGCTCTGGGTAGTATGATAGCTCCCGCAAAATTGCTCGTGGGGTGCTCCACCGTGGGACTTTCAGGTAAGGAGGGGCCGGTCCTGAAAGCTACCCTCAAGTACGGCCTGATCATAACAGGCATCATCAGTGCAGTTACCATGATTGCGGTTGCCTTATCATAGAAACGTTATATGCCCATTTTTGGGTTTGATTCCCTCTTGATTGGAGATACAAATGAGCTCAAATAGTTTTCACTACCCCTATGGGTCCCAACGAATGGTTACCCATGCAAGCAATGGTATGGTGGCCACGTCCCAGCCTCTGGCAGCTCAGGCCGGGCTTACCATCATGAAAAAAGGGGGGAATGCCATTGATGCAGCCATCGCTACAGCAGCCTGTCTTACTGTCGTTGAACCAACCTCCAATGGTATCGGCAGCGATGCCTTTGCTATCGTCTGGACCCAGGATAAGCTGCATGGGTTAAACGCCAGTGGTCCCTCTCCGGCCACTATTTCCATTGCGGCTCTAAAGGAGAGGGGACTGACCGAAATCCCAAAATATGGCTGGATTCCTGTTACTGTGCCGGGAGCGCCGTCAGCATGGGCCGATCTTGCCGGGCGGTTCGGTAACCTCCCTCTCACAGAGACCCTGAAACCGGCCATCGATTATGCCCAAAATGGCTTTCCCGTATCTCCCGTCTGCAGTTTCGCCTGGCAGAGAGCATATGAAAAATATGAAACCGAAACTGAAGGAGATGAATTCCGATCGTGGTTCGAGACTTTTGCCCCGAAAGGGCGTGCACCGCAGCCCGGAGAAAAGTGGCACTCACCAGATCATGCCCATACACTGGATTTAATTGCCCGAACCGATGGAGCTGCATTTTATCACGGGGAGCTAGCTGAAAAAATCAATGGATTCTCGAGACAATACAACGGTTTTTTAGCGGCGGCTGATCTGGCTTCCTATGAGCCTCAATGGGTTGAACCTATCGGGGTAGATTACCATGGTTATACCGTGTGGGAGATTCCTCCTAACGGCCAGGGACTTGTCGCTCTGATGGCTTTGAATATACTGAAGGATTTCTCCTTTAAAGATAGGGAAGCTGTCGAGACCATGCATACACAGATCGAAGCCATCAAGCTGGCCTTTGCCGACGGCATGCGCTATATCACTGACCCTGCAAAAATGACTATACTTGTGGAAGATCTCCTGGCGGAGAGTTTCGCTGAAAAACGACGGAGTCTGATCCAGGAGACAGCTCTTCTGCCCAAGCCCTCCGAACCCAACCACAGTGGAACCGTCTACCTCTGTACAGCTGACAAACAGGGGAATATGGTCTCCTACATCCAGAGCAATTATATGGGATTCGGTTCCGGGTTAGTGGTGCCTGGCACCGGTATCGCGCTTCAAAATCGCGGCCACAATTTTTCATTTGACCCAAACCATGACAACTGTCTGGCTCCAGGAAAACAAACCTTTCACACCATCATTCCCGGCTTTCTAACACAAGAAGATCAGCCAGTCGGTCCATTTGGTGTGATGGGCGGATTCATGCAGCCCCAGGGACATGTACAGGTGTTAATGAATATGATCGATTTCCACTTAAACCCTCAAGCTGCAATTGATGCACCCCGCTGGCAGTGGGTTGAAGGCAAGACAGTGGAAGTCGAGCACGCTCTGCCGCTCCACCTCTCCCAAGCCCTCAGAGCAAAAGGCCATGATATTGAGATCGCTCTGGACAGCCTGGGCTTTGGTCGTGGCCAGATCATTCAACGAGACCCAAAAACAGGCGTCCTCTCCGGAGGAACGGAGCCGAGAACAGACGGGACTATTGCGGCGTATTAAGGCCACAACGATCCTGAAATGTCTGGTACGCACCTTTTCAGGGCAGGAGTGAATCTACTGGTAGAACAGAGGAAACCGGGCCCCAGCCTGAGCGGGCCCGGAGAAAGATTATCTCTTTTTGGGTGGAAGAACGTCTGTGATTGAGCCATCAACGATCTCGGCTGCGAAAGCAAAAGTCTCGGCGAGGGTTGGATGGGCATGTACGGTTTTACTTATATCCTCAGCATTGGCTCCCATCTCCAGAGCCAGCACCGCCTCGTGAATAAGTTCCCCTGCATTCTGCCCGCAGATTCCCGCACCGATAATCCGTCCACTCTTCTTGTCGAAAAGTGCTTTGGTCACCCCCGAGGAGGCACCTGCGCTGAGGGCCCTGCCGCTCGCACCCCAGGGAAACTTTCCTTTTGAAAAATCAATTTTCTTTTCCTTTGCCTCTTTTTCGGTCAGTCCCATCCATGCAACTTCCGGCTTTGTATAAGCGACAGATGGAATAGTCATCGGATCAAAGACGACATTGTGCCCTGCTATATTTTCTGCCGCCACTTTTGCCTCATGGGTCGCCTTATGGGCCAGCATCGGTTCACCGACCACATCACCAATACCATAAAAATGGGCAACTGAACATTCCTGGCGGTCATTTACATCGAGAAAACCCTGCTCATTCATCTTCAACCCAACATTTTCAAATCCCATGTCAGCTATGTTGGGTCGTCTGCCGACAGCCACCAGAACAGCATCAAATTCTCCCGATTCCGGAGCCTTTTTACCGTCAAAACTCGCATGAATACCATTGTCTCCCACTTTAACCTCGGTTACCCGGGTCTTGGTGAAAATCTTATATTTTTTCTTCAATTTCAGGAACAGCGGTTGAATGAGATCCTTATCAGCGGGAGGAATAATATGGTCAAGCATCTCCACTATCGTGATCTCTGACCCCAATGCACTGTATATCTGGGCCATTTCCAGTCCAATAATACCACCTCCGATAATCAGAAACCTCTCTGGAATCGTTTTCAGTTCAAGTGCAGCACTGGAATCCCAGATACGGGGGTCATCCGGTATACCCGGTAAAACAAACGGAAAAGAACCTGTTGCAATTATAGCATCAGTGAATCCTACCTCGATCTCACCATCTGCTCCGCTTACAACAAGTGTTGATGCATCTCTAAATACTCCTCTGCCTTCCATCCGGGTAATTTTTCTCGCCTTACACAACCCCGCCAGCCCACCGGTCAGCTGGTCTATCACAGCCTCTTTTTTGGCAAGCAGCGTTTCCAGATCAATCTTCGGAGGCTCAAATTTGATACCATATTCAGCCGCCTCGGCAGCCTCTTCTATCACCGCAGCCCCGTGTAATAGCGTTTTTGATGGAATACAGCCGACATTTAAACAGACACCACCGAGACGTTCCTGTTTTTCCACAAGACAGACGGAAAGCCCGAGGTCTGCTGCCCTGAAAGCTGCAGTGTAGCCTCCCGGCCCACCACCAAGAACGACAACATCAAATGTAATTATTTCACTCATCTCGTGTTCCTCTAAAATTTATAACAAGGTTCTTCTTAAATCCTCAATATGGCTGGCCAATGCCCTGGAAAATCTTGCTGCTCCAGCGCCATCGACAACTCTGTGATCGTAGGAGACGGAAAACGGCATGGTAAGGCGTGGAATAAATTTTTCTCCATCCCAGACCGGTTTCTGAAAACTTCGAGACAAACCAAGAATAGCGACCTGGGGTCCATTCACAATGGGAGTGAACCCTGTTCCACCAATTCCTCCGAGACTTGAGATCGTAATCGTGGCCCCCTGAATATCGGGTATCGTCAGCTTCCCTTGTCGAGCTTTTAAACTCAGCTGGTTCAACTCATCACGAATCTCTCTCATACCTTTTTTATCAACATCTTTTATCACTGGAACCACCAGCCCTTGAGGCGTATCTACAGCAATACCGACGTGATAATATTTTTTTAAAACAACCTTTTCACCACCAGGGACGAGCGAGCAGTTAAAAAATGGGAATTCATTCAATACTGTTGCAAGCGCTTTGGTGATAAACACAAGCAGACTGAATCTTGGCACTCCTTCCTGCAGTTCACTGTTCACCTCTTTCCTGAATTTTTCCAGCTCTGTTATGTCAGCTTCATCAAAGTGGGTTACATGAGGAATCGTGACCCAGCTCTTATGAAGGTGGGGTCCGGAGATTTTCTGGATACGGCCCAGGGTAAACTCTTCTACTTCCCCATATTTGCCGAAATCCTCCAGAGGGGGTTCTGAAACTGTGACACCGGCCTGAGGTACCTCTTTATCCTGCCCATCCGTTGTTTGCCCCTGCATCTCGGCCGATTGCAGATCCTCCAACAAAATGCGGCCATTGGGACCGGTAGCGATAACAGTAGAGAGATCAATTCCGTGTTTTCGGGCATAGCCCCGGACAGAAGGGGTTGCATGAAAAATCTGATCCTCCTCAGGAACCTTATCGACAGACGGCGATTCATCTTCAGAAGCGGGTGGGGGTTGCTCTTCCGTATCTGGAACTGCCACATCAGACGACTCAACATTCTCGGTCTCTTCTGCCGCGTCAGTACCAGTTTCTATAAGCGCTATCACGTCGCCGCTTACAGTCGTTTCTTCCTCTTTCACAAGTACTTCCTTTATGACGCCAGCAAAAGGAGAGGGAATATCCATCACAGCCTTTTCACTCTCAAGCGCAATAAGGGAGTCATCTACCTCTACTTTGTCTCCTGCTGAAATAAAGACATCTACAACTGTAATTTCCTGAACATCACCGAAATCCGGAACCACAATCTTCTCTATGGCCATCTATTATTCTCCTCTTATTGGCTAATTGCATGCGGGGACTCGGGATCAATACCATACTGTATAATCGCCCTACTCACCGTTTCAGGGGGCAGACTGCCCTGTTCTACGAGCCCCTGCAGTGCAGCAAGGACAATATGAAATTTATCAACCTTAAAAAACCGTCGCAGTACTTCCCGTGAATCACTCCGCCCAAATCCGTCAGTTCCGAGAACCGTCAGCGAATTTGGAATATATTTGCGAACCTGTTCACCATATGCCTTAACATAATCCGTTGCGATTACGGCCGGGCCCTCAAATCCCGCCATCTGCTCTTCAATATATGTTCTCCTTGGAGGTTGTTCAGGATGCAGACGATTCCAATCCTCAACAAGAATCCCCTCTCGATAGAGCTGATTTATTCCAAGAACTGACCAGATATCGGCCTGAACATCAAAATCCTGCGCGAGCAATTCGGCTGCTTCGATGACTTCTCTGAAAATAGCCCCACTCCCCATCAGCTGAACTCGCTGCTCACCATCCTCTCCTTTTCTGTAAAGATACATTCCACGATTTATGCCCTCTTCTGCATCAGTGACCATCTCAGGATGCGTATAGTTTTCATTGAGAAGTGTAATGTAATAAAAGATATCTTCTCCCTGCCCATACATGCGCTCGATCCCTTTTTGCACCAGGACGGCGACTTCATACGCAAAGGTTGGGTCATAGGATAAACACGAAGGAAAGGTGGAGGCAAAAAGTAAAGCCTGACCATCCTGATGCTGGAGGCCTTCCCCATTCAAGGTCGTCCTCCCGGCCGTTGCCCCCATGAGAAAACCCCTAGCCCTGCTGTCACCTGCCCCCCAGAGTTGGTCACCTATTCGTTGAAAACCAAACATGGAGTAAAAGGTGTAAAAGGGGATCATCGGGACCCCGTAGTTGGTGTGGGCGGTAGCCGCTGCGAGCCAGGACGATATGGACCCGGCTTCAGTGATACCTTCCTCCAGGATTTGCCCTTTGGGATCCTCTCGGTACCAGGCAAACACCTCTGAGTCTTGCGGTTCATAGAGCTGACCGGTTGGAGAATAAATGCCAAGCTGTCGAAACAGTCCCTCCATGCCGAAAGTCCGTGCTTCGTCAGGGATAATCGGCACGATATTTTTACCAATATTCTTGTCTTTCACCAGCATTCCAAGCAGTCGTACAAATGCCATGGTGGTGGAAAGCTCCCTTTTTTTCGAAGAACCAAGGCTCCCTGAAAAGTTGGAAAGTGGTGGTACCGTAAGCGGGATATGTTTTGTTTGCCGATAAGGTACAGGACCCCCCTGTACCTTACGTCGCTCCTTGATGAACGTATCTTCGGGACTGCCCCCCGGTGGGCGAATAAAAGGGAGATCAGCAAGCTGTTCATCCTTCAAAGGCACGTGAAAACGATCACGAAACTCTTTAAGAGAATCGATGTCCATCTTCTTCACATTATGGGCAACCATTACCGATTCCCCGGCCTGGCCCATGCCAAATCCTTTGATTGTTTTGACCAGAATAACCGTGGGCTTGCCCTGGTATTGAGTGGCTGCTTCAAAGGCGGCATAGACCTTCCGGGGGTCGTGTCCACCCCGGGTCATCTGCCAGAGCTCATCATCACTTATATCTTCAACCAGTGCCTTTAAGCGGGGATCTTCACTGAACAGTTTTTCCCGGAGGTAGACAGGCCCCCTCGCACGGATGGTCTGGAAATCACCATCCACCATGGTTCCGAATTTTTTTATCAAGAGCCCCTCGTGGTCCCGCTGCAGAATACGATCCCACTCACTTCCCCAGAGAAGCTTGATAACGTGCCAGCCTGCCCCCCGAAAGCGTCCTTCCAGCTCCTGAACAATCTTCCCGTTACCGCGAACAGGTCCATCCAGCCGCTGCAGGTTACAGTTTACGACAAAGGTCAGATTATCCAGGTTTTCTCTTGCGCCAAGAGAAATGGCTCCAAGGGATTCCGGTTCATCGGATTCACCATCTCCCATAAAAACCCACACTCTGCGATCCCCTGCCTTTTTCAAGCCCCTGCTGTCCATGTATTTCATGAAACGGGCCTGATAAATGGCCGCCATCGGTCCCAGGCCCATCGACACTGTGGGAAATTCCCAGAATTCAGGCATAAGCCATGGGTGTGGATAGGAAGAAAGCCCATGCCCACCGACCTCCTGTCTGAAGTTTTCCAAATGTTCATCATCCAGTCGCCCCTCCACATAAGCCCTGGCGTAGACACCAGGAGAACTGTGGCCCTGGAAATAGACCATATCAGCGCCGAACTCCGCCTCAGGTCCCCTGAAAAACCAGTTAAAACCAACCTCATACATAGACGAGACAGAGGTATATGTTGCAATATGCCCCCCCAGGCTTTTTTCGTTTTTATTTGCCCTGGCAACCATAGCCATGGCATTCCAGCGGACATAAGCGGCAACATTTCTGGCGATAATAGAATCCCCTGGAATTTTCACTTCATCTTCAGGGGATATGGTGTTTGTGTAAGGAGTAAGTACCCCTGGAGAAGTAGACACGCCGAGGGCCCGGGCCCGGTCAGTCAACTCACGGAGTAAATAGTCTGCTTTTTCAGCACCTTCCTTCTCTATTACTGCCGCAAGAGATTCAATCCAGTCCTCAGTTTCCTGGGGATCAGGATCTTTATAATATGAACTCATAGATTACCTCACTTAGAAAGCGATAATTATTTAAAACACAGATTTTCTAGACAAACAGGGAGCGGGTGAGGGGCTGGTGTTATTTATTGTAGCTCACTCTTTCATGTAACAGCGAGGAGTCTGGATGACCGACCTTCTCTTCTTTGCCATACCCAATGGCCACAATCGCCTCAACCACCATTTCATCCCCAAGGCCGAGCAGTTGTTTAATATAGTTTTCCGATGAAATCCCTTCGCCGTGTTCGCGCATCCGGATCTGTACCCAGCAGCTCCCAAGGCCCAGATCCGCAGCTTCAAGATGAAGAATAAGTGTGGCTATCGAACAATCCTCTATCCACACGTCACTTTTTCCCGGATCTGCACACACTACAATTGCCAGGGGTGCATTCTTCACAAATGAGGCGCCGTGAGGTTTTGACTGTGCCAGTGCATCCAGTAACTGCGGATCTGTCACGACAACAAATTCCCAAGGATTAAGACTTCTCGACGAGGGTGATCGCAACATTGCTTCAACGAGAGTATCAATTTTTTCCTGTTCAACTGATTTATCTTCGAATTGCCTTATACTACGGCGTTTTTTAAGTAGTTCTATAAACATAGTTTCTTTTCCATATTTGAGTTAAACCCGATTACCAAACCGGGAAAACTTGGGCCTTCGCCACTGCTCCAATTTTTCTCTATCCACATGTTCAATGTAAACAGCTAACGACAATTAGCTAACCGTACGGAGAAAAAATGCTGAACAGGCAGAAGTTTGTTTTTCCGGTACGTTAAACGTAGCTCCGTGCGGCCATAACCTGTAGGTTTATTCACGGACTAAAGATTATGTATGCAGAACAGCAAATAAAAGTATATCATCCCTGGGAATTATTTTCCGCGTTTTTCTCCTCCCGGAGGGGATATTGAACTGAGAGACATCCGATGAACACACACACCCTTCTCACCTGCCTTGCTGCTGTAACCCTGCTTACTATCACCCCGGGCCTGGATACCATGCTCATCATACGCAATAGTGGGCGTGGCGGATGGCGGGATGGCGCAGCTAGCTCTCTGGGTATTTGTTCCGGACTTTTTGTTCATGCAACTGTTTCAGCCCTCGGCATATCTCTCATTCTCCTGAAGACGGTCTGGGCCTTTAACACACTGAAGTTTATCGGAGCAGCATATCTTGTATGGTTGGGATTAACAAGCTGGAAACGCGCTATCGACAGACCACAATGTCTGCTTGGAAATAGCCTGCCGGTGACAAACAGCGATTTTAATTTCCGAAGATCGCTGCAGGAAGGATTTCTATCAAATGTCCTCAACCCTAAAACCGTCATTTTTTATATGGCCTTTTTGCCTCAGTTTATTGATCCTCTAAGATCACCCCTTCTGCAATCTCTCTTTGTCGCGGCTCTTCACTTCTGTGTCGCCATGACCTGGCAATGTCTACTTGCTTCCATGGTTGATAGGGCCAGAGACTGGCTGCAGAGACCCGGGGTGAACAGAATTTTCCATGGCCTTACCGGATCGGTTATGATGTTTATTGGCCTGAAGCTCGGCCTGGAGAGATGATGCCAGAGGTTGAGGAGCTATATCTTGGATAAAAGGTCACTTCATAATGAGCGTGAAGGTGTACTTGTTGCTCATCTAGGCGTTGCCGTTGAGGTGCTCTTTGACGCTGACAATCAGCGTCAAAGTATCAGGGTGAAACGTAACTCCGGCCATGTTGTTGGCGATAACGTCGTGGTAAAAGGAGAGATTCTGACTCGACTGAAACGACGATCTGAATTGAACCGCATGGATGCCCGGGGCACTAAACATACCGTCGGTGCAAATCTTGACACCCTCTGTATTGTTGTCGCTTGTGAGCCTCTCCCTCCTCCAGGATTTATTGACCGTGCAATAGTTGCGGCCCGAACAGCAGGGCTCCAGCCCATTCTCCTGGTAAACAAAAGTGATTTACCAGCCTCTGAAGAATACGCCTCTGAAATCTACAAAATTTACTCCGACTCTTTACGACTCTACACCCTCAGCGCTGCAAACGGTTCCGGTCTTGATCTTTTCCAGGACCACTTTCGTCAGGGGCTACGGGGAATATTTGTCGGCCCTACGGGAGTTGGCAAAAGTTCTCTCCTCAACGCACTGTGCCCATCAGTCAGCCTGCAGACCCGCCCATTGAACGAATCAAAAAAACGAGGCCGGCACACCACGACCGTAGCCACACTGCACTCACTTAAAGATGGAGGCGAACTTATCGATTCCCCAGGTTTCAATGATTTTGGCCTGGTGGACATATCCGTTTTCGATCTTGCCTTCTATTTTCCAGGTTTTGAAAAAGCGAGAGGGAAAAACTGCGGGTTCAGGGATTGTCTTCACCGATCAGAACCGGGATGTGTTGTTACAGAAATGGTTACAGAACAAAAAATAAGCCAGGATCGCTATGCAATCTATGCGGGAATTCTGCATGAACTCGAGGCACTCACGACTGAACTGCGCTACAGGGAAAAAAACAAGAGGAGAAAAAAATAGCCGACCACCATCGTTACTACGTTGGTGGTTGAAGACCTAAAGGCACAGTGATCTCCTGTTTCAGTTGGTTGAGGATCTGATCATCGGAAACAATGTCAATCTGCTCAAAAATGTTCTTTATCGTTTTGCCTATGAGCAGATTTTTCTCCCAGCACACACTGCGAGCCTGTTCAATGTGGATCCACTCCCTGCTGTCCAGAAACAGCTGCCATGCATCGGACATCTCTGGGAAAAGCTGCTTCCGAAGACCATCTAGAAAACCTGCATAAAAACCTAGAGACGAGGCTCTTTTTTCTCTAATTATATATGACAGGAGACCTTGCGGGTGACAATCTGCCAGAATATCTTTTACAGATCTGCATAAAAATTCTATGAGTGAACCGGGAAATCGACCAATGATCTTTTGTAATGTTTCAGTGTCAAAAGACGTTTGAAGCATCTCACCGACTTCATGATAAATATAGAAATTCATCTCCTCTTCGACAATGCTATCCAGTTTCGATTTGAACCTTTCCTGATCAAGTTTGTCGTCTGTCAATAAACCGTATGAATGCAATGCGTACCTCAACGAACTCCGACAAGAGGACCGCAGCTCCTGAATCTGATCCCACAAAAAGAAACGAAGTGATTCTTTCCGGATAATGATCAGCCCATCCTGTACCATGGCAATATTGCCAGCCATTTCTTTTGCTTTTTCCTTACCAAGTATTGCAACCGGGCATCCTTCAACCATTCGCTGCTCAAGCAGTTCAGCAAGGAAAAACACTGTCTTCATAGATCTACCGTATCCGGCACCATAGACCAACTTCTCACTTTCGAGTGAATTATTGATCTCTTTGAGGTCGAAAGGAGGTATATCTTGTTGTTTCACATCAAGAGGACGAAATGGCTCGTCGGCCATGGTCGCCCAGTAGTGTTCTTTGTCCTCTATCCAGTCGAGGAGATCTGCTGACTCAGGCTCCTCCCATGGTTCGAGATTATTTTCCCATTTATATAAATTACGGAGTTTCAGAACCATGGTACACATTGAGTAAATTCCATGATCTTTGGCATCTGAAACATCACAGTTAAACTGGATGGATTGTATGAGTTTTTTATTCACTTTTTAGCTTTTCGATTATGACCCGACTCTCAGCCGGCTTAAGAAAAAAATCACTGAATCTGATCTTTCCATATCTATCAATAATAACCACCCATGGCGTTCCCCGGGTCTTATACTTATACATCAATGGAGATGGATTCCCTGACCAGCCATTGTGCCCAATAGGAATCGTCAGGTTATACTTCTCGGCTACCTCAGAGAGTGCATTTACATCGTTGATCCCAAAACCCTCAAAGGTGGTTTGTATTGTTACAACAGCGACAGTCGGGTCATCCTGGTAGAGAGATGCTATTTCCTGCAACGCAGGAAAACCATATTTATGGCAGCCAGGTCACCATTTCTGGAAGAATGAGAGATAAACAACCCTACCTCGTAAATCTTTCACATCCAGTGTCTTTTTGCCTGCCGGCAGATTTATCCACTCAGTACCCTCCCATGCTGGTGCCATTTCCGATTGAGCAGAAACAGCTTTAGATACTTGAAATAAAATAAAAACCAAAATGACTATGAACGATATTTTGAATTGCCACATTCGCATACGATCCTCCCTATTGCAAAAACAGCTCAAAGGTACAACTCCCTCATTCCTCCACCCCATCTGCCTGACGGGTACCCTGTTTTCCAGGCAGTAAAACAACACTCCACAAGGGGGTACTGAAAAGAGTGACTGGTTTTCAGGGGTAAGACACTAAAACCACTTTTACATAATACGATAGGTCCAAATATTGTCTGACGCCAGATTAACTGCAATCTTATTCGGTTTCCGAGATACTTTGGGGGAGAATTATCGCTGTGCAGAACGCAAGACTCTACCCATGGCAACCACCTTTCCTGATTTAGCAAGAGGCTGGCAGATCAGTGCGACTATTAGCCCGCATTTCTCATGAACATTGTGTCAATTTTCTGAGAGTGTTCATTGTAACAGCTTGCCACCCGTTCGATTTGACGAGAAATTTTACACAATGTTCACCAAAGGCCAGCAGATATGATCACATCCGGAGTCTCACTGCGTTCGCTTACCTGCAGCGTCGCTACCCCAGCAAACATAAACTACTATAGTTCACTGGGGT